>NZ_JAPEPX010000001.1:0-368750 GCF_026339935.1 Streptomyces sp. NBC_01551
CAGACGCCACAACACCAGCAGCCTCATCCAGCGCCAGCAACGACACCACACCAGCGACGGCACCCGCATCGGCCAACAGCCCCGCCAGAGCAGCACGATCCATACCCGGCTCGACAACCACACGCCGGACCTCAGCACCGCCTCCAGCCAGCGCGTCCGCCACGGCCTCGGCTGAGGACTCGTCCTCACGCGCGACGACGACCCACTCGCCGGCCACGGCCCCGGCCGACACAGTCAGCGGCTTCCACGACACCCGGTAGCGCCAGGCATCGACCTCCGACTGCGTCCGCAGGCCACGACGCCACGCCGACAGGGCCGGCAGGACCGTCCCCCAGGCGTTCTCGTCCTCCATGTCCAGCGTCCCGGCGAGCGACGCGAGATCCTCACGCTCCACCGCGTCCCAGAATCGGGAGTCCACGTCGTAGCCGACGCCACTCCGTGCCGCGCCCGTCGTCTGGAGCCAGTAGCGCTGGCGCTGGAAGGCATACGTCGGCAGTTCCACTCGCCCGGCACCCGTACCGGCGAAGAAGGCGGACCAGTCCACCTCCACACCCCGCACATGAGCCACGGCAAGGGCAGCGACTGCGGAGTCAGCCTCGGCACGTCCTGCGCGCAGGGCCGGTACGAAGGCAACGTCCGCGTCACCGGTCAGGCAGTCCTGAGCCAGCGCGGACAGCACGCCGTCCGGCCCGAGCTCGACGAACGTCGTGACCCCCGCAGCCTCCAAGGCGCGGACGCCGTCGAGGAAGCGAACGGCCTCCCGCACGTGCCGCACCCAGAACGCCGCCGAACCCATCTCGTCCGAGACGACCGCGCCGGTCAGGTTGGAGACGACCGCGATGCGCGGGGCCTCGAACGACAGGCCCTCCACCACCTGGCGGAAGTCCTCCAACATCCCGTCCATGTGCGGCGAGTGGAACGCGTGGCTGACGGTGAGCCGCTTGCTCTTGCGGTCCGCGAACGCCTCCGCGATGGCCGTCGCGGCGTCCTCGTCACCGGCGATGACCACTGACTGAGGACCGTTGACCGCCGCGATACTCACGCGCTCGGTCAGCAGCGGCAAGACCTCGTCCTCGGACGCCTGCACCGCGATCATCACGCCACCACCCGGCAGCGCCTGCATCAACCGCCCACGCGCCGCCACCAGAGCGCACGCGTCCTCCAGCGAGAAGACACCCGCCACGTGCGCGGCCGCGATCTCACCCACCGAATGACCGGCCACGAACGCCGGCCTCACACCCCACGACTCCACCAACCGGAACAACGCCACCTCTACCGCGAACAACGCCGGCTGCGCGTACTCCGTACGGTCCAGCAGCGCCGCATCCGTCCCGAACAGCACGTCCTTCAGCGGCAGTTCGAGGTCCAGCCGCTCGCACACCGCGTCCAACGCATCCGCGAACACCGGGAAGGCGTCGTACAGCTCACGCCCCATCCCCAGCCGCTGGCTGCCCTGCCCCGTGAACAGGAAGGCGAGCTTCCCGGGGGCGGGCGAGCCCTCGATCAGGGCGGCCGTCGAGCGGCCCTCCGCCAGCACCGCGAGGCCGGCCAGCAGGGCCTCACGGTCTGCGGCCACTACCGCAGCGCGGTCCTCGAACGACGCCTTGCCGACCGTCAGTGACCACGCGACGTCGACCGGGCGCGCGTCCGGCGCGGACAGGAGGTAGGACTGGAGCTGACGCGCCTGCGCCCGAACGGCGTCCTCGCCCTTCGCCGAGAGCACCCAGGGCATCGCCGGAAGTAGCACGGCCGCTTCAGGTTCCGACGGCTCCACAGCGGCCGGCGGCTGCTCGATGATGGTGTGGGCGTTGGTGCCGCTGATGCCGAACGAAGAGACGCCGGCGCGGCGCGGACGGCCGGTCTCCGGCCAGTCCACCGCCTGCGTCAGCAGGCTGACGTCGCCCGCCTCCCACTCCACCTGGGCCGACGGCGCGTCCACGTGCAGCGTCTGCGGGAGCACCCCGTGCCGCATCGCCATGACCATCTTGATGACACCGGCGACACCGGCAGCGGCCTGGGTGTGGCCGATGTTGGACTTGATGGAGCCGAGCAGGAGCGGCCGGCCCTCAACGCGGTCCTGGCCGTACGTCGCCAGCAGCGCCTGCGCCTCGATCGGGTCACCGAGTCGGGTACCCGTGCCGTGCGCCTCGACCGCGTCCACATCCGCGGCAGACAGACCGGCACTCGCCAGGGCCTCACGAATGACCCTCTGCTGGGACGGCCCGTTCGGCGCCGTCAGGCCGTTGCTCGCACCGTCCTGGTTCACCGCCGACCCCCGTACCACGGCCAGGATCGGGTGCCCGTTGCGCAGCGCGTCCGACTGCCGCTCGACGAGCAGCATGCCCGCGCCCTCGGCCCAGCCCGTACCGTCCGCGGCCGCCGCGAACGACTTGCAGCGGCCGTCGGCCGCGAGGCCACGCTGACGGCTGAAGTCGATGAACGTCTCCGGCGTCGCCATGATGGCGACGCCGCCGGCCAGTGCCATGTCGCACTCACCGTTACGGAGCGCCTGGACCGCCCAGTGCAGGGCGACCAGCGACGACGAGCACGCCGTGTCCACCGTCACCGCCGGGCCCTCCAGCCCGAAGGTGTAGGCGATCCGGCCGGAGGCGATGCTGCCGGCGTTGCCGGTGCCGAGGTATCCCTCGACGCCCTCGGGCAGTTCGTCTCCACTGCCGACACCGTCGCCGATGCCGACGCCCGTGACGTAGTCGTGGTACATGACGCCGGCGAAGACGCCGGTACGGCTGCCGTGCACGGACGAGGGGTTGATGCCGGCCCGCTCGAAGGCCTCCCACGAGGTCTCCAGGAGGAGCCGCTGCTGCGGGTCCATGGCCAGGGCCTCGCGCGGCGAGATCCCGAAGAACGCCGGGTCGAACTCCGCCGCGTCGTGCAGGAAGCCGCCTTCGCGGGTGTACGAGGTACCCGCGTGGTCGGGGTCGGGGTGGTAGAGGGCCTCGACGTTCCAGCCGCGGTCGGACGGGAAGGCGGTGATGCCGTCGCCGCCGGTCGCGACGAGCTGCCACAGGTCCTCGGGCGAGCGCACCCCGCCGGGGAAGCGGCAGCCCATGCCGACGATGACGATCGGGTCGTCCGTGACGTCCACGACGGACCGTACGGGCGTCAGCCGTCCGCGCGCATCGTCCGGGCCCGCGGACCGGGTGGTCACCGCGAGCTCCGCCAGCAGGTGCCGGGCCAGTGCCACCGGGGTCGGGTAGTCGAAGACCAGGGTCGGCGACAGTCGCAGACCGGTCTCGGCCTTGAGTACGTTGCGGAGCTCCACGGCCGTGAGGGAGTCGAAGCCGAGATCCCGGAAGGCCCGTTCGGCGTCGACCGCGTCGGCACCGGTGTGGCCCAGGACCGCGGCAATGCGCCCGCACACTAGCTCCAGGAGCACGCCCTCGTGCTCCGCGACCGGCAGCCCGAGCAGGCGCGCCACCAGCGGCGAACCGGCGTCCGCACGGCCGTCCCTGCGCTCCACCGTCCGGCGTGCCAGGACCCGGACCAGAGCACGCAGCAGCGCCGGCGTCGAACCCGCCGAGACCGCCTGCGTCCGCAGGGCCGCGACATCGAGGCGGATCGGCAGGAGCACCGCGGAGTCCACCGCCATGGCGGAGTCGAAGAGGGCGAGCCCCTCGTCGGCTGCCAGTGCGCCGACACCATCGCGGGCGATGCGTCGCAGGTCGACCTCGTCGAGCCGCCCGGCCATACCGTCGGCACCCTCACCGCCGCTGCCCGTCTGCGGGGCCCACAGACCCCACGCGAGCGCGGTAGCGGCCAGCCCCTCGGCGCGACGCTGCTCGGCCAGAGCCTCCAGGAACGCGTTCGCGGCAGCGTAGTTCGCCTGCCCGGCAGCACCGAACGCCGCCGCAGCACCCGAGAACAGAACGAACGCCGACAGGTCCAGACCCCGCGTCAGCTCATGCAGATTCCAAGCCGCGTCCACCTTCGGCCGCAGCACCGCCGCAACCCGATCCGGCGTCAGCGACGACAGAACACCGTCATCCAGAACACCCGCAGTGTGCACCACGGCCGTCAGCGGGTGCTCGACCGGAACCGACGCCAACAGCACACCCAGCGCATCCCGGTCAGCAAGGTCACAAGCAACAAGCTCCGCCTGAGCACCCAACTCCGCCAGCTCAGCGACCAGTTCCTCAGCACCGACCGCCTCGGGACCCCGACGGCTGACCAACAGCAGACGCCGCGCCCCGTACGCGGTCACCAGGTGCCGCGCGAACAGCCGGCCCAGCCCACCCGTGGCACCGGTCACGAGAACCGTCCCGGACGGGTCACCGATCACAACAGGCGACTCGGCCGCACCGTCCGAAGCCGGCACGCGCACCAGACGCGGCACGCTCACCACACCCGCACGGACCGCCAGCTCCGGCTCACCGGCCGCCAGCGCGGCAGGAATCGCCGCCACCGACACCGGATCCAGACCCTCATCCAGATCCAGATCCAGATCCAGCATGACCAACTGGCCCGGGTTCTCCGACTGCGCCGAACGCAGCAGACCCCGCACCGCACTGCCCGACAGATCCCGAACACCCGAACCGGCCTCAACAGCCACCGCACCCGACGTCACCCACACCAGCCGCGTCCCGGCGAACCGCTCATCCGCCAGCCACTCCTGGACAGACGCCAGCGCGGCATTCACCGCACCGTGCACCGACCCGACGGTGTCGGCATCCACGTCCACAGCGGACGGCAGGACGAACACCGCATCCGGAGCGGGCTCACCCGCCACCAGCGCGGAACCGAACGCGGCCGCGTCGGCGTACTCCGTAACCTCGACACCCGTGCCGCCCAGGCCGATCTCGTCCCGGCCCAGTACGGCCCACCGCAGACCGGCGGGCGTCACCGAGCCGATTGCGGCCGGCTCCCACTCCACACGGAACAGCGACTCCAGGTGACCGCCGCCGGCCGCGTTGACCTGATCGGCCGAGGCCGGACGCAGGGTGAGCGACTCCACGGCCGCCACCGGGCGCCCGGTCTCATCCGCGATCAACAGGGCCAGGCTGTGCCGGTCGTCCGGCGAGTTCGGGGTCAGGCGCATCCGGAGCGAGGAAGCGCCCACGGCATAGAGCGAGACACCGGCCCAGGCAAACGGCAGCAGCGCACCGGCGGAGCCTTCCACGGCGGGGTCGCGGTGGCCGATGGCATGCAGACCCGCGTCGAGCAGCGCCGGATGCAGCCCGAACCGAGCCGCATCCGCACGCCCGTCCTCCGGCAGCACCACCTCCGTGAACAACTCGCCGCCACGCCGCCACGCCGCCTTCAGACCCTGGAACAACGGCCCGTAAGCCATTCCGTCCCCGACCAACTCCGCGTACAACCCGTCAATGTCGACAGGCACGGCACCCGACGGCGGCCACGCCACCAGCTCACCGAACTCCCGCGAAGCCTCCGGCCGCGCACCGGCCGCCAGCACACCCGAACCGTGACGCGTCCACGGCTCCTCCGCCGGCGCGTCCTGGAGGCGGGAGTACACGCTGAACGCCCGACGGCCGGGCGCCGTGGGCGCCTCGATCACGAGCTGAAGCTGCACACCGCCCCGCTCGGGCAGAACGAGCGGCGCCTCCAGCGTCAGCTCCTCCACCACATCGCAGCCGACCTGGTCGCCGGCACGGATCGCCAGGTCGACGAAGGCCGTGCCCGGCAGCAGCACGCCACCGTGGATCGTGTGATCGGCGAGCCAGGGGTGGGTGTCGAGGGACAGCCGACCAGCGAGGAGCACGCCCTCGGAATCGGCGAGCACGACCGCCGCACCCAGCAGCGGGTGCCCGGCGTCACCGAGCCCGATCGCCTCCGGATCCCCGGCGGCGAACACGGACGCGCTGGGCCAGAACCGCTGGCGCTGGAAGGGGTAGGTGGGCAGGTCGACGCGCTGGGCGTCGGAGCCGGTGAAGTACGCGGTCCAGTCGATGGTGACGCCGTGGGCGTGGGCCTGGGCGAGGGCCGTGGTGACGGCCTCGGCCTCGGGGCGGCCCTTGCGGAGCACGGGTACGAACACGGCGTCGTGCTCAATGCAGTCCTGAGCCAGGGCCGACAGCACACCGTCAGGGCCGAGCTCGACGTACGTGGTCACACCCGCGGCCTCCAGGGCGCGGACGCCGTCGAGGAAGCGAACGGCCTCCCGCACGTGCCGCACCCAGAACTCCGCCGAACCCATCTCGTCCGAGACGACCGCGCCGGTCAGGTTCGACACGACCGGGATACGCGGAGCGCCGAACGACAGCCCCGCCACCACCTCACGGAAGTCCTCCAACATCCCGTCCATGTGCGGGGAGTGGAAGGCGTGGCTGACGGTGAGGCGCTTGGACTTGCGATCGGTGAACGTCTCGACCACAGCAGTCGCAGCATCCTCGTCCCCGGCGATGACCACCGACTGAGGGCCGTTGATCGCCGCGATGCTCACGCGCTCGGTCAGCAGCGGCAGGACCTCGTCCTCCGAGGCCTGGACGGCGATCATTACCCCGCCGGCCGGGAGCGCCTGCATCAGGCGACCCCGGGCTGCCACCAGAGCGCACGCGTCGTCCAGGGAGAAGACACCGGCGACGTGTGCGGCGGCGATCTCGCCGATCGAGTGGCCGGAGAGGAAGTCCGGCTTCAGGCCCCAGCTCTCCACGAGCCGGAACAGCGCCACCTCGATGGCGAACAGCGCGGGCTGGGTGTACGCGGTCTGGTCCAGCACGGTGGCGTCGGACCCGAACAGGACGTCTCGCAAGGGCAGTTCGAGGTGGGAGTCCATGCGGGCGCAGATCGCGTCCAGCGCGTCCGCGAACACGGGGTAGGTGGTGTAGAGCTCGCGGCCCATGCCGAGCCGCTGGCTTCCCTGTCCGGTGAACAGGAACGCCGTGCCGCCGGAGGAAGCCGCAGTACCGCGAACCACTCTCGCTGCCTGCTCGCCGGCCGCGAGGGCCCGCAGAGCGGCGAGGAACTCTTCCCGCTCCCCCGCCACCACCACGGCCCGGCGCTCAAGAGCCGACCTCGATGTCGCCAACGAGTAGGCGACGTCGGTGGGTTCGAACTCCTCGTCCGAATCGAGCAGGGCGGTCAGACGCTCGGCCTGGACCTGCAGGGCCGCCTCGGTCCTCGCGGACAGCACCCACGGCATGACCCCACCGGGCCGCAGCGGCTGCGCGGACGGCTCCACGTCGGCGCCTTCCGGCGCCTGCTCGATGATCGTGTGGGCGTTGGTTCCGCTGAAGCCGAACGAGGAGATGCCTGCGCGGCGCGGACGACCGGTCTCGGGCCATTCCCGCTGCTCGGTGAGCAGGGCGACCTCGCCCGCGGTCCAGTCGACGTGCGGGGTCGGCTCGTTCACGTGCAGGGTCTGCGGAAGCACCCCGTGCTGCATCGCGAGCACCATCTTGATGACGCCCGCGACACCGGCGGCGGCCTGTGTGTGGCCGATGTTGGACTTGATGGAGCCCAGCAGCAGCGGCTGTTCGGCCGGCCGGTCCTGACCGTAGGTCGCCAGGAGGGCCTGCGCCTCGATCGGGTCACCGAGCCGGGTACCCGTGCCGTGCGCCTCCACCGCGTCCACCTCGGCGGCCGACAGACCCGCGCTGGCGAGGGCGGCGCGGATGACACGCTGCTGGGACGGGCCGTTGGGGGCGGTGAGTCCGTTGCTCGCACCGTCCTGGTTGATCGCGGAGCCCCGTACCACCGCGAGTACCGGGTGGCCGTTGCGCTGGGCGTCGGAGAGCCGCTCGACGAGCAGCATGCCCACGCCCTCGCCCCAGCCGGTGCCGTCGGCGTCGGCGGCGAAGGCCTTGATCCGGCCGTCGGCGGCGAGACCGCGCTGACGGCTGAAGTCGATGTAGGCCCCCGGCGACGACATGACCGTCACACCGCCGGCCAGCGCCAGCGAGCACTCGCCACTGCGCAGCGCCTGGATCGCCCAGTGCAGGGCGACCAGAGAAGCCGAGCAAGCCGTGTCGACCGTGACCGCCGGGCCCTCGAGACCGAACGCGTAGGAGAGACGGCCGGAAACCACGCTCGCCGCGTTGCCGGTACCGAGGAAGCCCTCGATGCCTTCAGGGATGGAACGGAACGTCCCGTCGTAGTCCTGGCCGTTCGTACCGATGAACACGCCGGCCTGGCTTCCGCGCACGGCGGCGGGGTCGATGCCGGCGCGCTCGAAGGTCTCCCAGGTGGTCTCAAGCAGCAGGCGCTGCTGCGGGTCCATGGCGAGGGCCTCGCGCGGCGAGATCCCGAAGAAATCGGCGTCGAAATCGGCGGCGTCGTAGAGGAAGCCGCCCTGGCGAGCGTAAAACGTGCCCTGCTTGTCCGGGTCCGGGTTGTAGAGGCGGTCCAGGTCCCAGCCACGGTCGACGGGGAACTCACCAATGGCGTCACCGCCGGTCGACAGGAGCCGCCAGAGGTCCTCGGGAGTACGGACGCCACCGGGGAAACGGCAGCTCATCGCGACGATCGCGATCGGATCGTCGTCCACCACCGTGGCCACCGGACCGGTGATCAGGGCCTGAGTGCCGAGCAGTTCATCGCGGAGGTAAGCCGTGAGGGCGGAGGCGGTCGGGTAGTCGAAGATCAGCGTGGCCGGCAGACGCACACCGGTGGCGGCACCGAGCCGGTTGCGCAGCTCGACCGCCGTGAGCGAGTCGAACCCGAGTTCCTTGAAGGCACGTTCGGCGCCGACGGCGTCAACGCCGTCGTGTCCGAGGACCGCCGCGACGTGCGTACGGACCAGACCGAGCAGCTCCCGCTCCAGCTCCGCCACACCCAGACCGGCAAGCCGGTCAACCGGCGACGCGCTGTCACTTGAGGCGTGGGCAGCGGTACGGGTCTCCTCCAGCTCGGCGAAGAGCGTGCTGGAACGCGCGACGGCAAAGGCGGGTCCGAAGCGCTTCCAGTCGACGTCCGCGACCAGCAGCGCCGCGTCGCCGGACGAGGCAACGCTCTGACCCAGCACGGCCATCGCCGTGTCCGGAGCCATCGGCGGCAGACCCTCACGACGCATCCGCGCCTCAAGCGCCTCATCCGCCGCCATGCCGCCCTCGGCCCACGGACCCCACGCGAGCGAGGTCGCAGCCAGACCGGCAGCACGACGCTGCTCGGCCAGGGCATCCAGGTAGGCATTCGCGGCAGCGTAGTTGGCCTGACCCGGCGCGCCGGTCATGCCGCTCATCGAGGAGAACAGCACGAACGCCGACAGCTCGATGCCGAGTTCGACGGTCAGCTCGTGCAGGTTGAGGGCAGAGGTCGCCTTGGCGCGCAGCACGCTCTCGAAACGGTCCGGCGTCAGGGCGTCCAGGACACCGTCGTCGAGCATTCCGGCGGTGTGGACGACCGCTGTGAGCGTGTCGGCCTCAGCCGCCAGCAGCGTGCGCAAGGCGTCCCGGTCGGCGGCGTCACACGCCACGACCGACACCTCAACACCCAGCCCCGGCAGCTCCGCCACCAAATCGGCGGCACCCGGAGCATCCAGACCACGACGGCTCGTCAGCACCAGACGCTCGACACCCGCACCAGCCAGCCAACGAGCCAGCCGACCACCCAGAGCACCCGTACCACCGGTCACCAGAACGGTGCCGGACGGCGTCCAGGAGTCGGCGCCACCACCAGAGGCACGGACCAGCCGACGTCCGAAGACACCAGAAGACCGCACCGCGACCTGGTCCTCACCAGCACCGGCCAGCACACCCACCAGGCGGGCCATGGCCCGCTCGTCCCACACCTCGGGCAGGTCGACCAAACCACCCCAACGCCCAGGAAGCTCCAGCGCCGCCACACGCCCCAGACCCCACACCTGAGCCTGAACCGCCGACACCAGACGGTCCGACCTGCCGACACTCACCGCACCACGGGTCAGGCACCACAACGGCGCCTCCACCCCGACATCACCCAACGCCTGCACCAAACCAGCAGACGCCACAACACCAGCAGCCTCATCCAGCGCCAGCAACGACACCACACCAGCGACGGCACCCGCATCGGCCAACAGCCCCGCCAGAGCAGCACGATCCATACCCGGCTCGACAACCACACGCCGGACCTCAGCACCGCCTCCAGCCAGCGCGTCCGCCACGGCCTCGGCTGAGGACTCGTCCTCACGCGCGACGACGACCCACTCGCCGGCCACGGCCCCGGCCGACACAGTCAGCGGCTTCCACGACACCCGGTAGCGCCAGGCATCGACCTCCGACTGCGTCCGCAGGCCACGACGCCACGCCGACAGGGCCGGCAGGACCGTCCCCCAGGCGTTCTCGTCCTCCATGTCCAGCGTCCCGGCGAGCGACGCGAGATCCTCACGCTCCACCGCGTCCCAGAATCGGGAGTCCACGTCGTAGCCGACGCCACTCCGTGCCGCGCCCGTCGTCTGGAGCCAGTAGCGCTGGCGCTGGAAGGCATACGTCGGCAGTTCCACTCGCCCGGCACCCGTACCGGCGAAGAAGGCGGACCAGTCCACCTCCACACCCCGCACATGAGCCACGGCAAGGGCAGCGACTGCGGAGTCAGCCTCGGCACGTCCTGCGCGCAGGGCCGGTACGAAGGCAACGTCCGCGTCACCGGTCAGGCAGTCCTGAGCCAGCGCGGACAGCACGCCGTCCGGCCCGAGCTCGACGAACGTCGTGACCCCCGCAGCCTCCAAGGCGCGGACGCCGTCGAGGAAGCGAACGGCCTCCCGCACGTGCCGCACCCAGAACGCCGCCGAACCCATCTCGTCCGAGACGACCGCGCCGGTCAGGTTGGAGACGACCGCGATGCGCGGGGCCTCGAACGACAGGCCCTCCACCACCTGGCGGAAGTCCTCCAACATCCCGTCCATGTGCGGCGAGTGGAACGCGTGGCTGACGGTGAGCCGCTTGCTCTTGCGGTCCGCGAACGCCTCCGCGATGGCCGTCGCGGCGTCCTCGTCACCGGCGATGACCACTGACTGAGGACCGTTGACCGCCGCGATACTCACGCGCTCGGTCAGCAGCGGCAAGACCTCGTCCTCGGACGCCTGCACCGCGATCATCACGCCACCACCCGGCAGCGCCTGCATCAACCGCCCACGCGCCGCCACCAGAGCGCACGCGTCCTCCAGCGAGAAGACACCCGCCACGTGCGCGGCCGCGATCTCACCCACCGAATGACCGGCCACGAACGCCGGCCTCACACCCCACGACTCCACCAACCGGAACAACGCCACCTCTACCGCGAACAACGCCGGCTGCGCGTACTCCGTACGGTCCAGCAGCGCCGCATCCGTCCCGAACAGCACGTCCTTCAGCGGCAGTTCGAGGTCCAGCCGCTCGCACACCGCGTCCAACGCATCCGCGAACACCGGGAAGGCGTCGTACAGCTCACGCCCCATCCCCAGCCGCTGGCTGCCCTGCCCCGTGAACAGGAAGGCGAGCTTCCCGGGGGCGGGCGAGCCCTCGATCAGGGCGGCCGTCGAGCGGCCCTCCGCCAGCACCGCGAGGCCGGCCAGCAGGGCCTCACGGTCTGCGGCCACTACCGCAGCGCGGTCCTCGAACGACGCCTTGCCGACCGTCAGTGACCACGCGACGTCGACCGGGCGCGCGTCCGGCGCGGACAGGAGGTAGGACTGGAGCTGACGCGCCTGCGCCCGAACGGCGTCCTCGCCCTTCGCCGAGAGCACCCAGGGCATCGCCGGAAGTAGCACGGCCGCTTCAGGTTCCGACGGCTCCACAGCGGCCGGCGGCTGCTCGATGATGGTGTGGGCGTTGGTGCCGCTGATGCCGAACGAAGAGACGCCGGCGCGGCGCGGACGGCCGGTCTCCGGCCAGTCCACCGCCTGCGTCAGCAGGCTGACGTCGCCCGCCTCCCACTCCACCTGGGCCGACGGCGCGTCCACGTGCAGCGTCTGCGGGAGCACCCCGTGCCGCATCGCCATGACCATCTTGATGACACCGGCGACACCGGCAGCGGCCTGGGTGTGGCCGATGTTGGACTTGATGGAGCCGAGCAGGAGCGGCCGGCCCTCAACGCGGTCCTGGCCGTACGTCGCCAGCAGCGCCTGCGCCTCGATCGGGTCACCGAGTCGGGTACCCGTGCCGTGCGCCTCGACCGCGTCCACATCCGCGGCAGACAGACCGGCACTCGCCAGGGCCTCACGAATGACCCTCTGCTGGGACGGCCCGTTCGGCGCCGTCAGGCCGTTGCTCGCACCGTCCTGGTTCACCGCCGACCCCCGTACCACGGCCAGGATCGGGTGCCCGTTGCGCAGCGCGTCCGACTGCCGCTCGACGAGCAGCATGCCCGCGCCCTCGGCCCAGCCCGTACCGTCCGCGGCCGCCGCGAACGACTTGCAGCGGCCGTCGGCCGCGAGGCCACGCTGACGGCTGAAGTCGATGAACGTCTCCGGCGTCGCCATGATGGCGACGCCGCCGGCCAGTGCCATGTCGCACTCACCGTTACGGAGCGCCTGGACCGCCCAGTGCAGGGCGACCAGCGACGACGAGCACGCCGTGTCCACCGTCACCGCCGGGCCCTCCAGCCCGAAGGTGTAGGCGATCCGGCCGGAGGCGATGCTGCCGGCGTTGCCGGTGCCGAGGTATCCCTCGACGCCCTCGGGCAGTTCGTCTCCACTGCCGACACCGTCGCCGATGCCGACGCCCGTGACGTAGTCGTGGTACATGACGCCGGCGAAGACGCCGGTACGGCTGCCGTGCACGGACGAGGGGTTGATGCCGGCCCGCTCGAAGGCCTCCCACGAGGTCTCCAGGAGGAGCCGCTGCTGCGGGTCCATGGCCAGGGCCTCGCGCGGCGAGATCCCGAAGAACGCCGGGTCGAACTCCGCCGCGTCGTGCAGGAAGCCGCCTTCGCGGGTGTACGAGGTACCCGCGTGGTCGGGGTCGGGGTGGTAGAGGGCCTCGACGTTCCAGCCGCGGTCGGACGGGAAGGCGGTGATGCCGTCGCCGCCGGTCGCGACGAGCTGCCACAGGTCCTCGGGCGAGCGCACCCCGCCGGGGAAGCGGCAGCCCATGCCGACGATGGCGATCGGTTCGTCGCTGCTGACCGCGGCGGTGACGGGCGCCTCGGCGGGGGCGGTCAGCCCCAGGAGCAGGGTGTGGATCCGGCGGGCGAGGTGGGCGGGGGTGGGGTGGTCGAAGGCCAGGGTGACGGGCAGGCGCAGGCCCGTGCCGGCGACGAGGCGGGCGTGCAGGTCGACGGCGGCGAGCGAGTCGAAGCCGAGGTCGAGGAAGGAGCGGTGCGGGTCGAGGGTGGCCGGTGCGGTGTCCCGAAGGGAGGCGGTGACCAGGGAGGACACCCAGTCGAGGAGCGCGGTGTGCTGTTCGCTCCCGGTCAGGCCGGCGAGGCGCTCGCGCCACCGGTCCCCACTGTCCGCGGAGCCGTCCGCGGTGCCGTCGTTGGTCTCGTCCGCGATGCCGTCCGCAGTGTCGTCTGCGCTGCCGGATCCGGATTCGCCCTGGTTCTCGCCGGCCTCGGAGGCGCCGTCGATTTCGGCAGCGAAATCCTGGGAATCGTTCAACATCGCGCGCTCCATCACTCCGTGCAGAGAAACCTAAGACCAGAGTTGACCCTGGCACGGGAGAGCCTCCGCAGAAACCCCTAACGCTCCCCTAGGGGCCCCTATGCGGTGACCCTGTGGAACGCGTCGTCATTCTGCGAGCGCGATCAATCATGATGCCCTCGAAGGGCGGGCAATGACAAGAATTCCGAAGGTATTCGTTTTCGACCGAATCGGAGACCCGGCCGCACAAGAGACCCGGCCGAATCAGAGACGGAGGGGCGGTCGTCAGGACCGCCCCTCCGTCTCCCGGGGGTGCGCCAGTTGGTTTTCGGGGGTCAGCGGCCCGCGGGCACCCGTTCGATGAACGGGGCGAGCAGGCCGGGCACGGTCTCCTCGGCGAAGGCGAGGCCTTCGGAGATCCGTACGTCGCGGACCTTGTAGACGCCGTTGCCGACGGCCGTGGCGGCTCCCAGGGTGAGCAGGCCGGCCCGGCGCTGGAAGACCGAGCGGGTGATGGACCAGCCGATGATCCCGTCGCGCTGGACGGCGGCGGTACGGCGGGTGAAGGTGCCCGCCCGGGTGACCAGGTAGGGGCCGTGGACGGCGTGGCCGAGGTTGCGGTAGGCGTCGAAGGCGAAGGCCACGCCGACCGCGAAGAGGACGACCGCGGTGATCCAGCCGGTGTGCACGAGTACCGGCGTGAGCCACAGGCCGAGGCCGACGAAGGGCGCCGCGAGCAGGACGGACCAGGTCAGGGCGCGGTTGATCCTGCGGCGCAGGGCGGCGCGGGGGTGCGGGGCGAGCTGCGCCGCGGTCGTCGGGGAGACGCTCTCGCCGAGGACGTCGGCGGCGATCCGGCGGGCCAGGGCCAGGGGTACGGGCGGGGTGAGCCGACTGCGGCTGCTGTTCTCGTCCTCGTTGCCGAGGCCGCTGGCGACGGCCTTCAGGCGGGCTCCCCCGGCCCAGCGCAGCAGCAGGGGTTCGGCCACCTCGGCGCCGCGCAGCCGCCGTTCCTCGATGCTGACGGAGCGGGTGATCAGCAGGCCGCGGCGGACGCGGAGCAGGCCGGTCTCCGGGCGGTCGAGGCGGTAGCCGCCCCAGCCCTCTATGAAGGTGGCGGTCGATCCGGCGACGCCGATCACGACGATGACGAGGAGGGTCACGAGGATGCCGTACCAGAGCGGTACGGAGCCGAAGCGGTCCTCGATGTCCTTGACGATGCCGAGTTCCAGGGGGTCGATCTTCATCTCGTGCAGCGTGCGGTAGACGCTGCCGACGGCGATGAAGACACCGCCGACGCCCCAGAGGGTCAGCGGGGCGTACCGCAGCCACGCCCAGTCGAGTTCGGCGAGAGTGTCGTCGTCCTCGGGGTCGCTGACGGCCAGGCCCTGACGGGCGTGGCGCAGCTCGCTCAGCTTCCGGCGCAGCGCGTCGGCGTCACGGATGCTGAGGCCGTCCAGGGACAGGCCGCCGCCGGAGGAGGCCTGGTCGCCGGTGGCGATCTTCAGGGAGGTGAGGCCGAAGATCCGGTGGAGGGGGTTGGCGGTCAGGTCGGCGCTGCGGATGCGGTCGACGGGGATCGAGCGCTCGCTGCGGAAGAACCATCCCTTGTGGAGCTCCACCCGGTCCTCGGTGACGCGGTAGCGGGTGGTGACGAGGCGCATCGTGCTGATGCCGGAGATGACGAGGCAGGTGATGAGGAACGAGGCGAAGGTGATCAGGACCTGGAGGTTGATCTCGCCGCCGGTGATGACGGTGGTGGCACCGAAGGTGGCCAGCGGCGTGGCCACCACGCTCAGGTTGACGAGGAACAGGCGGGGGTTGAGCCGCCCCCACGCGTCGCTGTCGGCGGGGTCCTGGTGTCGTACCGCGGTGTCCGGTGTCACGTGGCGTCTCCCGGTACGGCCTGGGTGGACCGGGTCAGCTGCTCCACGAGTTCGGTGGCGGTCCGGTGGTCCAGTCCCTTGATCTTCACGGCGCCGGCGGAGGAGGCGCTGGTGACGGTGATCCCGGAGAGGCTGAACAGCTGCTGGAGCGGGCCGCGGAGCATGTCGACGGTCTGGACGCGGGACAGGGGGACCACGCGCCACCGCTGCCAGAGCCATCCGGACGCGGCGTAGACGGCTTCGTCGGTCATCTCCCAGCGGTGCACCCGGTAGCGCCAGATGGGCATGATGGCCATGTAGAGGAGGCCGGGGACGAGCGCGACGAGGAAGAGGGGCCCGAAGACGAAGCGCGCCGGCGAGATGGTGAGCCAGAGCACGCCGAACACGAGCGGGAGAGGCAGGGCGAAGAGGGACGACTGGAGGGTCCACCAGCCGATGGCGCGGCTCTCGACCCGGTTGCGAGGCGGCCGGAGCCTCAGTTCTTGGTTGTCTAGCACTGCTTCACCCTGGTTCCTGAAGGATCTTGAATCGTCGCGGGATCGTCGAGGGTCATCGTGGAATCGTCGCCGGTCAACTCGGACCGTGTTGTTTACAGTTCGCTCTCCGGTCGTCTGCGACCGGCGCCGTGGCGGTCCGTACGGCGCGCAGCCGGGACAGCAGGACGGCTGCCCGGGCCGTCACCATCGACAGGGACATCAGGGCGAGCGAGCTCACGAGGACCTCGCTGCCGCTGAGTTGGTAGTCGGTGGTGAAGCGGTCCATCCGTGCGCGGAACCAGTGCTCGCAGCCGTAGGCGAAGACGATCTGGACTCCGCAGAGGAGGACCCAGACCGCCGCGTGACCGAACCCGCCGGTGCTGCGGATGTCGCCCGCGGGGTCCCGGTGGGCGGTGAGCAGCGAGCTCGCGACGAGTCCGCAGATGACCCCTACACCGATGGCGGCGAGGTGCAGCGACGTGTCGTTGCCCGCCGTCGGGAAAGAGTGTACGCACGCGCCGGTGACGAGGACGGCCACCAGTGTGGGGCCGGCGATCCTCACGGCGGTGATGCGCCGGTTGCCGGAGTCGGTCGCGAGGATGACGGCCAGGATCGTCGCACAGGTGATGAGTGCCGTCGTGAACTGCCCCACGTGCCGAACCCGCCCTTTCCGCATTCCCTTGAAATCCGTTGTCGCGGTTCTCCCTCCGCTGCGTCCAACGTAGGCGGGGCGGCCGGCCGGGGGAACGACCGATCAGTGGGACCGGCTGTCAACCGATCGACGGACACCGGCGAAGCTCGTGGTAGGACTGGTTCCGTGCACACAGACACTCAGCCGGAAGTCCCGCGGACGGCCCCGAACTACGGCCCCGACTCGGGGAGCCGCTGGTTCGGTCTGTGGGACGGCTATTTCGCCGTCTCCTACCTCGTCACCGTCATGCTGCTGTTCACCTCGACGGAAAGCCAGGCCCACCGGGCCCTCGCGATCGGTGCGCTGACGCTGATCGTGCCCTGGTACGCGGGGCTCGGCCGGAGGTTGATGGTCCATCGGACGTCGGGCCGGCGGAACATCGTCTTCTCCGCCGGGCTCCTGCTGTTGTTCGCCTCGTCCAGCATGCTCGATCTCGCGGGTTCCTTCGCGTTGTTCGCGGTGGTCCCCATGCTCATGATGAGCCTGTCGGTGCCGCCGGCGATCGTGCTGGTCGTGCTGGCCAACCTGTGGCCGGTGACGGTGGTGTGGCTGCGGGGCGGGGAGTTCGATCCGCACATCCTGTCGGTGCTGCCCATCTCGCTGCTGGGCATCGGCGTGTCCGTCCTGCTCGGCCTGTGGATCACCCGGGTGGTGCGGCAGAGCACCGACCGGGGCGAGCTGATCAACGAGTTGCGGCGCAGCCGGGAGCGTGAGGCCCGGCTGTCGCACCAGGCCGGCATCTCGGCCGAGCGGGAGCGGCTGGCCCGCGAGATCCACGACACCCTGGCACAGAGCCTGACCAGCATCATCAGCCTGGTGCAGGCGGCCGAGTCGGAGGTGGTGGACAACCCCGAGCGGGCCCGCAGCCGACTCGGGCTGGCCGGGCGGGTCGCCCAGGACAGCCTGGCCGAGGCCCGCGGTTTCGTCTCGGCGCTCACCCCGCCGTCACTGCGGGAGAGCTCGCTGGTGCAGGCCGTGCGCCGGCAGGCCGACCTGCTGATGGAGGAGACGGGCCTGGCGGTGCGGTGCACGGCCCGCGGCGAGGAGCAGCCGCTGCCGATGGCGGTCAGCGTGGTGCTGCTGCGCTCGGCGCAGGAGGCGTTCGCCAATGTGCGCAAGCACGCGACGGACGCCCGTAGGGTGGAAGTGCTGGTGGCGTACGCGCCGGAGGCGGTGCGGCTCGTGGTACGTGACGACGGCGCGGGTTTCCGGACCGCCGACGCGCTGCGGGACCAGGAGCCGGGGGACGGCGCGCGGGAGCGCGAGCCGGACGGCGAGCGGAACGGTTTCGGGCTGCGCGGGATGCGCGCCCGGGTGGAGGAGATCGGCGGAATGGCACAGGTCAGCAGTAGCCCGGGGGCGGGCACGGTCATCGAGGTGACGGTGCCGCTGGCCCCGGTGGAGCAGGGGTCGGCCGATGAGTGAGCGCGCACCGATCGGGGTGCTGCTCGCGGACGACCACCCGGTGGTCCGGGAGGGCCTGAGCGCCATGCTGGAGCTGGACGAGGGCATCCGGGTGGTGGGGCAGGCCGGTTCCGGTGAGGAGGCGGTGTTGCAGGCCGCCCGGCTGAAGCCGGACATCGTCCTGCTCGACCTGCGGATGGGCGCGATGGACGGGGTGGCCGCGACCGGGCACATCCTGCGGGAGTCGCCGCGGAGCAGGGTGGTCATCGTGACCACGTACGAGGACGACGCGGACATCCTGCGCGCGGTGGAGGCCGGCGCGGCGGGCTACTTGCTCAAGGGCAGTTCGCGCGAGGAGCTGGTGCAGGCGGTGAAGGCGGCGGCGCGCGGTGAGACGGTGCTGACGCCGTCGCTGGCGCCGAAGCTGTTCCGGGCCCGGGTGGTGGAGGCGCCGGTGCTGTCCGAGCGGGAGTGCGAGGTGCTGCAGCTGGTCAGACAGGGCATGACCAACGCGGACATCGGGCGCCGGCTGTTCATCAGCGAGGCGACGGTCAAGACGCACCTGCTGCGGTCGTTCAAGAAGCTGTCGGTGTCGGACCGGACGGCTGCGGTGATGACGGCCCTGGAGCGGGGCCTGCTGTCCTGAGAGGCACCAGGACCCCGGTATCCCGGGAATCCCCGGGATCCCCGGTTTCCGGGTCCGTAGAGACCGGGGATCCGGGGATACCGCTGGTCCGGGGATGGCGCCACCAGGGCCGGCCCGCCGCTCAGGCGATGCCGGGCAGGCTCAGGTCCCACAGCCGGGCCGGCAGGTCCCGGCGCCGCTTGACCCTCAGCTTGCGGTAGATCCGGGTCAGGTGCTGCTCGACCGTCGAGACGGTCACGTACAGCTTGGTGGCGATCTCCCGGTTGGTGTGGCCGCGCGCCGCGAGCAGCGCCACGCGTGCCTCGGCCTCGGAGAGCGACTCGGACAGCGACTCGGCCTCCCGGGCCGGTTCGGCCTCGCGCCCGGCCGGCGCGGCGACGGCCTCGCCGTCGCCCTGCCCGGGGGTGAACTCCTGGCACAGCGGCTGCGCCCCGCAGGACTTGGCGACGTGCCAGGCCTTGCGTACGAGCATCCGGGCCCGGTTGAAGTCCCCGGCCGCGCGGTAGCCGCTGCCCAGCTCCCCCAGCGCGCTGGCCAGCTGGAGCCGGTCCTCGCCCTGTTCCAGGGCCTCCACGGCCTCGGTGAGGCGCCCCAGGCGGTAGGTGAGGTCGCCGCTGGTGCGGGCGAGCGCGTACAGCAGGGCGCCGCGCGGCCGGCTGCCGGCCGGGCCCGCTTCGCGCTGCTTCTGCTGCTCCACGTACTCGCGGGCCCGCGCCATGTTGCCGATGGCCAGCCACGCCTCGGCGGCGTCCAGTCGCCAGGGCGCCAGTTCCACGGCGTCCATGCCCCAGGCCTGCATCAGTTCGCCGCAGGTGAGGAAGTCGCGCAGGGCGGCGTGGTAGCGGCCGGTGGCGAGGTGGCAGCGGCCGCGGGCCCGCAGGTAGTGCAGCCCGATCTGGGTCTCCAGCATCATCTCGGGCACGGGCTGTTCGAGCAGGCCCATCGCCTCGTCGAGGTTGCCCATCCGGGTCTCGGCGTCGATGAGGATGGCCAGCGGCAGCGCGATGCCGACGCCCCAGCACTGCACGGATATCAGGGACATGGCCTGGCGGGCCTGGGCGGCCGCGCCCGGCAGGTCGCCCTGGCGCAGGGCGACCTCGGCACGGACCACGCCGAGCGCCGCCTGCCAGGTCGGCGCGTTGCGGGCGGAGCATTCGCCGAGCAGCCGGTCGGTCCAGATGAGCGCGAGGTCGAGGCGGCCGGCGTAGACGAGGGTGAGGGCGGCGATGACGAGGGGGGTGAGGGTGCGGTCGCTGAGGTGGTAGCGCTGGAGCACCCGGGTGGCCTCGGCGACGGCCGCTTCGCCCTGGCCGCCGCGCAGCGCCGTCCGCATGGCCTCGACGGCGGGGATGTGGGCCTCGTCGGGCATGTCGTAGGCGGTGGCGCCCGCCGCCGCGGTGCCGGCGGGCGTGCGCGGGTCACCGGGCCGCGAGGTGTGCGAGGTGTGCGAGGGCCCGGCGGTCGCGAACACCTCGCGGACCGGGGGGCTGACGAGCGAGAGCCAGCTCTGCGCGGCGGCGAGGGTGCCGGGTTCGTACACGAAGGGCTGCCCGGCGTCCAGTGCCTCCTGGGCGGCGGTCTGCAGGCGGCGGACGGCTTCGCCGGCCTGGCGGGCCTCGCCCATCCAGGCCAGACAGGTGACGGCGTGGAGGAGGTCGCGGTCGCTGAGCCGGCCGGCGCAGAACTCCCGGGAGAGCTGGCGCAGGTGGCCTTCGGCGGCGACGGGGCTGCTGCGCCAGACGATGCTGACCAGGCGGGATTTCAGCGCGGTGCGGCGCGGGCCCTCGGGGCAGGAGTCCACGGCCAGTTCGCCGCAGCGCAGGGCGAGTTCGGGGTCGTCCTCGACGAGGGCGTACTCGGCTGCCTCCTGCAGGACGGGTATCGCCCACTCCCCCACCTGCTTGCGGGCGGCGAGGAGGTGGCGGGCGACGTCGAGGGCGGCCGCTCCTTCCTGGTGGAGCAGTCGCGCGGCCCGCTGGTGGAGCACGGACAGCGCGCCGGTCGGGGTCGCGGCCAGCACCGCGGCGCGGGTCGCGGCCTCGCGGAAGGCGCCGCCGCGCAGGATTCCGCAGCGGTCCAGGTCCTGGACGGCCAGTTCGGCGGTCTTGACGTGGACGTCGGTGATCGTGCTGAGCAGGGCGGTCGGGCAGGCGTCGCCGAGGACGGCGATGCCGCGGGCGACGGCCAGCATCTCGGGGTCGCCCCGGTGGAGGCAGTCCAGTACGGCGCGTTCGAAGTTCTCGGCCGGGGCGAGCGGCTGGAACGGCTCGCTGTCGCCCAGGGCGGCGAGGCCGTCCTCCAGCAACGCCTTGATCAGCAGCGGGTTTCCGCCGGTGGTCTCCTGGCAGTCGGCACAGACCCGCTGGGCGGCGGCGGTGGAGAAGTGGCCGGCCAGCACGCGTCCGGTTCCGTCCGCGCTGAGCAGTGGCAGCCGGATGCTGGTGCAGTTGGGCTGGCGCTGCAGTTCGGCGTGGAAGGCGAGCTGGGCGGGCAGCAGCCGTACGGCCTCGGTGAGGACGATGAGCACGCCGGCCTGGCGGACCCGTCGGGCGAGGCACAGCAGGAAGGCGCGGGAGAGTTCGTCGCCGTGGTGGACGTCGTCGACGGCGATGACGACGGTGCGTTCGCGGGCGATCCGCAGGAGTGCGGCGCAGACGTACGGCAGGATCCGCATCCCGGCCTCGACGCCGCCGGCGATCGCGCCGGTGGCCGGCTCGTGGGTGTCCGTCGTCGGGGTGCCCAGGCTGTCGAGGAGCGCGGTGGCCTCGGCGTGGACCTCGGGTTCCAGGGGCGCGGCGCTGTCGAGGATGCGGCGCAGGATGCCGAAGGGGAGGTAGCGCTCCGCGCGGGAGCCGGCGGCCTCCAGGACCAGCGCGCCGTCCGAGATGGCCTGTTCCGTGAAGCGTTCCAGCAGGGTCGTCTTGCCTGCGGCGATGGGCCCGCTGATGACGGCGACGCGTCCGCGGCCCCGCCGGGCGCTGCCGAGCAGGTCGTTCAGCGTCTCCCACTGCTTCTCGCGCTCGACGAGCCTTGCCACCACTGCGTTCCCTTCCCCCGGAATGTCTGAACTTGCCCTGCACTGCACTGCGTCGCGCCTCCTTGAGCCCCGCCTCGCGGGCGCAGTGGGTCCGGGGCGGGGTCGGTTCCTCCGGTGCGGGGAGGGCTGTCCGGCCCGGCCTCGGGCCCGTCTCGTCCGTTCGCTGCCGGGTCGGCCGCCGGTCGTGCGGCGTCCCGGCGGCGGCTCAGCCCTTCCGGGTGGCCGCTGCGAGCTCCTCAGAAACGATCTTCAAGATCTGCGCCTGATGCTGGGCCAGGAAGAAATGGCCGCCGGGGAAACGGTGGATGTCGAATCCACCGAGGGTGTGCCCTTCCCAGGATTCCGCTTCTTCCCGGCTGGTGCGGGGGTCGGACTCGCCGGTCAGTACGGTGATCGGGGTGTTCACCGTGTCCTGAGGCGTGGCGCGGTAGTTCTCGATCGCCGTGTAGTCGCTCCGAATGGCGGGGAGCACCATACGCAGGATCTCTTCGTTGCCGAGAATCGCGGCCTCGGTTCCGCTGAGCTCGCGCATTTCGGCCACGATGCCGTCGTCATCGCGCAGATGCACGGTTTCCTGGCGGAAACTCGACGGCGAACGGCGGCCGGAGGCGAAGACCCGGACGGGGGTGATGCCGTGGTCGCGTTCCAGCCTGCGCGTCACCTCGAAGGCGAGGACGGCGCCCATGCTGTGGCCGAAAAGAGCCAGCGGCCGGTCCGCCCAGGGCAGGAGTGCGCTGGTCAGCGCGTCGGCGTAGACGCCGATGTCGGTGATCCCCGGCTCGTGCCGGCGGTCCTGGCGTCCGGGGTACTGGACGGAGAGGACGTCCACCGCCGGGGCCAGCGCCTGGGACATGGGGAAATAGAAGGAGGCAGATCCGCCGGCGTGCGGCAGGCAGACCAGTCGGATCGGGCTTTCGTCCGCGGCGTGATAGCGGCGGATCCAGCCGTCGGCATTCTGCTTGTCGATCAAGGGGATGAAGACTCCCTGTTTCCGGTGCGGAAGCGGCGTGCGGGCTCGAAGGCCCGAACTCATTCGCCACTTCCGTACGCGCGTTCCGTTGCCCTCATGTCTAGCAGAGCGTCAATGCCGCCAGTACCCCTACCTTGGACCCCTATGCTGGCCGGAAATCACCTGCCGGGTATGCGCGGCCGGGCTGTGAAAAGCGTTTCACGCCATGCACCCCATTAGGGATATGACGCAATACCACCCCTGGAGGTTCCACCCGGCGGCGCGGGATCCCGCGCCGGCGCCGGTCCGCCCGCGCCGGCCCCGGCGGTTCACGGGGTGAAGCGGAATCCGGCGGAGCCCGAGCCGCGCCACAGGTAGGTGGTCAACGCGGCCCCGGTGACCCGTTCTTCCGCCGGGGTCGCGGGCAGCGGCCGGCGCAGCGCCCGGTACAGCTCGCCCCGGTGGACGGCGAACGCCGCCTCCATCACCCCGGTGAACCGGCGGGCCCTGGCCGGCAGTACCCCTACGTGCGCGACCAGGACCACGGCCAGCCCGGCCGGCACGGCCCACCAGGTGAACGGGCGCATCGCCACGGCGAAGACGGCACCCCAGACCATGGCCGCGACCGCCCGGTCCAGGGCCGCCCGCGTCTCCCCCGCCTCCCGCACCAGCGGCTCCGGCAGCAGCCGCGACAGGCCGGGCCAGACGACGGCGGGGTCGAGCCCGTACCGGTCGGCGATGCGCCGCTCCGAGGCCCGCACCAGGTTGCCCAGCCGGGTGGGCGTCGCGTACGCGGCGACGTGCGGACGCCGGCGGCGGTCGCGCTCCAGCCGCTGGTACGCCGTGAGATCGGCCGGGCCGGCGCCGGGGCGGGTCATCCGCAGGTACGCCTGCTGCCACTCGGCCTGGGTACGTGCCGCCGCACGGGCGGCGGCCTCGGAGCGCCGCACCCCGAGCCGGCCGATCCGCCACAGCGGCCCGCCGCCCTGGAGGAACCTCAGCAGCGGGCCGGCGAGCGCGAGGACGGCGAGCCCGCATCCGGCCAGGCCGAGCAGGGCGGCGAGGACCAGCACCACCGTGACCGGGGTTCCGGCCTTTTCCAGCCACGCGGCGGCGGCGCGCACCCGGTGCAGGTCGCCGTCGGACCACACCACCGCCGACAGGCAGCACAGCCCGAAGACCAGCGGCTGGAGCGCCAGGGCCAGCCACCGTTCGAGCATCCGGCCGCCCAACACGCTCAGGACCTGTTCGAGCACGTTCTCCTCCCGCCTCTCGTCGGCGACCGGATCAGGGGACGGGCACGAGCGGGGGATGGCCCGGGGTGGCGCACGGCGGTACGGGCGTGCCCAGCTCGGGGCTGAACCAGCGGAAGTCGCCGCGCGGGCACACCCACTGCGACTCCGCCTCGACGAACCCGGCGTCCCCGAGCGCCTCCCCGCCCCGGGCGTCGTCCTCCGGTTCCTCCTCCGCCCGGTCGTAGGGGGGCCGGTAGCGCGGGGCGTCGGCCAGCACCGCCGCCAGGTAGTCCCCGGTGGCGGGCGAACGCCCGAACAGGGTCAGCAGGCGCGCCGCGCCGGCCTCGCTCGGCGGGTCCGCGAGCGCCTGCGCGAACTCGCGATCGCGCTCGGCGGCCACGCGCGGGCCCACCAGCCGTTCCAGATGGGGGCGGACCGACCTCGCGGCCTGGTAGACGCCCTCCGTGTCCACGCTCATGACGACTCCTCTCGCACGCCGGTCGGGCCGGCGCCCCCGACGTGCAGATGGGTGGCCCAGACCGAGGGTTCCTCGGCCCACAGGCCGCGCAGGCGCAGCACGGCCTCGTGCAGGGCGCCGGCGGCGGCCTCCGGGCCCCGCTCGGCGACGGCCCGGTGGACGGATTCCACGACGTCGCGCCCGCGCCGGCCGCGCAGCCGCCACAGCGTGCCGACGACCTGGTGGAACCCGGCGAGGCGGAACGCGGAGGTCAGGTGGAGGGCCTCGTCCGGGTTGCGGAAGCCGGGCGCGGCGGTGGAGCAGGCCGCGAGGAAGGCGAACTCGGCGTCGGTGAGCCGCAGTGCGGAGATCGCGGGTACGTCGAGGGGGTGCTCGGCGTGGTCCGCCAGGCGCAGCGCACCGGCCCCCGGGTCCATCGGGTCCGTGTCCGCATGACAGGCGAAGTGGGCGCGGCGGGCGGTCCTCAGCGCGGCGAGCACCCGGTCGCGGGTGGCGTCGGGGCCGATCAGCCGGTCGACGGGGCCGGGGGCGAGAGCGGCCACGGCCTCCGCCTCGGCGAGGGTGTTGGGTGCGGCGGAGCCGGCCTCGGCGCCGCTCGCGGTGGCGGTGGCGACGACGAGGGTGCGGCCGGGGCCCGTGGCCGTCCGGTCCGGACCGTCGCCGCGGAGCAGGGCGTCGATGGTCGGGGTGTACGAGGAGACGACCCGGTCGGGGACGGTGAGCGGTACGTC
This sequence comes from Streptomyces sp. NBC_01551, assembly GCF_026339935.1. Lineage (NCBI taxonomy): Bacteria > Bacillati > Actinomycetota > Actinomycetes > Kitasatosporales > Streptomycetaceae > Streptomyces > Streptomyces sp. NBC_01551. The sequence goes on from NZ_JAPEPX010000001.1 coordinate 24,984, forward strand.
GTCGAACCGGGTGTTGTGGCGGCCGGCGGCGTGCAGGGGGAGGGCGGTCAGGAGGCCGGCCGGGCACCACCACACGCGGGGGCGGTCGGCGGCCGGGCCCTCGGCGCGGGTGGTGTGTCCGAGCCGGTCGAGGACGGGGCCGGTGACGGTGTCCCAGAGGGCGACGAGTACGGCGCTCACGGCGCGTTCGGCGGCGGTGCGGGCGGCCCGGCCGGCGCCGGGCGCGGCCAGGGCGTCGAGGGCCTCCATGAGGGCGGCGCTCTGCTCCGCCGCGAAGGCGGGGGTGAGTCCGGGCAGCGGCACGGCCTCCGGTTGCCGGGCGGCACGCAGCAGGACGGCGTCGGAGCGGAACCTCGACACGTTGACGATGACGATCGCCCCGGTGGGTCCGGCCGCCGCCGTCAGGGCGTGGAGGTCGGGCGGGGCGAGGAAGCCGGGGAGGCCGGCCTCGGTGCGGATCCGCGTGACGAGCCGGTCGAGTTCGGCCTCCGCCCGGCGGCGGCCCTCGACGCCCGCGGTGGCGGCGGGGGCCGCCGGCTCGGGCTCCGGCTCGCGGCGGGCCAGGCTGTCGTGGGACGTCTCCGGCTCGGTCAGGGCCTGTTGGAGGGCCCGTAACCGCGCGGCGAGGGCGGGGTCGGCCGCTTCCAGGTCGGTGAGGTCGCCGCGGGCGTCGAGGGCCTGACGCATGATCACGCCGCGGCCGCGTTCGAAGAGGCGTACGCCGTCCGCGACACGGTCGGCGGCCAGGCAGCAGGCCAGGGCGGTGGAGGCCATGCCGCCGAGCGCGGTGAGCCGGTGTTCCCGGTCGGCGCGGCGCAGCGCCGCGGGGGCGACCCGTACCAGACGCTCGACGGCCTCGGAGTAGGCGTCGGCGGCGGCGTCCCAGTCACCGGCGAGGGCGGCGTTCATGCCCAGCGCGGCGGCGGCCGCCGCGGCCACGGCCGGACCGGCGCTGTGATGCCCGGCGGCCTGCCGGTATGCGGCCGCGGCCAGCGCACGGTCCCCGGCCCCGTCGGCCGCAGCCGGACCGGCGCCCGCCGCGTGGGCTCCAGCCGGATCGACTCCCACCGCGTCAGCTCCAGCCGGGCCGGCGCTCGCCGCGGCCGCTCCAGCCGGATCGACTCCCACCGCGTCAGCTCCAGCCGGGCCGGCGCTCGCCGCGTCGGCTCCCGCCGGATCGACTCCCGCCGCGTCCGCCCCCGCCAGGCCGGCTTCCGCCGCGTCGGCGCGCAGGCGGTGGGCATTGCCCACGGCGTTGAGGGTCACCGCGTACAGGGCGGAGTCGGGTGCGCAGGCGGCGACGGCCCGGCGGGCCGCGTCCAGGGCCTCGCCCGCGTCCAGGGCCTCGCCCGCGTCCTCGGCCGAGCCGGTGCGTTCGGCGCGGGCCAGCAGCGTGTTGCAGCGGGCGAGGTGCGCGACCGTACGGGCCTGCACGCCGGCTGTACCGAGGGCGACGGCGCTCTCCAGGGCCTCGACGGCGGTGTCGGCGGCGGCGAGGGCTGCGCGTACGTCCTCGGGGTCACCGCTCGCCTCGGCCCGGAGCTGGAGGACCCGGCTGTGATTGGCCAGGGCCACGGGACGGTCCGGGCTGCGCGGGTCGAGGACCTGGATCCCGAGGTCGGACGCGTTCGCCCCCGCGTCGAGGTCGGCCCGGTCCCCGGTGCGGCCGTACCGGGTGAGGCGCGCGAGCGCGAGGTAGGCGAGGCACCGCCCGGCGGTGGCCCGGCTGGTGACGGGCAGTGCGACGGCCCGCTCGCAGACGCTGACCTGCTCGTCGAGGTCCTCGCGGTGGCCGAGCGCCTCGAAGCGCAGCCGCAGCGCGTTGCCGAGCCCGGCCAGCGCCTCGGGCAGGTACGGGTGGTCCTGGTCGTCGAGGAGGAGGACCGCCTCCCGGTAGCGCCGGACCGCCTCTTCCAGGTCGGCCGGGGAGCCGGTCCACTCGGCGCGGATCCGCCGGGCGAGGGCCAGGTTCCCGCGCATCGTGCCGCGTTCCTCGTCCTCCTCGTCCATGGCGGCGACGACCTCCTCCCAGACCTCGATCGCCTCGTCCAGATCCCGGGCGGGGCCGCCGACGCGCAGTCCCAGAAGCAGGGCGTGCCCGTGGGTGATGCGCACCCGGTCCCGGAACGGGTCGTCGGCGGCGACGGCCCCGTTCGCCTCGCGGGAGCGTGCGACCAGCTCCGTCACGTCGGCGGGGTTCCCGAACCAGTCGGCGCGCACGCCGAGGAACTGCGCGAGGACGGCCAGGTGACCCGCGCGGCTGTGACACTCCCAGTGCTCGTCGGCCACGAGGGTCCGGGCGAGGGTGATCGCCTCGTCCACCATCCGCTCGGCGGGCCCGCCACCGCGCCGGGCGCGCTCCATCAGGGCCCGGGCGAGACCGCACGCGGGCGCGTACGTGGTGAAGTACCGGGCGGGACTGGGCCCGATCCGCTCCGGTGCGCGCAACCACACGGCGCCGAGCCGGAATTCGAGTCCTTCCAGGTCCTCGGCGTCCTGCCCGGCGGGCAGTAACCGGTACCGGATCCAGTGGACGTTGCCGGCGACCCGCGAGGCCTCGAGGTCGTCGAACGGGAAGGGCACGCACTCGTCCACCACGGCCAGCGCCCCCACCACGACCGGGTCGATCACGTGCCGGGGGTTGCGCCCCGGGTCGGCGAGAAGGGCGTTGGTCCGCGCGTCGAGCAGCTTCACCGCCCGCTTCAGCCGCGGGTCCCCACCCTTGCGCGCACGTAGCCCCCACACCATCCGAGCCCCCTGTCCCCGCGCTCTTCCTGCCCCGCCGCGGGGCCCCACAACCATGCCTCCGGCATGCCCGGTGTGGTTGGGTACCCGTATGGGTCTCGTGTGTGTGGCGCCGGAGTCCGGGAGCGGGTCACCGCGGAGAACCTCGCCGCCCGGCAAGGGCGGGACGCCACGACCCGGCCCAGGCCCACGGCGGAGGAGCTGCGTGACGGCGGCCGTGTCGAGGTGGCGGAGTTGCGGGTGCCGGGACTTGCGGGCGGAGGGGACGGCACGCTCGTGAGCGCCCGGCCGGCCGGGCTCGCGGGGCCGCTGCCCCTGCTGTACTACATGCACGGCGGCGCCATGATCATGGGCAACGCCTGGTCGGTGCTCCCGCGGATCCTCCGCGAGTGGGCGCTCCCGCTGGGCATCGCCGTCATCTCGGTCGAGTACCGGACGGCGCCGCGCACGCGCTACCCGGGGCCGCTGGAGGACTGCTACGCGGGACTCGTCCGGGCGGCCGGGCACGCGGCCGAGCCGGACGTCGACGCGGACCGCATCGTCATCGGGGGCAAGAGCGCCGGCGGCGGGCTCGCCGCGGCCCTCGCCCTGCCGGCCTACGCCGCCCCCGCCCGCGCCGCGGACCTGTCCGGACTTCCTCCGGCCTACGTCGAGGTCGGGTCGGGTCGGGTCGGGTCGGGTCGGCCGAGATCTACCGGGACGAGGACGTGGCCTACGCGAACGCCATCTGGCAGGCCGGCGGCCAGGCCGAACTGCACGTGTGGCTCGGCGCCTACCACGGCTTCGACGGCATCGCACCCCGGGCGGCCCTCATCCGGGACGCCCGCGACGCCCGCACCCGCTGGCTCCGGCGCCTCCTCGCCGGCCGCGGTGGCGCCGCCGTCAGGGCTGGATCATGACTTTCAGCGCCTGCCGGTCGGCCATCGCCCGGTACCCGGCGGGAACGTCGTCGAGGCTGACGGTGCGGTCGAAGACGCGCCCGGGTTCGACCTTCCCTTCGAGGACGTCGGGCAGCAGTTCCTCGATGTAGGCGCGGGCCGGGGCGACGCCGCCGGTGAGGGTGATGTTGCGCAGGAACACCGGGAAGTCCATCGGCACCTCCGGGTACTGCGGGGCGCCGACCCGGCTGATGGTGCCGCCGGCCCGCACCACGCCGAGGGCGGTCTCGATGGCGGGCCTGAGGCCGACGCATTCCAGGACGGTGTGGGTGCCGTCCCCCGCGGTCAGCTCGCGGACCTTCTCGACGCCTTCCTCACCGCGTTCGGCGACCACCTCGGTGGCGCCGAAGTCGCGGCCGAGATCGGTGCGGTCCTCGTGCCGGCCCATCAGGATGATCCGCTCGGCGCCGAGCCGCCTGGCGGCGAGCACCGCGGACAGGCCGACGGCGCCGTCCCCGATCACCGTGACCGTCGTACGCGGGCCGACCCCGGCCCTGACCGCGCAGTGGTGGCCGGTGGGGAACACGTCCGAGAGCGTGAGCAGCGACGGGAGCAGGGCGGAGTCCTCGCCGACGGGCAGCTTGACCAGGGTGCCCTGCGCCTGCGGGACGCGTACGGCCTCGCCCTGGCCCCCGTCGACACCTTCCGCGCCCCACCAGCCGCCGTGGCGGCACGAGGTGTGGAGGCCCTCGCGGCAGAAGTCGCAGGTGTTGTCGGCCCACACGAAGGGGGCCACCACCACGTCGCCGCGCTTGAGAGCGCTCACCTCGGTGCCGGTCTCCTCGACGACGCCGAGGAACTCGTGGCCGATCCGGTCGCCGCGGTCCGCGGCGGGTTTGGCACCGTACGGCCACAGGTCGCTGCCGCACACGCAGGAGCGCAGGACGCGCACCACGGCGTCGGTGGGCTCGTGGACGGCGGGATCGGGCACGTTCTCGACGCGTACGTCGCCGGCGCCGTAGATCAGGGTCGCTCGCATGACGGGTCGCCTTTCGATCGCTTCCCTTCCACCGTCGCGCCTGCCGGGACCGCCCGCCAGACGGACGCTTCGGGGGCGGCGAGCGGCGGTTTTGTATCCGTCGGGTATCAGCCGGCGCTCCGTTGCCCGTCGAAGCGTCCACCGGACCGTGCGACGCCGTCGCCGCGCCCGGTGCCTGCCGTATCGTTCCCTTGTTCCCCGGCTCGGCTGTTCCCCGGCTCGGCCCTTGTCCCCCACCGGTCCGTCCGTACAGGAGCCGTCCCCGTGTCCTCGTCCGCCCCCGCCCCGGCCTCCGCGCGTCCCGTACGCGTGCTGCTGGTGGAGGACGACGATCTGATGCGCCGGTCCTTCACCGTGGCCCTCGACCGCTATGGCTACCGGATGACGGCCGCGGCCGACGGGCTCGCGGGGCTGGAGCTCTTCCGCGACGGGGCCTTCGACCTGCTGGTCCTGGACGTGATGCTGCCCGGCCTGGACGGGATCGGCCTGTGCCGCAGGGTCCGGGAGACCAGCCTGGTGCCGATCCTGATGATGTCCGCGCGCGGCGACGGGCTCGATGTCGTCGCCGGTCTGGAGGCCGGGGCGGACGACTACGTGGTCAAGCCCGTGGACACCTACGTGCTCGTGGCGCGCATCCGCTCGCTGCTGCGACGGGCCACCTACGCGCCCGTCGCCGCGGCGGGGCCCGAGCACGCCACGGCCGGGGGGTCGGGGGCGCCCTCCGACGGCGAGCGGCTGGTGTTCGGGGACCTGACCATCGACACGGACGGCCTGGAGGTGTTCGTGGCCGGAAACCCGGTGGCGCTCACCCCGACCGAGCTGAAGCTGCTGCTGGAGTTCGCCGCGCACCCGGGCGTCGTGCTGGAGCGGCACACCCTGCTGCGCAACGTCTGGGAGTACGGCTGGGACGGCGACAGCCGGGTCGTGGACCTGTGCGTGCAGCGGCTTCGCAGGAAACTGGGCCGGGACCGGATCGAGACGGTCCGCGGCTTCGGCTACAAGTTCAGGCGCTGAGGCCGGTGCGCCCGTTCCACCGGCCGCGCCCGGGCCGCGTGCCCCTGCGCTGGAAGATCGCCGCCCTGGCGGCCGCCACCGCCTGCCTGGTCGCGGCGGCGGTCGGCGTGCTGGTCCATCTGTGGACCGCGGGCGACGTCCGCGACCGGGCCGAGATGCGGGCGTTCAACAGCGTGTACTCGGCCGTGGACACCTACCGGCGTACCGGGACCCTGGCGGACGGTGCCGAGCTCGATCCCGCCGAGCTGCCCGCCGCACTGCGCCACCCGGACGACGGCGAGCGGCACACGGCGTACGACGGGCGCATCGACGACAACGTGGGGCCGACCGCCTGGGCCGCCCAGCGGGTCGGCGGGCCGGGCAGTCCCGTGCTGGCCGTACGGGTCAACATGAGCCCGGAGCTCCACGATCTGCGCCGGCTCGACGTGAGCATGGCAGTGGCCTCGCTGGTCGCGCTCGCGGCGGCCGTGCCCCTGGCGGTGTACGGGGCGGGGCTGCTCGGCCGTCGGCTGCGGCGCGTGTCCGAGACCGCGGGCCGGATCTCCGCCGGGGACCTGGACGCCCGTACCGGTCCCACCAAGGGCGGCGACGAGGTGGCCGACATCGCCGCCACCGTCGACCTCATGGCCGACAGTCTCGGACGACGGCTGCGCACCGAGCGCCAGTTCACCGCGGACGTGGCGCACGAGCTGCGCACCCCCGTCGGCGGGCTGCTGGCCGCCACCGATCTGCTGCCGCCGGGCGAGAGCGAGGATCTGGTCCGGGCCCGGGTACGTGATCTGCGCGGCCTGGTCGAGGACCTGCTGGAGATCTCCCGGCTGGACGCCGGCGCCGAGCATCCGGTCCGCGCCCACGTGCCGCTCGGCGCGGTCGTCCGCGAGGCCGTGGCGCGCACCGGGTTCGACGCGGAGGTCACCGACGCGCGGGACGCCTGGGCCGCTGAGACCGCCGGGGCCGCGGAGGCCGCCGAAACCGTGGAGACGGACCCGCGCCGCCTGGAGCGGATCGTCGGCAACCTCGTCGTCAACGCCCACCGGCACGGGGCCGCCCCGGTCGAGGTCACCGTCGACGGCCGTACCGTCGTCGTGCGCGACCACGGCCCCGGCTTCCCCCCGGACGTGCTGCGCGAGGGTCCGCGCCGTTTCCACACGGGCGCGGCGGAGCGCGGCTCGGGCCACGGCCTGGGGCTGACCATCGCCCTGGGGCAGGCCCGGGTCCTCGGCGCCGAGCTGCGTCTGGACAACCACCCGGACGGCGGGGCCGTCGCCACGCTGCGCCTGCCGCCCTCCTGAGCGCCCGGTCCCCCTACACTACCGCTACACAGCGGCGCGGTCGCCGATACACGGTGGTCCACGCCCCGATACACACCCCGGACACCCTTCGAAGTGCACCCGACAGCACCCGAAGAGGAGTCCCCCTGTGACCGCCGCGCCCTCTGACGCCCTCGCGCCGCATCCGACGACCGCCGCCTTCGCGGCCGCCACCACCGACCTGTCGAAGGTCTACGGCAGCGGCGACACCCGTGTCGTTGCCCTGGACCGGGTCAGCATCGCCTTCCGGGAGGGCGAGTTCACCGCGATCATGGGCCCCTCCGGCTGCGGCAAGTCCACCCTGATGCACTGCGCCGCCGGGCTCGACTCGGTCAGCTCCGGATCCGTCCGCATCGGCACCACCGAGCTGAGCACGCTGGACGACCGGCAGCTCACCGAGTTGCGCCGGGACCGGATCGGGTTCGTCTTCCAGGCGTTCAACCTGTTGCCGACGCTGACCGCGTTGGAGAACATCACGCTGCCGCTGACCATCGCCGGGCGCCGCCCCGACCGGGAGTGGCTGGACCGGGTGGTCTCCATGGTCGGCCTGTCCCAGCGGCTCGGCCACCGGCCCGGGCAGCTGTCCGGCGGCCAGCAGCAGCGCGTGGCCGTCGCCCGCGCGCTGGCCTCCCGCCCGGCGATCGTCTTCGGCGACGAGCCCACCGGCAATCTCGACTCCCGCGCCGGGGCCGAGGTCCTCGGGTTCCTGCGGGACTCGGTGCGCGAGCTCGGCCAGACCGTGGTCATGGTGACGCACGACCCCGTCGCCGCCGGCTTCGCCGACCGCGTGGTCTTCCTCTCCGACGGCCGCCTCGTGGACGAGATGACCCGTCCCACCCCGGACCGGGTGCTGGACCGGATGAAGGCCTTCGACACCCGTACGCGCACCAGCTGACCGGACCGCGCTCCGGCGCCCCTCTCCCCTCTCCCCTCCGCCCTCACGCCCCCGAAAGCCACCCATGCTGAGAACAGCCCTGCGCAACGTCCTGGCGGCCAAGGCCCGTCTGGTCATGACCGTCCTCGCGGTCTGCCTGGGTGTCGCGTTCACCTGCGGCACCCTCGTCTTCGCGGACTCCGCCACCGCGGCCTACCGCGCCTCCGCGTCGAAGAACTTCGCGGACATAGCGGTCACCGTGACCCCCAAGGCGCCTCGGCCCGGGGCCGCCGCGGACGAGAAGGGCGGCGCGCTCGACGACGCGCTCGTGCGCAGACTCGCCGGGGTTACCGGTGTCGCCGCTGTGCGGCCCTCGGTCGACGGCACGGCGACCCTGAACGGCGCTGACGGCCGTCCGCTGCGGGCCGCGAAGGCCTGGGCGAACATGGCCGCGGCCTACGTACCGGGCAAGGACGGCGCGGACAGCCGCTATCCGCTGGTCAAGGGCCACGCCCCCCGCAAGGCCGATGAAATGGCCCTGGACGGCGGCGCCGCCGACGCCGGCGGGCTGAAGATCGGCGACCTGGTCACGCTGGCCACCGACGGGCCGGTCATGCGGAAACGGCTCGTGGGCATCGTCAGGACCGAGGACACCCGGGTGACCGCCGGCGGGAGCCTCGCCCTGTTCGACAAGGCGACGGCCCAGGAACTCTTCGCGGCCCCCGGCCAGTACACCTCGATCGACCTGTCCGCCGCGCCCGGCACCGACCAGTTCGAGCTCTCCGAGCGGGTCGCGGCCCTGCTCCCGGCCGACCGGGCCGAGGCCACCACCGGCGCAGCCCAGGCCGCCCAGCAGGCCACGTACATCGACACGTTGACCCGGGGCCACCAGAAGATGCCGATGGTCTTCGCCGGGGTGGCGCTGTTCATCGGCTCGTTCCTCATCGTCAACACCTTCACCATGCTCGTCTCCCGGCGCACCCGGGAGATCGCGCTGCTGCGGGCGATCGGCGCCACGCGCCGCCAAGTGGTCCGTACCGTCCTGTGGGAGGCCGTCCTGGTCGGCCTCGTCTCGTCGGTGGCCGGGTTCGTGCTCGGCCTGGGCATCGCCTCCGTACTGCCCGGCCTCCTGAGCACCGACGACCTGCCCGACGGCCCCCTGGTGATCGGCCCGCTGCCCGTCGTGGCGGCGCTCGGCGTGGGCGTCGGCATCACCGTGCTCGCCGCGTGGCTGCCGTCCCGCAAGGCGGCGAAGGTCGCGCCCATCGAGGCGCTGCGCTCGGCCGAGCGGCTGCCCACCGCCAACGCGTCCCGGGTGCGCGGCGTGGCGGGGCTGGTCCTGCTCGTGCCCGGCGCCGGGCTGCTGGTGTCGCTCACGGGGGCGAAGGACGCCTCCGAGGAGAACCTGCGGGACGCGATGTCCGGCTGCGCCCTCCTCGTCGTCGCCCTGATCGTGCTGGCGCCGCTCCTCGCCTCCCCCGTGATCCGGCTGAGCGGGCGGCTGACCGGCCGCCTCGGGATCACCGGCCACCTCGCGCGCGAGAACGCGCTGCGCGACCCGCGGCGTACCGCGGCCACCGCCTCCGCGCTGATGATCAGTACGGCGCTGGTGGCCGGGCTCGCCGTCATCGGCGACTCCACCGGGCAGGCTCTCGACCGTCAGGCCGCGGCCGGCCTCGGCGCCGACTACGTGATCACCAGCAGCTCCACCATGACGGGCATCGACCCGGCCGCCGAGCAGCGGGTGGCCCGGACGCCGGGGGTGAAGACGGCGGCCGCCGTCACGGACTCCACCGTGTTCACCGGCGGCGGTGTCCGCGCGATCGCCGGCGTGGATCCCGCCACCGTGGGCGAGGTCATGAGGCTCGACTTCGCCGCCGGTTCCCTGAAGGACCTCGGACCGGGCCGGATCGCCGTCTCCGCCACCGTCGCCCGGGAGCAGGGCGTGAGCGCGGGCGGGCAGCTGGGGGCCCGCATCGGCCGCAACCAGGAGGTCAAGCGGTACACGGTGGTCGGGGTCTACGAGGACAACCCCACCGCCGGGGACGTGCTGGGGGCCCGCGGCGAGGTGAGCGAGGACGGCTTCCTGCCCGGCTCCGTCCAGCGGATCCTCGTCCGCACCGAGAGCGGCGCGGTCTCGAAGGCCACCGAGGACCGGCTGCGCACCGCCACCGGCAACAGTCCGCTGGTGCGGGTGAAGGACCGGCGGGCAGTCGTGGACGAGGCCGCCGGCTCGCTGGCCGACCTGCTCACCCTGATGTACGGGCTGCTCGCCATCGGTGTCGTGATCTCCTCGCTGGGCATCGTCAACACCCTGGCGATGTCGGTGTCGGAGCGCACGCGCGAGATCGGCGTGCTGCGCGCCATCGGCATGGACCGCGCCGGGATCCGGCGGATGATCCGCCTGGAGTCGGTGACCGTCGCGCTGTTCGGCACGCTCCTGGGCCTGGCCGGCGGACTGTTCGCGGCGTGGGCGGTCGGCGCGCTGGCCAATGGTGCGATGGCCGAGTACTCCCTGACGCTGCCGTGGGGGACGCTGCTCCTCGTGTGCGTGGTGTCCCTCCTGATCGGCGCGGTCGCCGCCGCCGTCCCGGCCCGGCGGGCAGCCGCCCTGAGCCCCCTGGAGGCCGTCGCGGAGCAGTGAGCGGTGGTGGTGCGGTCCGAGAGGAATCCGCCGCCCGCCGGAACCGGAAGCCGCCCGCGTCCGACTAACGCCGAGTGCGGGCGGCGGGTCATCCGCTGCCGGCACCTGACGACGGAGCGCGGAAGGGCGAGGGATGGGCGGGCTGGACGTACACATGCGGGGGGTCGCCTGCCGCCACGGCAGGGTCGAGGCGGTCGCCGACGTGGATCTGGAGATCGCGGCGGGCGAGCACGTCGCGCTGACCGGGACCAACGGTTCGGGCAAGACCACGCTGCTGCGTGCGGTCCTCGGGCTGCACCGCCAGGTCAGCGGCTCGATCCTGGTCGGCGGCCGGGGCACCGGCTCCGCCGCCGAGTGGGCGTGGCGGCGGCGGGCCTGCGCCTGGATCCCGCAGAAGCCGGCGGCCGGCCGGTTCCCGCTGCTCGGGGACGAGTTGCTGGCCAGTGGCGGCGCGCCGGACGAGGCCGCCGAGGCCGCGCGGAAGCTGGGTGTCGGCGCGCTGACGCGGCGCCCGCTGCACACGCTGTCCGGCGGCCAGTTGCAGCGGATGTACCTGGCGCGGGCGATCGGGTCGGTGGCCGCGGGGGCCGAGGTGCTCCTGGCCGACGAGCCGACCGCCGCGCTGGACTTCGGCGGCCAGGAGGAGGCGGCCGACGTGCTGGTCTCGCTGCCGGTGACCCTCGTCGTGGTGACGCACGACCGGGCGCTCGCGGAGCGCTGCGACCGCGTACTGGAGATGGCGGCGGGCCGGCTGCGGGAGGTCGGGTGATCCTCGCGAGCGCCGATCTCGGCGAGCTGCTCCAGCTGGTCCCCGTACAGCGGGCGGGCGTCGCCCTGCTGCTGGCGGCGGTGGGCCTGCCGGTCATCGGGGTCGTCATCGTCGGCCTCGACATCATGCCGGTGCGCTTCGCGATGATGCACGTCGCGCTGCTGGGCATCGCGGTCGGTCTGCTGACCGGGCTCGACCCGATGCTGTGCGCGCTGGTGGCGTGCGCCCTGGCCGGTGCGGGGGTGGCGCCGCTGGCGCGCACCCCGGACGGGCTGTCCGGGGCGATGGGCCTGCTGATGAGCCTGGCCATCGCCGCCGCGCTGCTGCTCCTGGCCGTGTCGGGGGTCAACGCCTCCGGGGCGTTCGCGCTGCTGTGGGGCTCGATCCTGTCCGTGGGCACCGCCGATCTCGTGGTGCTCGGCGTGCTGGCGGCTCTCGTGCCGGGGCTGTTCTGGTGGCGGCGCCGCGATGTGGCGCTGCTGCTGTACGACCGGGAGCTCGCGCAGTGTTCCGGTGTTCCCGTCCGGCTGCTCACCGCCGTCCTGCTGGTCCTGGTCGCGGTGGCGGTCGCCGGGGCGATCAAGCTGACCGGCGCCCTGCTGGTCGACGCCCTCACCCTGCTGCCCGCCCTCGCCGCGCGCCGGCTGGGCAGCTCGCTCAGGTCGATCACCCTGTGGGCGGTCGGCATCGGCGTCGCCGTGAACCTGACCGGCTTCCTCATCGCCCTCTGGCTCGACTGGCCGCCCGGGCCGGTCCTGGTCCTCACCGCGGGGGCGCTCGTCCTCGCGGTCCATCTCATCCCCGAACGGAGCATCAGCACATGGCGCGCACCCGCGGCCGATTCGCTTCCCTCCTCGCACTGAGCGCGGCACTGTCCCTCGTCACCGGCTGCGGAAGCGGCGGCGACACCGCGTCGAAGGACGCGAAGCCCGCCCACGACGGCAAGCCCGTCGTCGTGGTCACCACCACCTGGGAAGGCGCCTTCGCCAAGGCCGCCGGGGCCGAGGACGTCAAGGTGATCGTGCCCCAGTCCGTGCACCACGCCCCGGACTACGATCCCAAGCCGTCCGACCTCGCCGCCGTCGGCAAGGCCGACTTCGTGCTGTACGCGCCGTTCGAGCCGTACGCGGCGAAGATCAAGGAGGCCGCCGGTTCGAAGGCGGAGCTGGTCGAGGTGAACCTCGACAACGACGCCGACAAGGTCAAGGCCGAAGTGGCGCGCCTGGGCAAGCTGTTCGGCACCGAGAACGCCGCCGCGACGTGGTCGGCCTCGTTCGACACCGAGTACGCGAAGCTGGCGAAGGACGTCCAGGGTTCCTGGCCGGGCGGGAAGAGCCCGGCGGTGGTGGCGCAGGTGTTCACCGGCTGGTCGGCGAAGCTGGCGGGCGCCACCACGGTCGGTACCTACGGGCCGGAGGCCGTCACTCCGGCGCAGCTCGCCGAGCTGTCCGCGAAGAAGCCGGCCCTGGTGCTGGACAACGCCCACATGTCGACGGGGACGGTCCTGCCCGATGCGGGCGCCAAGCAGGTGAAGATCGTCAACTATCCGGGCGAGGACCTCGACCTGCTGCCGGTCTACCGCAACGCCGCGGCCGAGCTGAAGAAGGCCATGGGCGGTTCCTGACCCGGGGGGAAATACGAAGGGCGGGGAGCACCGGGTGTGCTCCCCGCCCTTCGTACGTTTACGGGCGCGGGGCCGCGGGCGGTGTCCACACCGTGCCGCGGGCCTCGTATTCGAGCATGGTCTCCACTCCCGTGGCCGCGTCGGCGCCGAGTTCCCGGCGTACGAGCCACAGCGCGAGGTCGAGGCCGGAGGTGATGCCGCCGGCGGTGACCAGGTCGCCGTCGTCCACCACGCGGGCGTTCTTCAGCAGGCCGCCCTGCTGTTCGAGGTCGGGGCGGGCCTTGTGGTGGGTGGTGCAGGGGCGGTTCGCGGTCAGTCCGGCGGCGGACAGCAGCATGGTGCCCGTGCAGACGGCGCCGAGGGTGAGGCCGGGGCGGACCGCCGCGGCCAGCTTCCGGGGCAGTGTCCCGCCCCGGATCTCGGCCCACACCCCGGGGCTGTCGCGGCGCGCGTATCCGCCACCCGGTACGAGCAGGACGTCCGCCGAACGTGGGGCCCAGGCGTGTTCGACCGTGACCTGGGTTCCGTAGGCGGCGCGGACGACGCCCGGGCGGGTGGCGGTGACGTAGCGGAGGTCGATCTCGCGGTCGGTGAAGAAGCGGGCGGCGGAGAAGACCTCGTAGGGGGCGGCGAAGTCGAGTTCCTCCACGCCGTCGTACATGACGACGTGGACACGCAGCGGTCCCGCCGCCTTCGGGGCGGTTCGCGGTGGCGCGGCGCCCGCCGGCGCGGTGGCGGCGCCCGTCACGGTGGCCGCGGCGCCGATCGCGGTCGTGGCGCGGAGGAGGTTCCTGCGGTTCATCCGGTGCTTCCTTTTCCGTTCGGTTTCCGTCCGCTGCGGTGCGGTCAGCCCGCGTGGGCGAGCGGGGGTGCGGTGGGCGTCGTGGTGGCGGTTGTGGCGGGCGTCGTGGTCGCCGTCGTGGTGGCCGTCGTGGCGTCGGAGTGCGCGGCCTGCGCCAGCCGTTCGCGCAGGGCGGCGCGGTCGGGCTTGCCCGCCGGGGTCAGCGGGAGTTCGGTGACCACCAGCAGGCGCTCGGGGTGCTTGCGCCGGTCGAGCCCCCGGTGGGTGAGGTGTTCGCCCAGCGAGGCGAGGGTGGGGGGCCGCTGGCCGCGCGGTACGACGCAGGCCGCGAGGCGCTCGCCCATCAGCGCGTCGGGCACGCCGACGCACACGACGTCCCGTATCCGCGGGTGCGAGGCCAGTTCCCGCTCGACTTCGGCGGGGCTGATGTTGGCGCCGCCCCGGATGACGATGTCCTTGAGGCGGCCGACGAGGTGCAGGATCCCGTCCTCGTCGATCAGGCCCAGGTCTCCGGTGCGGACCCAGCCCTCGGGGGTGCGGTAGCGGGCGTCGAGATCCGGGGAGGCGACGTAGCACATGGGGGTCATGGGGCCGCGCGCGATGATCTCGCCGATCGTCCCGTCCGGCAGCTTCTCGTGCGTCTCGGGGTCGGTGATGTGGATGTCGGCGACGCGGGGGTCGGGGCGGCCGGCGACCACGCCCGTGGCGTCCGCCTCCGGGAGGTCGTGGCCGAGCCCGGTGTGGCAGTTGACCCCGTCGGCCGAGCCGTACAGGTTCACGACCGGGCAGCCGAAGGCCCGGCCCGCCTGCCGCGCCGTGGTCTCGTCCAGGGCCGCGCCGCCGAGCACCAGGGCGGTGGGCGGGGGCAGTTGACCCTCGTCGGGCTCGGGGTGTTCCAGCCGGTCCAGCATCATGCGGACCATCGTGGGCACGCCCAGGATGTGGGTGGGCCGGTGTTCGCGGATCGCGGCGAGGGCCGCCTCGGGGGTGAAGTGGTCGAGCAGGACGAGCGTGCCGCCGTGCCGGGCGAGGGTGACGGCGGTGCCGTTCGATCCGAAGGCGGAGGCGAGCGGTACGAGGAACAGGCACCTCGGCGGCGCCTTGTCGGGCATCAGCGAGGCGAGGAAGTTGCCGCGCCCGCCCGCGAGCGCGTTGTGCGAGTAGGCGACCATCTTCGGCTCCGCCTCCGAGCCGGAGGACACCAGGATGCGTGCGGCGCTGTCTGGGTCCGGGCGGGCGGGGACGAAGTCGGCGGCGTCGGACCGCAGCAGCGTGTGGAGCGCGATCGTCCCTTCGGGCGCGGCGCCGACGCGCCCGGCGGCGATGACGTGGCGCAGCGCGGGCAGGGCCGGGGCGAGGGCGCGCAGTTCGGCGGCGTGGTGCTCGCCGCGGTGCTCGACGGCGACGATGACCGCGACGGCCTCCGCGCGGCGCAGCAGGCACTCGGCCTCCAGGCTGCCCCGGCCGACGGGGAACGGCAGCGCCACCGCGCCCAGGGCGGCGAGGGCCAGGTCCGCGATCACGGCGCCCCGGTTGTTGGGCAGCTGGACGCCGACCACGTCGCCCGCCCGTATGCCGAGGTCTCTGAGGCCGGTGGCCAGGGCGCGGACCTTGCGGTCCAGGGCCGTGTGGCAGAGCGGGCCCTTGGCGTCGATGACGGCGGTGGCGTGCGGGTCCGCGATCTGGCGGGCCCTGAAGAGGCTGTAGAGGTCCAGGTCGGGGCAGGTGCCGTCGGCAGCCCACGTACGGCGCAGGCCCACGGGCAGCAGATCGTGCAGGGCGACGGTCATGCGAAGCTCCAGGGGTCGGGAACGGTGGGCGCGCCGTGCGCGTCGCGGCTGATCGAGCCGGTGAAGCGCGGGTCGTGGCGCAGGTCGGCCGGGTCGGTGGTGACCGCGGTCGCGGTGAGGCCGTGCGCACGCAGTTGCGCGAGCGCCTCGCCGGTGGGCAGGGACGTCAGGTCGTACGCGGCGGCGGCCGCCGCGCAGGAGTCGGCCGGTGCGATCCACCCGTCGGCGGTGGGCAGGGGGCGACGGAAGCCGGCGGGGCGGCGTGGCTGTTCGCCGCGCCGGACCCGGCGCAGGGCCGGGCCGAGGAGGACGTCGGACGCGCCGAGCAGGGAGGAGTCGACGCGCACGCCCCTACCGGTGCGCTCGCGCAGCAGCAGCCCGGCCAGCACGGCCTCGGTTCCCAGGAGTCCGCCGAGGACGTCGAGCAGGGTCATCAGGGAGGGCGCGGGTGCTTCGCCGCGCGGGCGGGCGGCTTCGCCGACGGCGGTGCGGGCCTGCACCATGAAGTCCGTTCCCATGGGCGCGTCGGCGATCCGGCCGCCCGTCCCCCAGCCACTCGTGTACGCGTAGACGAGCGCGGGGTTGACGGCTGCCAGGTCGGTGTGGTCGAGGCCGAGTTCGGCCGCCTTGCCGGGGGCCCAGTTGTGCAGGAACACGTCGGCCCCGGCGGCCATGCCGAGGAGCCGGCGCCGGTCGGCCCCGGACTTGATGTCGATCTCGACGGCCCGCTTGCCCCGGTTCAGCGCGAGCCAGCGGGCGGAGATCCCCGAGCAGGCCGGGGGCATTCCCCGCAGCGGGTCGCCGCCCGGCGGCTCGATGCGTACGACGTCGGCGCCGAGCAGGCCCAGCAGGTGGGCGGCGAGGGGTGCCTGGATGCGGCGGCCGGCCTCCAGTACGGTCAGCCCCGCCAGCGGGCGCGCGGCCGTCGGCGTCGCGCGCGGGGCGCGGTGGCCGGAGCCGTAGGGGGCCAGTTCCCAGGGCGCCGCGTCGTGGTCGGCGGCGTGCTCGGCGGCGCGCTCGGCCAGGGTCCGCAGTCGGCAGACCTCCGCGCCGGCGAGGGCGGCGGCCTCCCGGATCCGCTGCCAGGTGTGGGCGCGGGTGGTGGTGTGCAGGGCGTCGGGGAAGGGCGCGCAGGCGGTGGCGTAGCGGAACTGGAAGGGCCGCCAGCCGGCCCGGAGCGCGTCGGCGGGGGCTTCGAGGGCCCGCCAGAACGCCGCCCAGGCGCCGGGGTCCAGGGTCTCCAGCTCGAAGAGCGTGCCGTCGGCCGAGGTGAACGGGGGTCCGCCGGGAGCGAGTTCGGCGGCCTCGCCCTCATCGGCGCCGGCCGCGGCGAGGTACTGGGAGACGACGAGGAGCCCGGCCCGGTCCGCGCTGGTCCGCACCCCGGCGGCCGGGCCTCCCCGGGCCTGGCCGACCAGTGCGGCCAGCAGCCCCTGCACGGTGAGGACGCCGGTCGCGGCGGCCGCGTAGTCGACGGCGAGGCCGCGCGGAGCGCCGTCGCGCCGGCCGTGGACGGCCATGATGCCGGTGGCGGCCTGCGCGGTGGCCTCGTCGGCGATGCCGCTCGTCCGGTCCGCCGACCACCGCACGGCCGCCTCCCGCTCCCCGAAGTCCCCGCCGGACAGCGCGAGACGGGCCGCGCCGCCCTTGGCCGGCCCGGGCTGCTCCGGCGCGGTACGGGCGCCCAGGTACCGCAGGTGCGCGGTGGCCAGGCCGGTCAGCTCGGGCGGTCCCGAGGCGGCGATCCGCAGCCCTTCGAGCGGCTGGACGGTCTGAGTGATGGCTGGTGACGCCATGCCTCTCCTCTTCTCCTGGCGCGCGGCGGTGGCCGGCGCCCCGGATGTGCGCGACGCGGGAACCAGGTCGGGTGCGCACCCGACCAGTTCCTCGGGAAGGCAGTCGGACAGCCGTTCCCATGGGTTCCCGGCGGAGCGGAGGAAACTGGTGGAGCACCGCGGAGAAAGGGATCACAGCCATCCTGAACTCCCTTGCACGACAGTGGAGTTGAGGGGAAGGGTCGCGGAGTTCGTCCGCGACCGCGTCATGCGCCTCGAGCCCGTGATCGACGCGGGCGGGCCGGCCGCGGCCGCCGCCCTGCGGGATCTGCGGGCCCAGGCGAAGGAGGCGGGCCTGTGGGCGCTGCCGCTGCCCGTCGAACTGGGCGGCCAGGGACTGCCGCTGGCGCAGTACGCCCGGATCGCCGAGGCGGAGGGAGCGAGCGACCACGGGCCGGCGGCCCTGGGCTCCGCGTCGCTGCTGGACGCCACCATGCTGTGGAACCACGGCAGCGACCGGGTCCGCGAGCGGTATCCGGCGCGGCTGGCCTCCGGGGAGCTGCGCGCCTGCTACGCGATGACCGAACCCGACACCCCGGGCACCGACCCCTTCCTCACCGCGACCCGCGCCGAGGAACAGCCGGACGGCAGCTGGCGGGTGAGCGGCCGCAAGTGGTTCACGTCGGGCGCCGCCGACGCCGACCTGGTCACCGTCCTCGCCCGCACCGACGGGGACCCCGGCGACCGCACCGGGCTCTCGCTCCTGCTGGTTCCCACCGGGTCCCCGGGCTTCCGGGTGGTACGCGAGCTGCCGCTGTTCGGGGCCACCGGCCAGTGGGAGATCGCGTTCGACCGGGTCGCCGTGCCCGCCGACCACCTCGTCGGCAAGCGCGGACATGCCCTGGCCATCGCGGGCGAGCGGCTCCAGCTGGGCCGGACCCTGCGCTGCCTGCGCTGGCTCGGCCAGGCGCAGCGCGCCTTCGACCTGATGTGCGAGCGCGCGGGCTCCCGCAGCGGATCACGCGGTCCGCTGGCCGGCCACCAGCTCGTCCAGCAGCACGTCTTCGAGGCGCTGCTCGCCCTGCGCACCACCCGGCCGCTGGTCCACGAGGCGGCGGATCGGATCGCCGCCGGGCTCGACGCGCACGTCGAGGTGGGTCTGGCCAAGGTCGCCGCGGCCCGCATGCTCCAACAGGTCGCGGACGCCGCCATCCAGGTCCACGGCGCGGCAGGGCTCGGCCCCGACACCCCGCTGCCCGCGCTCTTCCGCACCGGGCGTGCGGCACGCATCCTCGACGGCCCGGACGAACTCCACATCAGCTCCGTGGCCCGCCGGGTGCTACGCGCCTACGAGCCCTGACACGCGCGGCGTGCCCCTCGGATCGGCGCCCGGGGCGGTCCCCGGCGCGGTTCAGGCGTCGCGGATGTCGATCAGGTCGGTCAGTGCGGCCAGCCCCAGTGCCAGGAAGTAGTCGCCCCACACCAGCTCGTGCCGCACGGCGACGCCCTTGCCGGCGTCGTAGCAGCCGTCCAGCAGCCTGCCCCGGATCAGGTGCTCGGCGACCAGGCGCTCCAGGATCGCGACGGCCCGGTACGCGTACCGCGGCGCCCGGGCGCCCGGGACCCGGGCGAGTTTCAGCAGCGCGACGGCCGCGATCGCGGCGGCGGAGGTGTCCGGCGGGCCGGCGGGCCGCGCCGCGTCGGCCGGCGGGACCAGCGGGGAGTCGGGCCGCGTCCACGGCCCGGCCAGCCGCTCCGCCACCGCCTCCCACTCGGGGGCCGCACCGGCGCAGACGGCGGGGCGGTGCAGGGCGTCGGCCACCGCAAGGAGCAGCCACGCGTCGCCCCGGCTCCAGCCCGCCGCCGGCTCCTCGCACGCCCGCCAGCCCGCCGCCGCGTCGAACTCCCGGGCGGGTACGGTGTGCCCGCCCTCGCCGAGGCACAGGTCGAGGTGGCGCCGCAGGTGCGATGCGGCGGCCTCGGCGCCCTCCGGTCCCGCGGCGGCGAGCAGCGGCACCATGCCCGGCACGCCGTCCACCCGGGCCAGCAGCCTGGGTCCGCCGAAGGCCGACCCCCAGGGCACCAGCCCGAGTTCGGGGTCCATCGCGGCCAGCGCGGCCCGCGCCGCCCGGGTCCGCAGGGCCCGCGCCGCGGCGTCGCCGTCGGCGTGCGCGGTCGCGTACCAGAGGATCAGCCCGCGCGTGGAGGTGTCGGCCTCGACCCAGCCGGCCAGCCGCGCCGTGCACGCGGCGGCGGCCGCCCGGTCGCTCGCGGCGCCGGTGTGCCGGGCCCGCAGCCACAGCAGTCCGGCCCAGAAGCCGCCGGTCCACGAACCCCGGCCGGTGGTCACCCATCGCCCCGTGTCCGGATCGGCGTACAACGGGAACCGCTCTCCCGCCTCGGCCAGGGTGACGGCCGCGCGGTCGAGGATGTCGGCCAGGGCGCGGCCCGCCCAATCGGGTGTCGGCGTCATGCCGGGACCTCCGTGCCCGGCAGCCGGCGTTCGCGTACCGCCCAGGTCGTCGCGACCACGCCGGCCGCGGCGAACTCGGCGGCGACGAGCAGCCAGCCCGGCCCGTACCGGCCCGCCTCCGCCAGGACGCCGAAGAGCGGCGGTCCGAGCGCGAATCCGGCGAAGAACCCGGCGGCCACCAGCGCGGAGTCCTGCCCGGCCCGGCCCGGGGCGGCCCGCTGCATCACCAGCACCATCGAGACGGCGTTGCCGGAGACGGCGAACACCCCGACGGCGACGACGGCCGGCCAGACCAGCGGCGGCACGGACATCGCGGCGGCCAGCAGGACCGCCGCCACGACCGCCCCCGCCGCCAGCCCGCCGGGCAGCCACTCGGCGCGCCCCGGCCGGGCCGCCTTCGACCAGCCGACCCGTCCGGCGATGCCCGCGACGCCGAGCACGGCCACCAGGGCCGCGGCCGCCGTCGGTCCCATGCCGAGCTCCTGGGCGCCGAAGAGCGCCACGTACGTGTTGACCGAGGCGATCCCGCAGCCCAGGAAGAACGAGAAGACGGCCAGCCAGGCGATCGCGCCGCGCGGCACCAGCGACGCGCGCGGCGGCGCCGCCTTCGCCGGCGGGTCGGCGGGCAGGGCGCGCCACCCCCAGAGCGCGGCGAGCGCGGCCGTCGCGGCCGCCGTCCACACCGCGCCGCGCCAGCCGACCCCGCCGGCCAGCGCAGCGAGCGGCAATCCGGCGGCGAACGCGCCGAGTTGGACTCCGGACTGCTTCATCCCGGTCACGGCGCCGCGCCGGGCGGGCGCGACGGCGGCCAGGATCGCCTTGTTGGTCGCCGGATTGGCCAGCGCCTGCGGCAGCCCGCCCAGCGCGACGGCGGCGAGGAGGAACCCCGGCCCGGGTGCGGCCCCGATCAGCGCGAGCGCCACCGCGGACACCAGCAGCAGGACGACGAGGGAGCGCCGCGGCCCGATCCGGTCCACGACCCGCCCGCCGACGGGCGACAGCACGGCGGCCGCCCCGAACCCGATCGTGGTCGTCAGTCCGAGGACGGTCGGCGAGACGCCCAGCTCGCGCACCAGCCTCGGGCCGAGGGCGCCGAGCAGGAACAGTTGCAGCATGGAAAAGGCCATGGCGCTGGTGAGCAGCGCCGTCAGCCGGCCGTCTTCCCGCGCTTCGGCCGCCTGCGCCGAAGCCGTCCGCTCCCCCACCGCTGACTCCGTTCCGTGGCTGACATCCGTGGCCGGCATTCCGGTCCGGGACAGGAGTCGGATCGGTGAACAGGCAGGTTCCCGGCGCCCGTTGTGGCGTAGGACACAGGCGTTTTGTCAGGTCGCGCCAACTTTCGACGGCCCTCTGTGAGCTCCACCGGAGGGATGCGACGATGAGCCCGCCATGACTCCCGGTCGATGTTGCCGCGCACTCAGGGCCGCGATGTTCGCGGCCACCTGTGTGCTGCTCGCATCCCTGGGGCACCTCCTCATGTCGGGGGCGGCCGTCCCCTGGCGGGCGGTGGCCGCCGCGCTCGCGGTCACCGGCGCGGTCGCCTGGGTCCTCGCCGGTCGCGAACGCGGCCTCCTTGCCGTCACCTCCGCGACGGTCGCCGTCCAGGCGGTCCTGCACACCGGGTTCTCCCTGGCCCAGGCGCTGGCCCAGGCGGCGGCTCCGTCGCGGCCCGAGGGCGTTTCGGTGGCCCAGCAGTGGGCCCAGTACCTGCTCTGCGGCCCGACCGCACGGCTCTCCCGCGCCGAGGCCGTACGGGTGGTGCGGGACGCGGGTCTCGGGAGCCGGCTGGAGCTGCCTCCGCCCGGCGAGGGCGGCCACGCCCACCACGCCGCGCACGCGATGGCCGATGCCGGTACGGCCATGACCACCGTGCCGATGCCCGCCGGGCACGACATGGGCTCGATGTCGCCGACCGGCATGCTGGCCGCACACCTGCTGGCCGCGCTCCTGTGCGGCCTCTGGCTCGCCTACGGGGAGCAGGGCACGTTCCGCGTCCTGCGCGCGGTCGCCGGGCTGCTTCTCGTACCCCTGCGCCTGGCCTTCCGCCTCCCCGCACCTCCCGACCGTCCCCGCCTGGGCGCCCGCCGCGGCCACCGGTCGCGCCCGCCGCGCGGGTTCCTGCTCGTCCACGCCATCACCTCACGGGGTCCGCCCGCGGGAACCGCTGTCATCTGACAGCCGGCTCACCGACGCGCGCGAGGACGTACCGCTCGCCACGCGCCTCGGTCATCGGTCATGCCGTCCGGCAGGCCGTACCGCTCACCGGCCCGCCCCGCTCCCGTTGCGCGCGCGGCGCCGGACCCGGATTCCGGATTCCCAGAAGGACATCAGGCGATGCCCCCTGCCCTGCTTCCCCCTCCGGCCGTCGTCGAGACGGCACCCTCACGCCACACCGGCGGCCCCGACGAGTCGACGACCCTGCTGGCGCTCGCCGCCCACGACGGCGACCCCGACGCGGTGGACCGCTTCGTCCGCGCCCTGCACCGTGACGTGTGGCGCTACGTGGCGTACCTCAGCGCCGATCCGCAGTCGGCGGACGACCTGACACAAGAGACCTTCCTGCGGGCCCTGGGCAGCCTGCACCGGTTCGAGGGCCGCTCCTCAGCCCGCACCTGGCTGCTCTCCATCGCCCGGCGCACCGTCATCGACAGCCTCCGCCACAAGGCGGCCCGCCCCCGGATCTCCGACCGGGACGACTGGCAGAGCGCCGCCGAACGGACCCAGCCCCGCGATCTGCCAGGCTTCGAGGACGGGATCGCCCTGGCCGAGCTGTTGGCCGCGATCCCCGCCGAACGGCGTGACGTGTTCGTCCTCACCCAGGTCCTGGGGCTCCCCTACGCCGAGGCGGCGACCGCCCTCGGCTGCCCGATCGGCACGATCCGCTCCCGGGTGGCCCGTGCCCGCGCCTCGCTCGTGGAACTCCTCACGGACACCTCTCACGCGTCGGTCGCCGGCCCGCCCGCCTCCGGGGCGAAGTAGTCGCTCGCCGACATCTCCGTACCGCCCTCGGTGCGTACGCGGACCAGCGACAGCCCTCTGCCCGGCGCCTCGTCGTCCGGCCCCGCCACGATGACCAGGCCGTCGGTCTCCGAGCGCACCACGCGCCCGGGCGCGCCGCCGTACCGGCCTTCGGTGGCGGCGGCCGCCAGGATCTCCAGGCGCCGGCCGCGGTGGTGGGTGTACGCGCCGGTCCTGCCGCGGGACTGGGCGCGCACGAGGTGCTCGATGTCCTCGGCGGAGCGGTTCCAGTCGATGCGCAGGGCCTCGACGGACCGGGCGCCGGCCGGTCGCGGCGGGTCGGTGTCCGGGGCGGCGGCCTCCGCCGCCGCGGCGTCGGGGTCCTCGTGCACCGTGTGGGAGGGGGTGGTGTCGAAGTGCCGGTGCACACGGCGCAGCAGGGAGCCGAGCTGGGCGCGTTCCCCCGCGGTCAGGGGGGCCAGGAACTCCTCGTCGGTGGAGGAGATGTCCGCGTTGAGCCGGGCCAGGGCCGCGCGGCCTTCCCGGGTGAGTTCGACGACGACCCGGCGGCGGTCGGCGGTGTCGCGGACGCACTCGACGTACCCGGACCGGGCCAGGTCGTTCACGACCTTGACGAGGTCGCTGGCGTTCATGTCGAGCCGGTTCGCCAGGGTTCCCTTGGACTGGGGGCCGAGGTCGCCGAGCAGGGCGAGCACGGTCAGGTGCCACAGGCGCAGGCCGTGTTCGGTCAGTTTGGCCGTGAGCCTGCGGCGGGCCGCCTTGCCGATCGCGTACACCAGGTAGGCGTTGAGATCGAGCACGCTCGGCGGTGTCGCGCTCGTCGGCTCCGGTACGGCGGCGCCCCTTCCCTCCCGCTGTCCGGCCCCGCCCGTTGCCGGTCTGTGCGCGGCGGCCGCGTCCGCGCTCCGCGGCGCCGGCGGGGCGCCGGGGGGCGGGTCGGGGTTGGTCAGGGCGTCGAGTACGCGCGCCCAGTCGGTCTGTGTGTTCGCCGTGCCGATGATGACGAACGCAGGCCCCGCAGCGCCCCCGTTGGCCTCCGCCGCGACCGGATGTTCCATCAGTTTTCCCTCGCTCCCCGTCCGTTCGAACACGTGGGCCGCCGCAATGACATCGCCGCCGCGCGGATCGGGTGATCCGCGCGGCGGCGAAGGGGCGGCCGGTCAGGTCCGCCCCGCCGGTCAGGGGCGGCAGTCAGGGGCGGCCGGTGAGGTATCCGCCCATCGAAGTGAAGTACTCGGTCGCGGGCAGTTCCCGGCCGTCCTCGGTACGGACCCGGGTGATGGCGAGTCCGTGGTTTCGTCCGGTGCGGGCGTCGGCTCCGGCGACGATGACCACCCCGTCGCCCTCCCGGTAGAAGATCCGGCCCGGCGTTCCCCCGTACCTGCCCTCGGAGACCACGGCGGCCAGGACCTCGAGGCGGCGGCCGCGGTGGTGGGTGAAGGCGCTCGGGTAGGGGGCGGACTGGGCGCGCACGAGGCGTTCCAGGTCCTCGGCCGGCCAGTTCCAGTCGATCCGGATGTCCTCCTCGGCCCGCTTGTGGAAGAAGCTCGCCTGCGAGCGGTCCTGTCGGGTGAACTCGGTACGGCCGGAGGCGATCAGGTCCAGGGCGGCGACGACGACCGGGGCGATCAGGTCGACCGTCTTGTGGAACAGGTCGGTCGCGGTGTCGGTGGGGCCGACGGGTACCGCCTGCTGGACCACGATGTCCCCGGCGTCGAGCACCTCGTCCATCAGGTGCGCGGTGACGCCGACTTCGGGCTCGTTGTTGATCAGGGCCCAGATCAACGGGGAGAACCCCGCGTACTTCGGCAGCAGCGAGTCGTGCACGTTGAGCGTGCCGCGGCGGGGCAGGGAGTAGATGCGCGGAGGGATCCAGGTGCGCCAGTTGTTGGCGACGATGATGTCGGGGTCCGCCTCCTTGAGGCGGGCGAACAGCTCCTCGTCGTCGGGGCGGTTGCGGATGACGACCGGTACGCCGTGCTCCGCCGCGAGGTCGGCGACCGAGTCGCTCCAGATCTTCTCGTAGGCGTGTTCGCTCTTGGGGTGCGTGACGACCAGCACCACGTCGTGCTCGGAGTCCAGAAGCGCTTGCAGGGTGCGATGCCCCCAGGTCTGATATCCGAACATGACGACCCGCATGCGGTTCCTCCTCATACGAACGGTGGACTACTCCTAGTAAAGCAAGGCTTACCTAACTACGCAACAACCCTATTTTCAGGGCTATTTGACATCTGGAATCACCCACAAGAGAGCCCCCGGCCCATCGACAGGGGCTTGTAGATCAGGTTAGCCTTCCCTAAGTTCCACCTGCAGTCGCGCGTCGGCATGCCTTGCTTCCGCCCTTCCCTCACGCCCGGCGAGCTGCCATCCCCCCGATGGGAGTGACATGTCACAAGCTCCTCCTGACGATGCACCACTGATCCACGACCTCATCGGAATCGGCTTCGGCCCCTCCAATGTGGCCATGGCCATCGCACTCAGCGAACACAACGCGAGCGTCGACAGGCAGGGCGCGGTCACTGCTCACTTCTTCGAGCAGCAGCCCCGTTTCGGCTGGCACCGCGGCATGCTGATCGACGACGCCACCATGCAGGTCTCCTTCCTCAAGGACCTGGTGACCCTGCGGAACCCGGCGAGCGAGTTCAGCTTCCTCTGCTACCTGCAGAGCAGGGGCCGGCTCGTCGACTTCGTCAACCACAAGAACCTCTTCCCGCTGCGCGTGGAGTTCCACGACTACTTCGAGTGGGCCGCGGCCAAGGTCGACGACATGGTGTCCTACGGGCACCAGGTCACCGCCGTACGGCCCGTCGTGCGCGACGGGGTGGTCCAGTACGTCGACGTGATCGCGCGCTCCGGCTCGGAACCGGTGGTCCACCGGGCCCGCAACCTCGTCATCGGCACCGGGCTGCGCCCGCAGATGCCCGACGGCGTCGGGCGCACGGAGCGGATCTGGCACACCTCCGACCTGCTGACCCGGGTCGACTCCCTCAAGGACACCGACCCGTCCCGGTTCATCGTGGTCGGCGCCGGCCAGAGCGCCGCGGAGAACGTGTCCTTCCTGCACCGCACCTTCCCCGAGGCCGAGGTCTGCGCCGTCTTCTCCCGGTACGGCTACAGCCCGGCCGACGACAGCGGGTTCGCCAACCGGATCTTCGACCCGGAGGCGGTCGACGAGTACTTCACCGCCCCGGAGGACGTGAAGCGCAAGCTCATCGCCTACCACGCCAACACCAACTACTCCGTGGTGGACATCGAGCTGATCGACGAGCTCTACCGGCAGCAGTACCAGGAGAAGGTGCTCGGCACCGAGCGGCTGCGCTTCCTGAAGGTCTCCCGCCTCACCGACGTGGTCGAGACCCCGCACAAGGTGCGCGCCACCGTGGAGTCGCTGGTGACCGGCGAGCGGACGCCGCTCGACGCCGACGTGCTGATCTACGCCACCGGGTACCGGTCGGCCGACGCGCTCGGGCTGCTCGGCGAGCTCGGGCGCCACTGCCGGCTCGACGAGCGGGGCCGGGTCCGGGTCGAGCGCGACTACCGCGTGACGACCGGCCCCGAACTGCGCTGCGGGATCTACCTCCAGGGCGGTACCGAGCACACCCACGGCATCACCTCGTCCCTGCTGTCGAACACCGCGGTCCGGGTCGGGGACATCCTGCGGTCGATCATCGACCGCGGTCCGGAGCCCGCCGGCGGACCCCGCCGAGCCGCCGACGAGATCGGCTCCGCCCTCTAGCGCCCCACACCGTCGCGGTGGCCCGGCGTGCGAAGGGAGCGCGCCGGGCCGGTGCGACGCGCAGGTCGAAGCACCCCGAAGTCCCCGTGAAAGGAAACACCCGTGCCCTTTGGTACACGCACCGCGCCGATGCGGTTCACCCGTCTCCTCCCACGCGTGGCCGTCGCGGCGGCGGCCGCGCTCGCGCTGGCCGCGTGTGGCGGCAAGGACGCCGACACGACGGACAAGGCTGACAGTCCCAAGAGCGGGGAGCCCGGCGCGGCGGCCGGCGCCTTCCCCGTGACGGTCGAGCACAAGTACGGCAGCACGGCGATCACCGCGCAGCCGAAGAAGGTCGTCACGCTCGGCCTGTCCGACCAGGACGCCGTCCTCGCCCTCGGCATCAAGCCGGTCGGCGCGGTCGACTGGTTCAAGGAGCAGCCGTACGGCAAGTGGCCCTGGGCCAAGGACCTGTGGGGCTCCGCTCCCCCGCAGGTCGTAGGAGAGCGCGACGAGTACAACATGGAGAAGATCGCGGCCCTCAAGCCCGACCTGATCATCGCGCAGTACTCGGGCATGAAGAAGGAGCAGTACGACACGCTCTCCAAGATCGCCAAGGTGGTGGCACAGCCCAAGGGCTCGGAGGACTACCAGGCGACCTGGCAGGTGATGACCAAGCAGATCGGCAAGGCCCTCGGCAAGGACGCCGAGACCGACAAGCTCATCGCGGGCATCGACGCGCGCTTCAAGGCCGTCCGGGACAAGCACCCGGAGTGGAAGGACAAGACGGTCACCGTCGGGGAACCCTACGAGCCGGGCAAGTTCTCGGCGTTCTCCCCCAAGGACCCCAAGGTCATCTTCCTGAGCGGGATGGGCTTCACCACGTCCGAGGCCTACCGCACGGCCCTCGGCAAGGAGAACGTCGCCGACCTCAGCTCCGAGCGCCTGGACGTCATGGAGGCCGACCGCACCGTCTGGCTGGGCAACGCGCAGACGGAGGCCGCCATGAAGGCGGACCCGCTCTACCAAAAGACCAAGGTGCACCAGGAGAAGCGGGACCTCTTCCTGCCCTACGACAACCCCGACATCGGCGCGGCGCTCTCCTTCAACACGGTCCTGAGCATCCCGTACGCCATCGACCAGGTCGTCCCGAAGCTCGAGGCCATCAAGTAACGCAGCGACGCAGCGACACCGACACGCGCGAACCAGGGAAGGGCTGATCGAACGATGTCTGACGCCGCCGAACCGGACGACAACCCGGCAGCATCCGCTCCCGGAAGCCCGTCCACCCCCGAAATCCGGGTCACCGGCGGTCAGTCGGGGATCTGGCCGGCCCAGCGGATCGAGCCGGACAGCCCGGCCTACAACGTCACGTTCACCCTGGAGCTGCGCGGTGACGTCGACCTCGACCGCCTGGCCGCCGCCGTGCGCCAGGTGGTCGAGGAGGCCGAGTGCCTGCACGTGCGGTTCACGGCCGAGGCCGACGGCCGGCCCCGCCAGAGCGTCCGGCGGTTCCCGGTGCGGGTGGCGACCGTCGACCTGCGGACCGCGGCGGACGCCGAGTTCGCGGCCTGGGACTGGCTGGAGGCGGACCGCCGCCGGCCCATGGACCTCGCGCGGGGCCCGCTCTTCCGGCACGCCCTGATCCGGCTCGCCGACGACCGGGTCCTGTGGTACCAGTGCTACCACCACATCGTCATCGACGGACTGAGCGTCGGCCTGCTCTCCCGCAGGGCCGGGGAGATCTACTCCGCCGACCGGCCCGTCGAGGAGGTCGACTGGGCCCTCTCCCGGCTCCCGGCCTCCGAGGCCGCCTACCGCTCGTCGGCGCGGTACGAGGCCGACCGCGCCTACTGGCTGGAGCGGCTCGCCGACCGGCCCGACCCGGTCCGTCTCGTCGAGCGCCGGCCCGAGGTGATCGCCCGCCGCGTGCGGTGCACCGACGAGCTCTCGGCGCAGGACACGGCGCGGCTGCGGGAGGCCGCCGCCAAGGCCGGCGTACGGCTGTCCCGGCTGCTCGTCGCGGCCGTCGCCGGCTATCTGCACCGGGCGACCGGCGCGCGGGACCTCGTCCTCGGACTGCCCGTCACCACCCGCTTGGACCCCGAGGCCGTGCACGTCCCCGGCATGGTGTCCAACATCGTCCCGCTGCGCCTGGCGGTCCGCCCGGGCATGACCGGGACGGAGCTGCTGCGCGAGGTGACCGGGCGGATCGCCGAGGCCGTGGAGCACAGCCGCTACCGGGCCGAGGACCTGGCCAAGGACCTCGGCCTCGTCGAGGGGGTGGCGGAACTCGTCGGGCCGACGGTCAACGTGCTTCCCGGCACCGGCTGGCTGTGCTTCGGCGACCACCCGGGGGACCTGCGCCCGCAGTGGACGGGACCGGTCAGCGACCTGGCCGTCACGGTCGGCGAATCGCAGCGCGGCGCCGTCCGCTTCCACTTCGACGCCGACGCGGACGTGATCGGCGACGAGGAGGTCGGCGCCCACGCGCGGCGGTTCCGGATGGTCCTGGACGCGCTCGTCGCGAGCCCGGACCAGCCGGTCGGGCGGATCGAACTCACCTCCGGGCCCGAGCGGGAGCACCTGCTCACCGCCCTCGGTGTCGCGCCGTACGACACGCGGGAGGTGTCCTGGCCGACCGCCTTCGAACACCGCGCCGCGCTCGCGCCCCAGCGGACCGCCCTGGTGTGCGAGGACCGCGTCCTGTCCTACGGGGAGCTGAACGCGGCCGCCAACCGGCTGGCCCGGCTGCTGACGGCGCGCGGGGTGGGCGCGCGGGACGTCGTCGCCGTGGCCGCCCCGCGCTCCCCCGAACTCGTCGTCTCCCTGCTGGCGGTGATGAAGGCGGGCGCGGCGTACCTGCCGCTGGACGCCGACCACCCCCGGGAGCGGATCGCCTACATGCTCGCCGACTCCGGTGCGCGGACGGTGATCACCACCCGGAAGGCGGCGGAAGGCCTGCCGGACGGGGGCCCGGCCGGTGCGGCGGACGTCCGGCGGCTGGTGCTGGACGATCCGGCCGTCGCCGCCGCCCTCGCCGCGCAGGACGCCTCGGACCCCGGGGTGCCGATCGCCCTGGACCAGGCCGCGTACGTCATCTACACCTCGGGGTCCACCGGCCGCCCCAAGGGCGTGGTGGTCCCCCACGACGGCATCGGGAGCCTGATCGCCACCGCCACCGAGCGGATCGGCATCGACGAGGACAGCCGTGTCGTGCAGTTCGCCTCGGTCGGGTTCGACGTCACCGTATGGGACCTGGTCATGTCGCTGTGCGTCGGCGGCCGGGTCGTCCTCGTCCCCGCCGAGCGGCGGGTCGCCGGGCCCGCCCTGACCGACTACGTCCGCGAGCACCGCGCGACCCACATGATCCTGCCCCCGTCCCTGGTCTCGGCACTGCCGCCGGAGTGCGAACTGCCCGAGGGCGCGGTGCTCGTGGTCGGCACCGAGGCCGTGCCGGGCGAGCTGATCGCCCGCTGGGCCGGGCGGCTGCGCGTCGTCGTCGCGTACGGGCTGACCGAGGCGAGCGTCAACTCGACGCTGTGGACCGCGGATCCCGGGCGCCCCGGGCCGGCCCCGATCGGCCGCCCCGACCCCAACACGCGGGCCTACGTGCTCGACTCCGCGCTGCGCCCCGTCCCGGTGGGCGTCGAGGGCGAGCTGTACGTAGCGGGGCGCGGCCTGGCCCGCGGCTACCTGGGACGGCCCGCCCTGACCTCGGAGCGGTTCGTCGCCGACCCGTACGGGGCGCCGGGCGCACGGATGTACCGGACGGGCGACCGGGTGCGCTGGGCCGCCGACGGCAATCTGGAGTTCCTTGGCCGCGCGGACGGCCAGTTCAAGATCCGGGGCCACCGGATCGAGCCGGGCGAGATCGAGAGCGCCTTCATGGCCTGCCCGGGCATCGCGCAGGCCGCCGTCCTGGTCCGCGAGGACCAGCGGGGGGCCAGGCGGCTGGTCGCGTATCTCGTGGCCGGCGGGGAGGGCGTGGACGCCGACGCGATGGTGAGCGCCGCCCGGGCCCGGGTGGCGGACGTACTGCCGGAGCACATGGTGCCCTCGGCGGTGGTGCGCCTGGGCGGGCCGCTGCCCCTGACGCCCAACGGGAAGCTCGACGCCCGCGCGCTGCCCGTGCCCCGGTGGGCGGCGCTGACCGGCGACGCGGCGCCGACGACCCCGGCCGAGGCGGTGCTCGCGGGCCTGTTCGCCGAGGTCCTCGGGCTGCCCTCGGTGGGCGTCCACGACAGCTTCTTCGCGCTCGGCGGCGACAGCATCGTCGTGATCCGGCTGGTCACGCTGGCCCGCGAGGCCGGGATCGCGCTCAGCCCCCGCGACGTCTTCCGGCTGCGTACGGTGGCGGCGCTCGCGCACGCCGCGGGGAGCCCGGACACGGCGCCCCCGACGGCCGCCGCGCCGCCCGAGCCGTTCTCGCTCATCGCGCTGACCGGAGCCGAGCGGGACGCCTTCGCCGCCGCCGTCCCGGACCTGGTGGACGTCGTCGCGGCCACGCCGCTCCAGGAGGGCTTCTTCTTCCACGCCCAGATGGACGGGGCCGGGGCGGACGGATACGCCGTGCAGGACACGGTCGAGCTGGCGGGCGATGTGGACGCGGACGCGCTCCGGGTGTCCGTACAGCACCTCCTGGACCGCCATCCGCTGCTGCGGGCGGCGTTCGTCCAGCGCCCGGACGGGCCGGTGGTCCAGCTCGTCGCCGGGCAGGTGTCCCTGCCGTGGACCCGCGCCGACCTCTCGGGGCTCGACCCGGTGCGGCAGGCCGCCGCGGTGGAGGAGGCCGCGGCCGCCGAACGGGCCCTCGGCTTCGACCTCGGCCGGCCGCCGCTGCTGCGGGCCGCGCTGCTGAGACTGGGCCCGGAGCGGTCGCTGCTGGTCCTGACCCTGCACCACATCGTGGCCGACGGCTGGTCGGTGTCCCTCCTGATGCGGCAGCTGCTGGACGGCTACCGGCCCGGCGAGGCGCTCGCGCGGCCCGAGCCCGATCCCGGCTACCGGGCCTACGCGGGCTGGCTCGCCGGGCTCGACCGGGAGCGGGCCGCCGCCGCCTGGCGGGCGGCGCTGGCGGGGCTCGCCGGGCCGGCCGGGCTGCCCGTACGGCCGGTGGCGCCGGGCGGCGGCGGGAGCGGCCGGATCACCCTGGACCTGTCCTCGGCGGAGACGGCCGCGCTCACTGCGCGGGCCCGGGAGCTCGGGCTGACCCTCGCCGCCGTCGTCCAGGGCGGGTTCGGCCTGGTCCTCGGCGATGTGCTCGGCGCGCACGACCTCGTCCTCGGGGTCACCGTCTCGGGCCGGCAGGCCCCGGTCGTCGGAGTCGACTCGCTGGTCGGCCTGCTGATCAACACCGTCCCGGCACGGCTCGCGTGGCGCCCCGAGCAGTCGTTGGCCGAGGTGCTGGCCCGGTTCCAGGAGAGCCAGGCCGAGCTGATGGAGCACCAGCACCTCGGGCTCGCGGACATCCAGCGGGCCGCCGGGCGCGGCGAGCTGTTCGACGCGCTGGTGGTGGTCGAGAACCTGCCGGGCGGGGGCGAGCCCAGCGATCCCGCCGGCCGGATCCGGATCACCGGCTCCCGCGTCCGGGACGCCGTGCACTACCCGCTCGCGCTCACGGTGCTGCCGGGCGAGCGGCTGCGCCTCCAGCTCGACCACGACCGGGCCCGGCTGGACGACCCGGCCGCCCGGCGGTTCGCGGACCGGCTGCGCGCCCTGCTGGGGCAGCTGGCCGCCGACCCCGCGCTGCCGGTCGCCCGCGTCGGCCGGGGGCCCGCCCCGACCTGGCGGCCGGGGCGCGGCGCCCGCTGCCCGACGCCACCGTGTCCGCGGTGTTCACCGCGCAGGCCCGCCGGAGTCCGGACGCGGTCGCGCTGCGCCACGGGGACGGCGGGACCCGCTACGCCGAACTGGAGGCGCGGGCCCAGGCGTTGGCGCACCGGCTGGTGGCCGAGGGGGCGGGTCCCGAGACCGTGGTCGCGGTGGCGGTACCCCGCTCGGCGGCCGAGGTGGTGGCGCTGCTCGGGGTGCTCGAAGCGGGCGCCGTGTACCTGCCGGTCGATCCGGGCCTGCCGCAGGAGCGCGTCCGGTACATGCTCGCCGACTCCGGGGCACGGATCCTGGTCGCCGCCGCGGAGGCGGGGGCCCTGCCCGCCGGCGCCGACGGGCTGCGCACCGTACGGCTGGACGCGGACGGGAAGGTGGCGGGGGCGTCCGTACGGGCTCTGCGCGCGCTGCCCGTCGCGGATCCGGACGCCGCCGCGTACCTCATGTACACCTCGGGGTCCACGGGCCTGCCCAAGGGCGTGGTGGTGAGCCACCGCGCGCTGGCGGGCCAGCTCGCCTGGACGGCGCGGGAGTTCGGCTTCGGTCCGCACGACCGGGTGCTGCACCAGTACGGGGCGGGCTTCGACCCGTCCCTGCAGGAGGTCCTCGTCCCGCTGCTGACGGGCGGGACGGTCGTGATCGCGAAGCCGGACGGGCACCGCGACCCGGCGTACCTCACGGCGCTGATCCGCACCGAACGGGTCACCACCGTGGACCTCGTGCCCTCCCTGTACGCCGCGCTGCTGGCCGAGGACGCCGGAGAGGCCGGGGGCGGCGGGCCGTGGTGGTCCGCGCTGCGCAGGGCGTTCAGCGGCGGCGAGGCCCTGCCGGTCCCGCTCGCGCGGCGCTGGCGGGAGCTCACCGGGGTGCCGCTGTTCAACGTGTACGGGCCGACCGAGGCGGTCATCCAGGTCTCCGGCTGGGAGGCGGGTGCGGAACCGCTTCCCGGACCCGACACGGCGGGACCCGGCGCGGCGGGACCCGGCGCGGCGGGACCCGGCGCCGCGGCGGGCACCGTGCCCATCGGCCGCCCGGTGTGGAACACCCGGCTCCACGTGCTCGACCGGTACCTGCGGCCGGTGGCCGCGGGAGAGCCGGGCGAGCTGTACATCGCCGGCGCCCAGCTGGCCCGCGGCTACCACGCGCGCCACGCCCTCACGGCGGAGCGCTTCGTCGCCGACCCGTTCGGCGCCCCGGGAGAGCGGATGTACCGCACCGGGGACCTCGTCCGATTCACCGCGGACGGTGTGCTCACGTATCTGGGGCGCACCGACCACCAGGTCAAGATCAGGGGTAACCGGGTGGAACTCGGGGAAGTCGAAGCACGTCTGCGCGCCGAGCCCGCCGTCGGGGAGGCGGTCGTCGTCGCCCGCGCCGACGAGCGCGGCGCCACCCGGCTGGTGGCCTACCTGGTCGCCGCCGACGCGGCGGCGGGCCTGGACGTCGAGGCGGTGCGGCGGTCCCTGGACGGCTCGCTGCCCGCGCCCATGGTGCCGGGCCACTTCGTGACCCTCGACGCGCTGCCGCTGACGCCGGGCGGGAAGACCGATCTCGCGGCCCTGCCGGCGCCCGAGGTCCGGCGCCGTTCCCGGCAGACCCCGGCGGGCTCCGCCGAGGACCGCGAGCAGCGGCTGCGCGTGGTGTTCGCGGAGGTGCTCGGCCTCGACGAGGTCGGCGGCGACGAGGACTTCTTCGTGCTCGGCGGGGACAGCATCCTGTCCATGTCGGTCGCCTCCCGGGCCCGCGGGGCGGGGCTGGCGGTCACGCCCCGGGCCGTCTTCGAACACCGCACCCCGGCCGCGCTGGCGGCCGCCGTCGGGGCGGCCGCAACGACGGCGACCCCCCGGGCCGCGGATTCCGACGCAGTGGGCGATCTGCCGCTGCTGCCCATCGTCCACCAGCTCCGCGAGGACGGCGGGCCGATCGGCCGCTTCAACCTGTCGATGCTGCTCCAGGCCCCGGCCGGGGCGGACACCGGTTCCCTGGCCCGGGTGCTCCAGGCGGTCCTGGACCACCACGACGGCCTGCGTCTGGTGCTGTCCCGGATGGAGCTCGGCCCGGCGATCCCGGCGCTGTGGTCGGCCGCGATCCGCCCGCCGGGCGTGGTGGACGCGGCGGGGCTGCTGCGCCGCGCCGACGCGCGGGGGCTGGACGACGCCGCGCTGCGGTCCCTGATCGCCGAGGAGTCCGACGCCGCCGTCTCGCGACTGGACCCCGACACGGGGGCGGTGCTGCAGGCGGTCTGGTTCGACACGGGGGCGGCGACGCCGGGCCGGCTGCTGCTCGCCGTCCACCACCTGGTGGTCGACGGGGTGTCCTGGCGGGTGCTGCTGGGCGATCTGGCCGCCGCGTGGGAGGCCGTGGTGCGGGGCGAGCGGCCCGTGCTGGAGCCCGTGGCGACCTCGCTGCGGCGCTTCGCCCGGGAGGTCGCCGAGCAGGCGACGTCCCCGCGCCGCCAGGCCGAACTGCCGTACTGGGCGAAGGTGCTGGCCCCGGGGGCGGAGCTGCTGCCGGGCGCGGTGCGGACCGGGACGGCGGGGTCGGCGCGGGAGCACCGGACCCGCCTGGGCACCGAGGAGACCCGGGCGCTGCTGACCGCCGTGCCGGCGGCCGCCGGGGCCGACGTCACCGAGGTGCTGCTGACGGCGCTGCGGCTCGCGGTCACCCGCCGGGGCGGCAGGCCCGACGGCGAACTCCTCGTCGACCTGGAGCGGCACGGCCGCGAGGGGTACGGGGACGGCCCGGACCTGTCCCGTACGGTGGGCTGGTTCACCGGCCTGCACCCCGTGCGGCTGCCCGCCGCGGGCGACCCGGTCGAGCTGCTCGGGCGGGTGAAGGAGGCGGTGCGCTCGGCTCCGGACTCCGGCGCCGGGTACGGCATGCTGCGCTACCTCAACCCGCAGCTCGCCCCCGTCTTCGCGCAACTGTCGGGCGCGCAGCTGCTGTTCAACTACTTCGGCCGGCTGCCCGCGGAGCAGACCCGCGACTGGGCTCCCGCCGCCGAGGCCGACGCGCTGCGCGTGGAGCCCGACGCCGGGCTCGCCATGCCGTACCCGCTCCAGGTCAACGCCGTCTGCGCGGACACCCCGGACGGTCCGGAGCTGCGCAGCACCTGGACGTGGCCGCGGAGCGAGGGCGGGGCGCTGACCGCGCGGGACGTGGCGGAACTCGCGGACGCCTGGACGGCGGCCCTGCGCGAGCTGATCGGGCACGCCGGGCAGGACGTACCGGGCGCCCGGGGGCTCACGCCCGCGGACCTGCCGCTCGTAGGCCTCACACCGCAGGAGATCGCGCTGGTCGAGCGGGTCAGCCCGGTCCCGGTCGCGGACATCTGGCCGCTGTCCCCACTCCAGGAGGGCATCCACTTCCACGCCAGCTACGACGCCGCCGCGCTGGACGTCTACACGGCCCAGGACTGCTTCGACTTCGACCGCCGCCTCGACATCGAGCGGCTGCGCGCGGCCTGCGCGGCGCTCCTGGCCCGGCATCCCGGGCTGCGCACCGGGATCACCGGCGACGGCCTGCCGGGCCCCGTCCAGTTCGTCAGCCCGCCCGACGGGATCCCGGCGCCGCTCACCGAGACCGACCTGACGGGCCTGTCCGAGCAGGAGCGCCGGCTGCGCCTCGCCGAGATCTCCGAGGCGGACCGGCTGGCCCGGTTCGACCTGGCGGCGCCCCCGCTGTTCCGGCTCCGGCTGGTCCGGCTGACCCCGGACACCGACCGGCTGATGCTCAGCCACCACCTGGTGGCCTGGGACGGCTGGTCGCAGGCCCTGTTCCTGGAGGAGCTGCTCGGCCTCTACGAGAGCGCCGGGGACGCCCGCGGCATGGGCGCGCCCGGAAGCTACCGCGACTACCTGGCCTGGCTCGCCGGACAGGACCTCGACGCGGCCCGGGAGACCTGGCGTACCGCCCTGTCCGGGCTCGCGGAACCGACCCTGGTGGCCCGGCAGCAGGGCGGCGAGCCGACGATCCCGCGCCGTCGCGCGCTCGATCTGGGCCCGGAGCTGAGCGAACGGCTGCGCCGGTGCGCCCGGGAGCACGGGCTGACGGTCAACGCGGTGCTGTCCACGGCGTGGGCCCTGGTGCTGTCGGCCGCCGTGGGCCGCGACGACGTGGTGTTCGGCGCCACCGTGGCCGGGCGCCCGGCGGAGGTGCCCGGCGCGCGGACGGCGATCGGCATGTTCCTCAACACGGTCCCGCTGCGGGTGCGGCTGCGGCCCGGGGAGTCGGTGCTGGACCTGCTGCGCCGGACCCAGTCCGAGCGGGTGGCGGTGATGGACCACGAGTACCTGGGGCTCGCGGAACTCCAGCGGGCCGGCGGCCAGGGGGCGCTCTTCGACACCCTGTACGTCCTGCAGAACTTCGCCGACGAGGACGCCTTCCGGCGGCTCACCGACCGGCACGGCATCACCGGCGTGGACAGCGTGGACGCCACGCACTATCCGATGACCCTGATCGTCAACCCGGCCGCGACGGTCACCGTGAAGCTGGAGTACCGGCCCGACCTGGTCGGCGACGCGCAGGCGGCGGCCACCCTGGAGCGCTACCGGGCCCTGGTGCGACGGCTGCTCGACGGCCTCCCGGAGCCGGTCGCGGCGCTGGACCTGCTGCTGCCCGCCGAGCGCGCCGAGCTGGTGGCCGCCCTGGAGGCGGGCGAGCAGCCGGTGCCGAACGAGACGGTCGCCGACATGCTGGCCGACCAGGTCGGCCGGACCCCCGACGCGCTCGCGCTGGTCTTCGGCGAGCAGGCGCTCACGTACGCGGAGCTGGACGCCCGGATCAACCGGCTGGCCCGGCTGCTGCTGGCCCGGGGCGCGGGGCCCGAGCGGGTCGTCGCCCTGGCGCTGCCGCGCTCGATCGAGATGGTGGTGGCCCTGTTCGCGGTACTGCGCACGGGCGCCGCGTACCTGCCGCTCGACCTGGACCACCCGGTGGACCGGCTGCGCCTGATGATCGAGGACACCGGGCCGCTGTGCCTGCTGTCCACGGCGGCGGTCGCGCCGACGCTGCGGGGGCCGGCGGGTCCGCTCGCCCCCGAAGTCGCCCTGGACGACCCGGAGGTCACCGCCGCCCTCGCCGCGCTCCCGGGCACGGCGGTCGGTGACGCCGAGCGGCCCGCGTTCGCGCACACCGCCCCGGACCGGCTGGAGCACCCGGCGTACGTGATCTACACCTCCGGCTCGACCGGCCGTCCCAAGGGCGTCGTCACCCCGTACCGGGGGCTGACGAACATGCAGCTCAACCACCAGGTGGAGATCTTCGACCCGGCCATCGCCTCGGCGGGCGGCCGGCGGCTGCGGATCGCGCACACCGTGTCCTTCGCCTTCGACATGTCCTGGGAGGAGCTGCTCTGGCTCGTCGAGGGCCATGAGGTGCACGTGTGTGACGAGGAGCTGCGGCGCGACGCCGCCGCCCTGGTCGCCTACTGCGACCTGCACCGCGTCGACGTGGTCAACGTGACCCCGACCTACGCCCAACTGCTCATCGAAGAGGGGCTGTTGGAGCACGACGAGGCCGCGGGCAGACACCGTCCCGCGCTGGTGCTGCTGGGCGGTGAGGCCGTGTCCGACGCCGTGTGGACGCGGCTGGCCCGTACGGAGCACACCTACGGCTACAACCTGTACGGCCCGACCGAGTACACGATCAACACGCTCGGCGGCTCCACCGAGGACAGTGCCACCCCGACGGTCGGCCGGCCGATCCGCGCGACCCGGGGCCATGTCCTCGACACGATGCTGCGGCCCGTCCCGCCCGGCTGCCCTGGCGAGCTGTACATCTCCGGAGCGGGCCTGGCGCGCGGCTACCACGACCGGCCGGGCCTGACGGCGGAACGGTTCGTAGCCGACCCCTTCGGGGCGCCGGGCGAGCGGATGTACCGCACCGGAGACCTGGTACGACAGCGCCCGGACGGGCTGATCGACTTCCTCGGGCGGACCGACGACCAGGTCAAGATCCGCGGCTACCGGGTGGAGCTGGGCGAGATCGGCGCGGCGCTGTCCGACCACCCGCGGATCGCCCACGCGGCCGTCGTCGTGGCGGAACACGCGGGGAACAAGCGGCTGGTGGGGTACGTGGTGCCCGAGCCGGGAGCCGACGGCGGCGACACGCTGCTCACGGCGGTGCGCGAGCACCTGAAGTCGGTCCTGCCCGGCTACATGGTCCCGGCGGCGCTGGTCGCGGTGGACACGCTCCCGCTGACCGTCAACGGCAAGCTCGACGTGCAGGCCCTGCCGGCGCCGGACCCCGCCGCCTCCGGCACCCGCCGCCCGCCCCGCTCGCCGCGCGAGGAGACGCTGCGCGCCCTCTTCGCGCAGGTGCTGGGGCTGCCCGAGGACGGTGTCGGCATCGACGACTCCTTCTTCGACCTCGGCGGCCACTCCCTGCTGGCCACCCGTCTGATCAGCCGGGCGCGGACCGCGCTGTCGGCGGAGCTGGCGATCCGGGACCTGTTCGAGGCGCCGACGGTGGCCGAACTGGCCGAGCGGGCCGGGCGCGGGGCGGACGCCGCACGGCCCGCGCTGACCGCCGGCGAGCGGCCCGAGGAGCTGCCGCTGTCCCACGCCCAGCAGCGGCTGTGGGTGATCCAGCAGATCGAGTCGGCCTCGGCCGCGTACAACTTCCCGCTCGTGATGCGGCTGCGCGGTTCCCTCGACCTGGCCGCGTGGCGGGCGGCGCTGGCCGATGTCACGGCCCGCCACGAGGCACTGCGCACCCTGTTCGCCACCCGGGAGGGCCGGGTGTTCCAGCGGGTGCTGCCCGCCGCACAGGCCCGGCCGGTGGTGGACGTCGTCGGCGCCGACGAGGAAGAGCTGCCCGCCCTGATCGACGCGGCGGTGAGCCGCCCGTTCGATCTCGCCGCCGAACTCCCCGTCCGCGCCACCGTCTTCGCGGTGGGCCCCGAGGACCACGTCGTCGTCCTGCTGCTGCACCACATCACCACCGACGAGTGGTCGGACCGGCCCTTCCTCGGCGACCTGGCCGCCGCCTACGCCGCCCGCCGGGCCGGCGGCGAGCCGCGCTTCGAGCCGCTGCCCGTGCAGTACGCGGACTACGCGCTGTGGCAGCGCCGGCTGCTCGGCGGCGCCCTTGACGCAGGGAGCCTCGCCGCCCGGCAGCTGGAGTACTGGCGCACCGCGCTGGAGGGCGCGCCGGAGGAGATCGAGCTGCCGGCCGACCGGCCCCGGCCCGCCCGGCCCGCCTTCACCGGGGGCGAGCTGGACATCGAGTTCGACGCCGAGACCCACCGGGGGCTACGGCGGCTCGCCCGGGAGCACAACGCCAGCATGTTCATGGTGGTGCACGCGGCCGTCGCCGCGCTGCTGCACCGGATGGGCGCCGGCAGTGACATCCCGATCGGCTCGCCCATCGCGGGGCGGGGCGACGAGGCGCTCGACGACCTGGTCGGCTTCTTCGTCAACACCCTGGTGCTCCGCACCGACCTGGGCGGGGACCCCGGGTTCGGCGAGCTGCTGGAGCGGGTGCGCGACACCGCGCTGGCCGCGTTCTCGCACGCCGACGTGCCGTTCGAGGCGGTGGTGGAGAAGCTGAACCCGACCCGCTCGCTCGCCCGCAACCCCCTGTTCCAGGTGATGGTGGGCTACCACCGGCGCGTCGGGGAGGAACCGGCCCTGCCCGGGCTGGCGGTGGAGTACGTGCCGTTCCGGATCAGCTCCGCCAAGTTCGACCTCGTGTTCAGCTTCACCGAGCACACGGGCACCGGTACCCGTGATGACGCCGAGGCGCTCGGCTGCCGGCTGGAGTTCGCCTCCGAGCTGTTCGACCGGGAGAGCGCCGAGCTGCTGGGCGAGCGGCTGCGCCGGCTCGTCACGGCGGTGGCCGCGGATCCGCGCCTGCCGGTGTCCCGGCTGGAGATCCTGGACGCCGGGGAGCGACGGCTGGTCCTGGAGGGGTTCAACGCCACCGACCGGGCGGTCGAGGAGGCCGCCCTGCCCGCACTGTTCGGGCGCCGGCTCGCCGAGCGGCCCGGGGCCCCCGCCGTCGTGGACCGGTCCACGACGCTCGACTACCGCGCCCTCGACGCCCGCTCCGACCGGATCGCGCGGCTGCTGGCCGGGCGCGGGGCCGGCGCCGGGAGCGTCGTCGGCGTGGCCGTGCCCCGCTCCGCCGACATGGTCGCCGCGGTGCTCGCCGTCCTCAAGCTCGGCGCCGCGTTCCTGCCGCTCGACCTCGTCCATCCCGCCGACCGGCTCGCGTACATGGTCGCGGACTCGGGCGCCGCGCTGGTCGTCGCGACCGAGTCCGTCGCCGGGAAGCTCCCGGCGGTCGACGGGGTCGCGGCGGTGCTGCTCGACTCCCCCGCCACCGCGGCGGAACTCGACGCGCTGCCGGACGGCCCGGTGGACGCCCCGCCCGTGCTCCTGGACGCCGCCGCGTACGTGATCTACACCTCGGGATCCACCGGCCGCCCCAAGGGCGTGGTCGTCCCGCACGAGGGCATCGCCAGCCTGGTCGCCACCGCGGTGGACCGGATGGGGCTGCGCACCGACAGCCGGGTGCTCCAGTTCGCCTCGATCGGCTTCGACGTCGCCGTGTTCGAGCTGGCGATGGCCCTGTGCCACGGGGGCGCACTGGTGCTCGTACCCGACGAGGCGCGGGTCGCGGGGGCGGCGCTCACCGAGTTCCTCGCCGAGCAGCGGATCACGC
This sequence comes from Streptomyces sp. NBC_01551, assembly GCF_026339935.1. Lineage (NCBI taxonomy): Bacteria > Bacillati > Actinomycetota > Actinomycetes > Kitasatosporales > Streptomycetaceae > Streptomyces > Streptomyces sp. NBC_01551. Next base: position 65,911 of record NZ_JAPEPX010000001.1, read on the forward strand.
ACATGATCCTTCCGCCGTCCCTGGTGTCGGCGCTGCCCGCCGGCTGCGAGCTGCCCGAGGGGTCCACGATCCTGGTGGGCACCGAGACGGTGCCGCCGGACCTGTTCGAGCGCTGGGGCGGCAGGGTGAACCTCATCGCGGCCTACGGGCTGACCGAGGCGACCGTGAACTCCACGCTGTGGCCCGCGCGGGAGGCCGGCGGGAGGCCCGGTGGGCGCGTCCCGATCGGGCGCCCCGACCCCAACACCCGCTGCTACGTGCTGGACGCGACCCTCTGCCCCGTCCCGCCGGGTGTCGCGGGCGAGCTGTACGTCGCCGGGCGCGGGCTCGCCCTCGGCTACCTCGGCAAGAGCGCGCTGACCTCCGAGCGGTTCGTCGCCGACCCGTACGGCCCGCCCGGCAGCCGCATGTACCGCACCGGGGACCGGGCCCGCTGGCGAGCGAGCGGTAACCTCGACTTCCTCGGCCGGGTCGACACCCAGGTGAAGATCCGCGGCTTCCGCATCGAGCTGGGCGAGATCGAGTCCGCCCTCACCGCCCACCCCGACGTGGCGCAAGCCGCCGTGGTGGCCGACCGGGACGGGGACATCGTGCGCCTCGTGGGATACGCCGTTCCCGAACGCGGGGAGCTCGACGCCCGGGCGCTGCGGGCGCACGCGGCCGGGCTGCTCCCGGAGTACATGGTGCCCGCCCTCGTGGTGCCGCTGGACGGCCCGCTGCCGCTGACGCCCAACGGGAAGCTGGACCGCAAGGCGCTGCCCGCGCCGGACTGGTCGGGGATGACCGGCGACGCCCGGCCCGCCGATGCCACACAGGCGCGGCTGGCGCGGCTGTTCGGCGAGATCCTCAAGCTGGACGAGGTGGGGGCCGACGACAACTTCTTCGCCCTGGGCGGCCATTCCATGGCGGCCATGCGCCTGCTGGGCCTGATCCGGGCCGAGTTCGGGGCGGAGCTCGGCATCCGCGACGTGTTCGACGCCCTGACGGTGAGCGGCATCGCGGAGCGGCTCGAAGGGGCCGGGGCGGCCCGGCCGCCGCTGCGGCCGGGCGCCGCGGAAGGCGGGGAGACGCCGGCCGCGCCGGTGCAGCGCGCCCAGTGGTCGGCGTACCGGTTCCGGCCAGGCTTCGACAGCGCGCTCGCGCTCCGCTCGGCGGGCCCGCTGGACGCCGGGGCGCTGGCCGAGGCGCTGGGCGACGTGGTCGGGCGGCACGCTCCGCTGCGCACCTCGTTCGCGGAGCACGGGGACGGGCTCCGGCTGCGGGCGGCCGCCGCGCCGCCGGCCCTGGCCGTCGAGCGGTGCGCCGACCTCGACGCCCGGATGGCCGAACTCGCCGGGCAGGCCCCGGACCTGGCGGTGGAGGCGCCGCTGCGGGCTCACCTGCTCCGGGCCCCGGACGGGGCCGAGGCCCTGCTGCTGGCCTCGCACTACCTGGCCGTCGACGAGTGGTCGGTGGTGCCGCTCTTCCGGGATCTGACCACCGCCTACGCGGCCCGGGCCGGCGGCCGGGCGCCCGAGTGGGAGCCGCTCGCGGTGACGTACGCCGACTACGCCCGCTGGGCCCGCGAGGTGCTCGGCGACCTCTCGGAACCCGGCAGCGCGGGCGCGCGGCAGCTCGCGTACTGGAGGCGGACGCTGCGGGACGCACCACGCGCCCTGGCACTGCCGACGGACCGGCCTCGCCCGGCGGATCCCGGCCCGTCGGGGTACACCGCCGGCCGGGTGCCCCTCGTACTCGACCCGGAGCTGCACGCCGGGGTGGACGCGCTGGCCCGGGAGACCGGCACCAGCATGTTCATGGTGCTGCACGCGGCGCTGTCGGCCCTCCTCACCGCCCACGGCGCGGGCACCGACCTGCCGATCGCCACCATGGTCGCGGGCCGGTCCGACGAGCGGCTCGCCCCGCTGGTGGGCTGCTTCCTGAACACGGTGGTGCTGCGCACCGACACCGGGGGCGACCCGACCTTCCGGGAACTGCTGGCGCGGGTACGGGAGACGACGCTGAGCGCGCTGGACCGGCAGGAGGTGCCGTTCGACGAGGTGGCCCGGGTGACGGGGCTGCCGACCCAGGGGCCGCAGGTGCGGGTGGTGCACCACGAGCAGGCGGAGCTGGGTGAGCTGGAGGGCGGCGTGGGCTCCTTCCACGCGGTCCCGGCCGGCCGCACGACGGCGGAGCTGACGCTCGGCTTCTACGAGCCGCGCGGAGACGGGCCGGTGCACGGGGAGCTGATCCACGCGACGGAGCTGCTCGGCCCGGCCAAGGCCCGGCGGCTCGCCGAGGAACTCCACATGCTGATCGGGCATGTGGCCGCAGACCCGCGACAGCCGCTCTCGGAGCTGTTCGCGCTGATGTCCACGAGGACCACGAGGAGTGAGGACGCATGACGACCAACCCGTTCGAGGACCCGCAGGGCAGCTTCCTGGTCCTGGTCAACGAGGAGGGCCAGCACTCGCTGTGGCCGTCCTTCGCCGAGGTGCCGGCCGGGTGGCGGACCGTGTTCGGCGCGGACACCCGGGAGGCGTGCCTGGCCCATGTGGAGGCCAACTGGACGGACTTGCGGCCCAAGAGCCTGATCGCCCGCCAGGACTGACCGCCCTCCAGGGCTGGCCGACCGCCGGGACTGGCCCCCCAGACTGACCCGGCGCCGGAAGCGACGCCCGCCGGGAGCCCCGGGCGGGCGGGGAGCCCCGGAATCCGCTCGTACGGGTTCCGGGGCTCCCTCCTGTACGGAACGCTCCCGTCAGTCCTCGCTCACGCGCGGCCCGGGAAGCATGCCCGGCGTGCCCGGCGTGCTCCTTCCCGGCACGGACCGGCGGCTGTCCGACCAGGCCGCCCACAGGGTCGCGTAACTGCCGCCCGCGGCCACGAGTTCCGCATGGGTGCCGCTCTCCACGACCCGCCCGCGGTCCAGGACCACGATCCGGTCGGCGGTCGCCGCCTGCGGCAGCCGGTGGGCGACCAGCAGCCCGGTCCGCCCCTCCAGGGCGCGCAGCGCGGCGGCTTCGAGGGTACGGGCGCCCGCGCTCCCGGCGTCGGCGGTGGCCTCGTCCAGGATCGCCACCGGCGGGTCGGCGAGCACCAGGCGGGCCAGGGCGAGCTGTTGGGCCTGGGTCACCGTGAGCCGGTGCCCGCCCTCGCCGACCACTGTGGCGGCCCCCTCCGCCAGCGCCTCCACCCAGGGCAGGGCGTCGACCTGGGCCAGGGCGGCGGTGATCTCGGCGTCGGTGGCCCCCGGCCGGGCGAGCCTCAGGTCGTCGGCCAGCGGCCCGGCGAATACGTGGACCTCCTGGCTGATCAGGGTCACGGTCCGCCGGACGCCCGCCGGGCCGAGCGCGCGGGTGTCGGCGCCGCCGAGTTCGACGATGCCGCCGGTCGGCTGGTGGACCCCGGCGATCAGCTTCGCCAGGGTGGTCTTCCCGGCGCCGCTGGCGCCGACCAGCGCGACCCTTTCCCCGGCTCGGACGTCGAGGTCGACCTCGTGCAGGACCGGGTGCCCGGCCTCGTAGGCGTGGCTGAGCGCGCGCACCCGTACGGAGCCGTCGGCCGGCCGGGTGTCCCCAGCCGGGCCCGGCTCGGCGGGCAGGGCCGAGACGCCGACGAGCCGGGCCAGGCTCGCCCCGGCGGACTGGGCGTCGTCGATGAGGAACAGCGCGGCGTTGACGGGGTTGAAGAGGCTGTGGAAGTACAGGGCGGCGGCGGTCGCGGTGCCGATGCTCACGGCGCCGTCGCCGACCAGCAGGAAGCCGGTGACGAGGACGGCGGCGAGCCCGATGAACTCGGCGAGGTTGAGTCGGGAGAAGAACCCGGAGACGAGCCGGATCCCGCGCAGGGCCAGTTCGACGGCCTCGCGCGAGCGGTGCTCCAGGAGCTCCGCGTGCTGCCCGGTCAGCCGGAACGCCCGCACGGTGCGGACGCCGCCGACGCTGTCGAGGAGCTGGTGCTGGAGCGCTCCGTTGGCCACCCGGTGCGCGGCGTACACGGGGACCGCGCGCGGGATGTACCAGCGGACGGTGAGGACGTGCACGGGGACGGCGAGCAGGACGGCGAGCAGGAACCGCCAGTCGAGTACGGCGAGTCCGACCAGGGTCAGGGCGATGGTGAGCAGGGCGGTGGTGAATTCGGGGAGGGCCTGGCGGACGACCCGGGTGATGAGGGTGACGTCTGCGGTCACCCGGGAGGTCAGGTCGCCCGAGCCGGCCTGTTCGACGCGTTCCAGCGGCAGGTTCAGGGCCCGTTCGACGAACCGCTCGCGCAGCCCGGCGAGGACGGTTTCGCCGAGGCGGGCGACGAGCGAGCTGCCGAGGGCGGTGGCGACGCCCCGGGCGGCGGCGACGGCGACGAGGAGGACCATCGGGAGGGTCAGGGAGCCGGTGCCCCGGTGCCCGGCGACCAGGTCGACCATCCGGCCGAGCAGCGGGGCGGTGAGCAGGCCGATGCCGGTGCCCAGGGTGAGCACGGCGGCGGCGGTGAGGGTCTGGAGGCGGCGGCCGCGCAGCAGTTCCCCGACGGCGGCGAGGGTCTGGGCCCCGGTGGCCACGGGCAGGATGACGCGCTCCCGCTCCCGGGTGGCGTCCGGTGCGCTCGGCTCGGGCGGCGTGGGCGGCGTGGGCGGCGTGGGGCTCATACCAGCACCACCGCACGGTAGGACGCGTCGGCGGTGACGAGTTCGGGGTGGCGGCCGTCGGCGGTGACGCGGCCTTCGCCGATGACGACGACCCGGTCGGTGACGGCGAGCAGCGCGGGGCTGGTGGTGACGAGCAGGGTGGTGCGGCCCTTGCGCAGGTCGCGCAGCCGGGTGGCGATCAGCGATTCGGTGACGGTGTCCACGGCGGTGGTCGGGTCGTGCACCACGAGGACGTGCGGGTCGGCGGCCAGGGCCCGGGCCAGTGCGACCCGTTGGCGCTGTCCGCCGGAGAGGGACCGGCCGCGTTCGCTGAGCGGGGTGTGCACGCCCTGGGGAAGGGCGCGGGCCACGTCGTCGGTGGTGGAGGCGGCGAGTACGGGCGCGAGGTCCGCGGCCGGGGTGTCGGCGCCGGCCCGTACGTTGTCCAGCAGGCTGGCCTCGAAGAGGTCGGCGTCGTGGTGGGCGACGAGGACGGCGCGGCGCACGGTGTCGGGGTCGAGGGTGGCGAGGGCGATCCCGCCGAGCTCGATGACGCCGTCCCCCGGGTCGGTTTCGCGGCCGAGGCACAGCAGCAGGTCGGTGGCCGCGGCAGGGTCCGGGCAGACGACGCCGACCAGGCTGCCCTCGGTGATGTCGAGGTCGATCCCGCGCAGGGCTCCGTACCCGACGCCGCGCAGCCGCAGTCCTCCGGTGAACGGGTGGGGCAGGGTGGCGGTTCCCGCGGGCACGGCGTGCGCGCAGGCGAGCACCTCGCCGATCCGTTCGGCGGAGGCGCGGCCCTGGGCGAACTCGCCGCTGACGTAGGTCAGGAGCTGGAACGGCCCGAGCAGGAACTGGGCCAGCCCGACGGCCGCCACGAGCTCGCCGATGCTCAGGGAGCCGCCCATCGCCAGGCGCGCGCCCACCAGGCCGATGACGGCGATGAAGACGCCGGTCAGGGAGAGGATCGCGCCGTCGTGCCAGGAGCGGCTGCGGGCGGCGCGCACGGCGGCGGCCAGGGAGTCCTGGCTGGTGCGGCGGTAGCGGGCCACGGCGGCCGGTCCGGCGCCGATGCCCTTGAGCACGCGCAGGCCGGCGATCAGGTCGGCGGCGACTCCGGACGCGTGGGCGGCCCGCTCCTGTTCGGCCTCGCTGCGGCGTTCGAGGGGGAGGCTGATGCGGTGGCCCAGCCAGAGCAGGGGCGGTACGCCGAGCAGGATGAGCAGGCCGAGGGGTACCGAGACGCGCAGCAGGGCGAAGGCGCTGACGGCGAGTCCGGCCAGGGCGGCGACCCCGTACGGCAGGGCGGCGACGACCGCTCCCACCCGGGCGGCGTCGCCGGTGGCCATGGCGGTGAGGGCGCCGGGCAGCCGGCCGGTGTCCGCTCCGCCGCGCGGGTCGAGGACCCGGTCGCCGAGCTCGGTGCGGATCCGGTGGGCGGCGCGCTCGCCGGAGCCGTCGGTGATGCGGGCCGCGGTGCGGTAGCAGGTCGACAGGACGAGGAAGAGCGCGGCGAGGATCAGCAGCCAGCGCAGGAGCGCGCCGCTGGATCCGGTGGCCACGGCCCGGTCGATGATGACGCCGATGACGACGGGCACCATGGCCTCGCACGCCTGGTGCGTCGTACCGAGGAGCGAGGCGGCGGCGACCCGGCGCCGCTGCCCGCTGATCGCGCGCCGGAGGACTGAGCCTCCGGGTGGACTGCCGTCAACCATGCGGGACCTCCGGAGGCCTTCAGTTGGGTGAGGACTCTCAATTGTTCGATGGTGGGAATCACGTGCGAATTCAGGGTCACGGGCCTGGACTGCCCTGGTCCGCAAGGCCGTTGACCCTGTCGAGTTCGTTCAGTTAGCCTCACCTAAGTTAGCGCTTCGCGAACGAATGGTCGCCGAGGGGAGCCGTGTTGTCGGTCGAGACCCGGGCGACGGTCGACAGGGGCGCCGCCGAGCCGGCCGCCGCGGCCCCGCGCAGGACCGCCGCGACCGCCTTGCGCGGCGCGGGCCTGATCGTCGCCCTCGCCGCCCTCATCCTGATCGCCTTGCTCAGCGTGTGGCTGGGCACCCGGGACATCCCGTTCACCTCGACGTGGAACGTGCTGTGGAACCCTGACGGGTCACAGGCCTCCGTGATCATCCACAGCTACCGGATCCCCCGGACGGTGCTCGGCGTGCTGGTGGGCATCGCCCTCGGCCTGTCGGGCGCGCTCATGCAGGCCCTGACCCGCAACCCGCTCGCCGATCCGGGCCTGTTGGGCGTGAGCCTCGGGGCCTCGACCGGCGTGGTGGTGGCCATCGCCTTCCTCGGGATCGGATCGGCCCTCGGCTACGTCTGGTTCGCCTTCGCGGGGGCCGCCGTCGCCTCGGTCGTGGTCTACCTGCTCGGCTCGGCCGGCCGCAAGCTGGCGACCCCGGACCGGCTGGTCGTCGCCGGCGCCGCGGTGACCGCGGTGCTGTACGCCTTCAACTCCGCGGTCCTGCTCCTCGACCCGCGCGCCTTCAACCAGTTCCGCTTCTGGACGGTGGGCGCGCTCGCCGGCCGCCGGATGGACGTCGTGTGGGTCGTCCTGCCCTTCGTCGTGGTGGGCCTGGTCGTCGCGCTGCTCCTGGCCCCCTCCCTCAACGCCCTCGCCATGGGCGAGCAGCTGGGACGCGCCCTGGGGGTGAACATCGGCCGGACCCGGGTGCTGGGGGTGGTCTCCGTGATGCTGCTGTGCGGGGCCGCGACCGCCGCCGCCGGGCCGATCGGCTTCGTCGGCCTGGTCGTCCCCCACGTGGCGCGCTTCGTGGTGGGCCCGGACCAGCGCTGGGTGATGGCCTACTCGATGCTGCTGGCGCCCGTCCTGCTGCTCGGGTCGGACGTCCTGGGCCGCGTGATCGGGGCGCCCGGGGAGGTACAGGTGGGCATCGTCACCGCGTTCATCGGGGCTCCGCTGTTCCTCGCCCTGTGCCGCCGCCGAAAGCTGGTCATGCTGTGAGCCCCGCTCCGGAGGCGCGGACCTCCGCACCGCCCGCCCGCTCCGGATCCGGCTCCCGCTCCGGCTCCGGCTCGCAGCCCGGCTCCCGGTCCCGGGTGATCACCGGCCGGGTCGTCCGAAGCCGCCCGGGCGGCGGCCTCTCCCTGCGCTTCCACGGCCGTTCGCTCGCCGTCACCGCCGCGCTGGCCGTCGTACTGGTGGCGGTCATGCTGGTCACCCTGACCACCGGCGACTTCACCCTCTCCGTCCCCGAGGTGCTCCGGGCGCTGGCCGGCACCGGCTCCGGCGGCGCCGACTTCATCGTCAACACGCTGCGCATGCCCCGCCTGGTGACCGCCCTGTGCGTCGGGGCGGCCCTGTCCGTGAGCGGGGCCATCCTGCAGAGCCTGACCCGCAACGCGCTGGGCAGCCCGGACATCATCGGCTTCACCAACGGTTCGGCGACCGGGGCGCTGGTCGTGATCGTCGTCCTGCACGGCAGCATGACCCAGATCGTGCTCGGCGCGCTGATCGGCGGCCTGGGCACGGCTCTCGCGGTCTACCTGCTGGTGTTCGGCGGCGGCGTCCAGGGGTTCCGGCTCGTCGTCATGGGCATCGGGGTCAGCGCGCTGCTGCTCGCCGTCAACTCGTACCTGATCACCCGCGCCTCCTGGCAGGAGGCGCTGGAGGCGCAGGCCTGGCTGATCGGCAGCCTGGGCAACCGGACCTGGGACCACGCGACGGCGGTCGGATGCGCGGTGGCCGTCCTGCTGCCGCTCGCCTTCCTGCTCGGCGGCCGGCTGACCATGGTGGAGATGGGCGACGACACGGCGACGGCCCTCGGCGTGGACGTGGCGCGCAGCCGTACCGCCCTGCTGCTGATCAGCGTGGCGCTGGCCGCGTTCGCCACCGCGGTGACCGGCCCGATCTGGTTCGTCGCGCTGGCCGCTCCCCAGCTCTCCCGCAAGCTGATCCGCTCCTCGGGGTCCGGACTGGTTCCGGCCGCCCTGATGGGCGCCGTCCTGCTGGCCGTGAGCGACCTCGCGGTCCAGCGCCTCTTCTCCCCCGCCCTGCTGCCGGTCGGTACGGCGACCGGCACCGTCGGCGGTCTCTACCTCATCTGGCTGCTGGTCACCGAGTCGCGAAAGAGCCGCGCATGACACGTACGAGCGCTCCGGACGCCTCCCCGCCACCGAAGGGGGACGCGTCGGCCCCGACGGCCCGGCTGCGGGCCGAGGGCCTGACCCTCTGTTACGAGCAACGGACCGTGGCCACCGGCCTCGGGGTCGTCATCCCCGACCACTCCTTCACCGTGATCATCGGCCCCAACGCCTGCGGCAAGTCCACCCTCCTCAAGGCCCTCGCGCGGATGCTCAAGCCCGAGGCGGGCGAGGTCTACCTGGACGGGGCCGCCATCGCCTCCTACCGCTCCCGCGAGGTGGCCCGCCGGCTCGGCCTGCTCCCGCAGTCCTCCACCGCCCCGGGCGGCATCACGGTCGGCGACCTGGTGGCCCGCGGCCGCTACCCGCACCAGCGGATGCTGAAGCAGTGGTCCCCCGAGGACGAGGACGCCGTCGTCGAGGCCATGCGCCAGACCGGCGTGCTGGAACTCGCGGACCGCCCCGTGGACGACCTCTCCGGCGGCCAGCGCCAGCGCGTCTGGCTGTCCATGGTGCTCGCCCAGCAGACCTCCGTACTCCTGCTGGACGAGCCGACCACCTACCTGGACATCGCCCACCAGGTGGAGGTCCTCAACCTCTGCGCCGACCTGCACGAGCGCAAGGGCCACACCATCGTCGCCGTGCTCCACGACCTCAACCAGGCCTGCCGGTACGCCAGCCACCTGGTCGTGATGAAGCCCGGCGGCACGATCGCCGCCGAGGGCGAACCCTCGACCGTCATGACCGCCGAGCTGGTCCAGGAGGTCTTCGGCCTGCCCTGCCGGATCATCGAGGACCCGGAGACCGGCACGCCCCTGATGGTCCCCACCGCCCGCACCCGCCACGCCGCGCAGCCCGAGGCCGTGGCACACACCCCCTGAGGACCGGAGCGCCCATGCTCAGTACGCGGCTGACCAACGCGCACGTCATCACCATGGACCCAGCTCACCCCGTCGCCCGCGACCTCGGCATCTGGCGCGGCCGGATCGTCGGGCTCGACGGGGCCGTGACGGGGCTGCCCGCCCGCGAGGTCGTCGACCTCCAGGGCGCCACCGTGCTCCCCGGGTTCATCGACAGCCACGTCCACCTCGCCTGGGCGGGCCTGAAGGCGGCCACCCCGAGCGTGGCGCCCTGCACCCGGGCCGAGGACGTCTTGTCCGTGGTGGCCCGGGCCGTCGCGGACAAGCCGTACGGCGCCTGGGTGGACATCGCCGGATACGACCAGCGGGCCCTGGGCCGGCACCTGACCGCCGCCGAGCTGGACAAGGTGAGCGACGGCCGCAAGATCTTCATGATCCACGACTCTGGGCACGGCTGCGTCGTCAACAGCGCGGTCCTGGACCTGCTCCCGGCCTCCGCCGCGCAGGGGCAGGGCTTCCTCGCCGAGAGCGCCATGACCGCCGCGCGGCGGCTGCGGCTGCCGTACTCCCAGACGGAACTGGCCGACGCGATCGAACGCGCCGGACGGGACTGCCTGGCCGAGGGCATCACCGCCTGCGCCGAAGCCGGTATCGGCGGCGGGCTGCTCGGCCACAGCCCGGTCGAGGCCGGGGCGTACCAACTGCTGCGCGACCGGGGCCGGCTCCCGCTGCGCGTCCAGTTGATGGCCGCCGGGGACACCCTGCGCCCGGTCGCCGCCCACCCGGGCGACGGCATCCCCCGGGCGCTCGACCTGGGGCTGCGGACCGGCTTCGGGGACGACTGGCTGTCGGTCGGCGCGCTGAAGATCTACACCGACGGCGGCATGATGGCCCGTACGGCCGCGCTGACCAGCCCGTACGAGGGGTCGGACGGGTCGGGCGAACTCCAGGACACCCCGGAGCGGATCACCGACCTCATCGTGGCCAGCCATCTCGCCGGCTGGCAGCTGGCGGTGCACGCCATCGGCGACCGCGCCGCGGACCTCGCCCTGGACGCCCTGGAGCGGGCCGGGCGGGTGCGGCCGCGGCCCGGCGCCCGGCACCGGATCGAGCACGCCGGGCTGATCCGCCCCGATCAGCTGCCGCGCTTCGCCGCCCTCGGGGTCAGCGCGGTGGTCCAGCCGAACTTCCTGCGCTCCTTCGGCGACGACTACGCGGCGGTCATGGGCCCGGAGCGGGCCCCGTGGATGTACCGGGGGCGGGGGTTCCTCGACCACGGCGTCACGCTGGTGGGCAGCTCCGACCGCCCGGTCACCGACGGCGCCCCGCTGCGCGCCGTCCAGTTCATGGTGGAGCGGGCCTCCGCCTCGGGGCGGCCGATCGGTCCGGCCGAGGCGATCACGGTGGACGAGGCCCTGCACGCGTACACCGTGGCCGGCGCGTACGCCTGCCACTGGGAGGACGGCGCGGGGAGTCTGACGCCCGGCAAGCGTGCCGACCTGGTGGTGCTGGGCGACGATCCCCGACGCGTGGAGACCTCGCGCATCGGGGACATCGAGGTGGTGGAGACCTACGTGGACGGCGTGCCCACCGCGCACCGCGGCTGACCTTCACGCGGACGGCCCTGCCGACGTGCCGGCGGCTGGTGGCCCGCAGCCGCACGGCCGCCGGACGGCAGGCCCGGGACGCCCGGATCCGCCTGCGCCACCCCTGGGCCCACCACTCCCACCAGGACGATTAGAGCAGGTCAGCCGCCTGCCGACCAGCGCAACGGGCACATCCGGTGGTCCTGGCAGATAGTGGATCACAAGGACCTCTCTCATCTGGGGGCGCTCATGGACCGCTACCCGCCCATAGCCGAGCACGGCCTGATCGGAGACCTTCAGACAGCCGCTCTGGTGACGTCCAAAGGGGTGGTGGACTGGTTCGCGGCGCCCCGCTTCGACTCGCCCACCATCTTCGCCGGACTGCTCGACCACGACCGGGGCGGATACTTCCGGATCGGCCCCGACGACGCGGACGCCACCTGCAAACAGCTCTACTATCCGGACACGGCGCTCCTGGTGACCCGGTTCATGTCGCCCGACGGCGTCGGCGAGGCGATCGACTGGATGTCGCCGAACACGAGCCGCACCCCGGCCGACCGGCACACTCTGATCCGGACCATACGCACCGTGCGGGGCACCGTGCACTTCGACCTGGAGTGCCGCCCGCGGTTCGACTACGGCCGGGCCTCCCACGAACTCGACCTGCGCAGCACGGACGCCACCTTCCGGGCGCCGGGCGTGACCGCGTTCCTCCAGAGCACCTTCCCCCTGGAACGGGACGGCGACGACCTGCGCGGATCCATCACGCTGAAGGTCGGAGAAACGGCGGCGGCCGTGCTCACCGTCTGCGGCGCCGACGCCGAGGCACCGGCGCCGCTCACCGTCGACGGCGTCACCGGGCAGCTGTGGGACGCGGCGGACTTCTGGCAGACGTGGGTACGCGGCTCCAACTACCGGGGCCGCTGGCCCGACATGGTCAACCGCTCCGCCATCACCCTGAAGCTGCTCACCTACGCGCCCACCGGCGCTCCGGTCGCCGCGGCCACCATGGGCCTGCCCGAACAGGTCGGCGGTGAGCGCAACTGGGACTACCGCTACACCTGGGTGCGCGACGGATCGCTCTCCGTCCGGGCCCTGCTCGACCTCGGCTACGTCGAGGAGGCCACCGCCTTCACCCGCTGGCTCGGCGACCGGCTGCGCGAGACGGCCGGCAAGCCCGGCGAGCCGCTCCAGATCATGTACCGGGTCGACGGGGAACCCCTGCTGGGCGAGGAGGTCCTCGGTCACCTGGAGGGGTACCGCGGCTCCGCCCCGGTCCGCCTCGGCAACGCCGCCGCCGACCAATTGCAGCTGGACATCTACGGCGAGGCGCTCTACGCCCTGTCGGCGGGCCGTGAGGTCGCCTACCACGTCGGCTTCCGGGGCTGGAAGGTGCTGTCCCGCACCCTGGACTGGCTGGCCGACTCCTGGGACCGCCCCGACGAGGGGATCTGGGAGACCCGCGGCGGCCGCAAGGACTTCACGTACAGCCGGGTCATGTGCTGGTCCGCCTTCGACCGCGGCCTGCGGCTGGCGGCCGATTTCAGCCGGCCCGCCGACACCGACCGCTGGACGAAGGCCCGCGACGCCATCCTGGAACAGGTGATGGAGCACGGCTGGAGCGAGACGAACCAGGCGTACGTCCAGCACTACGGCGGCGATGACGTGCTCGACGCGTCGCTGCTGCTGATGCCGCGGGTGGGGTTCATCAGCCCCCGTGATCCGTCGTGGCTGACCACCCTGGACGCGATGGACCGCACCCTGGTCTCCGACAGCCTCGTCTACCGGTACGACCCGGCCGCCTCCCCGGACGGCCTGCGCGGCTCCGAGGGCACCTTCAGCCTCTGCACCTTCCTCTACGTGGACGCGCTGGCCCGGGCCGGGCGCCTGCGCCCGGCCCGGTACACCTTCGAGAAGATGCACACCTACGCCAACCACGTCGGCCTCTTCGCCGAGGAGGTGGGCCCCAGCGGCGAGCAGCTCGGCAACTTCCCGCAGGCGTTCACGCACCTGTCGCTCATCACGGCGGCCTGCACCCTGGACGAGGCCCTCGACCGGCAACGCGAGACGTGACCCCGGGAGCGATGTCCATGGGTCGGGAGAACCAGCCGGGTCCGCGCCAGAGCCCGGACGACTTCGAGGCCCTGTACGCCGCACTTCGGCGACAGGCGACGGGCGACGCCCGCGGCTCGCCGGCCCACATCACACCGCGGTGCGTCCTGGAGGCGGCGCGAGAGATCCGGTCCGGCCGGACCGTCACGCTCGCGGCGCCGGTCGAGACCCGTACCTCCCCCGACAACCCACAGCCCGCCGGCCACCGGCTGACCGGCCCCTGCGAGGACGAGGCGCTCGCCCACGGCTTGCACTTCGCCACCGACCGCTTCGGCATGAACGTGCACGGCGATGCCGACAGCCACCTCGACGCCCTCTGTCACGTCGTCTGGAACGGCACCCTGCACGGCGGCGTCTCCGCGGCCTCGCTCACCCCGGACGGCGCCACCGCGTTGTCGGTCGAGCTGGCGAGGAACGGGATCGCCGGCCGGGGCGTCCTGCTCGACATCCCGCGACTGCGCGGGGTGCCCTGGCTCGAACCCGGCGACCACGTCACCGCCGGCGAACTGCTGGCCGCCGAGCGGAGCCAGAGCGTCCGGGTCGGCGAGGGGGACCTGCTCTTCGTCCGGGTCGGCCACCGGCGCCGGCGCACCGAGTCCGGCCCCTGGGACGCGGCCCGGTCCCGCGCCGGGCTGCACCCGGCGGCGATGGAACTCCTGGCCGAGCGCCGGGTGGCCGCCCTGGGCGGCGACGGCAACAACGACACGGCCCCGAGCCTCACGGACGGCGTGGAGTTCCCCGTCCACGTGCTGGGCGTGCACGCCCTCGGGCTGTACCTCCTGGACTACCTCCAGTTCGAGGATCTGGTGCCGCTGTGCGAGCAGGAGGGCCGCTGGTCGTTCTTCTGCGTGATCGCACCGCTGCGGCTCCCCCGGGCCACCGGCTCACCCGTCAACCCCATCGCGATCCTCTGACCAACGACACCAAGGTGGCCGACATGGTCGACAACCAGCACTACGACGTCATCGTCATCGGCACCGGTGCGGGCGGCGGCACGCTCGCCCACCGCCTCGCCCCGAGCGGGAAGCGCGTCCTGATCCTGGAGCGCGGCGGCTACCTCCCCCGCGAGCGCGACAACTGGGAGTCCACCGCCGTCTTCGTCAAGGGCAAGTACCGCGCGCCCGAGTTCTGGTACGACAAGCACGGCGACCGGTTCCCGCCGGAGGTCAACTACTACGTCGGCGGCAACACCAAGTTCTTCGGCGCCGCGCTGTTCCGCCTGCGCCCCGAGGACTTCGCGCAGTTGCGCCACCACGGCGGCATCTCACCGGCCTGGCCGATCCGCTACGAGGACCTGGAGCCGTACTACACGGAGGCAGAGCACCTCTACCTCGTGCACGGCCGGCACGGCGAGGATCCGGGCGAGGGGCCGGTCAGCGCCCAGTACGCCCATCCGCCGGTGCTGCACGAGCCGCGGATCCAGCAGCTCAGCGACGACCTGGAGAGTCAGGGCCTGCACCCCTTCCACCTGCCCATCGGCGTGAACCTCACCCAGGACGCCGACGGCCGCGCGACCCACGGGAGCGTGTGCATCCGCTGCAACCGGGTGGACGGCTTCCCCTGCCTGGTGCGCGGCAAGGCGGACTCCCAGGTGATCTGCGTCGATCCCGCCCTGCGGCACGACAACGTCCACATGGTCACGGGTGCCAACGTCCGGACGCTGGAGACCGACGACACCGGGCGCACCGTCACCGCGGTGGTCGCCGAGCTGGAGGACGGCTCCGAGGCCCGGTTCCGCGGCGACATCGTGGTGGTGGCCTGTGGCGCGGTGAACTCCGCCGCACTGCTGCTGCGTTCGGCGAACGAGCGGCACCCGCGCGGTCTGGCCAACAGCTCGGACGTCGTCGGCCGCCACTACATGCGGCACAACAACCTGGCCCTGATGGCGGTTTCACACGAGCCGAACGACACGCAGTTCCAGAAGACCCTCGCGCTCAACGACTGGTACCTGGGCGCCGACGACTGGGAGTTCCCGCTCGGCGGCATCCAGATGCTGGGGAAGTCCGACGCCGAACAGATCAAGGGCGAGGCGCCGCACTGGGCGGGACTGGCCTCGCCCGACATGCCGTTCGAGGTGCTGGCCCACCACGCGGTGGACTTCTGGCTGTGCGGCGAGGACCTGCCCCGACCGGACAACCGCGTCACGCTGGACGACAACGGCGACATCCACCTGGCGCTGGACGAGAAGAACAACATCGAAGGGCTGAAGCGGCTCCAGCACAAGCTGCGGGGGATGCTCGGCAAGCTGGGCATGCATCCGCACCACCTCCTGCCGCACAGCCTCTACCTGCACAAGGGCATGCCGATCGGCGCCACCGCCCACCAGGCGGGCACCGTCCGTTTCGGGACCGACCCGCAGACCTCCGCGCTCGACGTCGACTGCAAGGCCCACGACCTCGACAACCTCTACGTCGTGGACACCGCCTTCTTCCCGAGCATCGGCGCCGTGAACCCGTCGCTGACCGCCATCGCCAACGCGATGCGCGTCGGCGACCGCATCGCCGAGCGCATCCGCTGAGGGGTGTTCGCCCTATGCGCGGACGGACGCCGGCGCGGGGGTCAGGAGGATGGCGGTGTCACCCTCCAGCGGCGCGGGCGCGGCGGCGTCGGTGACCGCGACGAGCTGCCCGGTCGGGCGCACCAGGAACAGCACCTCGTGTCCGGGCGGGATGCCCCCTTCCACGCGCGAGGGGACGATGCGGGCGCCGCCCGCGTACCGGCGGGCCAGCTCGGGCCGGTTGAGGCCGCGCGCGAACAGCGCCTCGCCGCCGGTGTAGGGCGCGACGACCCCGTGGCTGCGCGTGGGCGGCTCCAGGCGGTGGACGGGACCCCTCACGGTCGCCTTGAGGGTGAGCAGCGCGAGCGCGTTGAAGTCGTCCTCGCTGGTGAGCAGGAGCACGTCGGTGATGCCTTCGAGCTCGGCCCCGGCGCCGGTGGCGGCGGCGAGCAGCTCACCCGGGGCCAGGGCGAGACCGGCGTCCGTGATGCTCCGGCGCTGCTGGTCGAGGCCGGCCCACATGAGGACGTCCAGGCCCGCCGCGCGCAGGGCACCCCCCAGCTCCACCACCCAGGGGTCGCCGCCCACCAGGAGCGGCCGGGACCGCGCGGAGCGGCGGACGCCGAGCAGCCGGGCCGCGGGGAGCGCCGTCAGGCCGTACAACATGACGGTGGCGACGATCACGATGAAGGTGGCCGGGAGGATCTTCTGCGCGCCGGCGACGCCCGCTTGCACGAGGGAGACCGAGAACGTGGAGGCGGTGGCCGCGGCGACGATGCCGCGGGGCGCCATCCATCCGATGAACCACCTCTCCCGGTACGGGACGTCGGTGCGGGCCGTGGAGAGCAGTGCCACCAGGGGTCTGACCACGAGGACGAGGACGGCGACGAGCGCGAGGGCGGGCAGCACGACATGGCTGAGGGACTGCGGGGTGACCGTGGCCGAGATGGAGACGAACAGCACGCCGATGATCAGCGAGACCAGCGTCTCGAAGAAGGGCCGCCGGGCGGGGATGTCCAGCCCCGGCAGGTTGGCCAGGGCCAATCCCATGACGACGGCGGCGATGAGGCCCGTGTCGTCCCGGAAGGCGTCGCAGGCCGCCGCCACCGCGACCACGGCGGCGAACTGGACCGTCGTGCCGAGCACCTCACCGAGGTCGAGGCGACGCAGCAGCAGCCAGAGCACCGCCGCTCCGACGGCGCCGCCGAGCAGTCCGACGGCCGCGCTGCCGCCGAACTCCAGGACCTGGCTGCCGAGGCCGGGCTGCCCGCCGGCCAGGACCCCGTGGAAGACGAACGCGCCGAGGATGCCGCCGAGCGGGTCGATCAGGGTGCCCTCCCAGACGAGGACGCGTTGCAGGCGCTCGCTCGGGCGGACGAAGTCGAGGACCGGGCCGACCACCGTCGGGCCGCTGACCACGAGGATCGCGCCCAGCATGACGGCCGCGGCCCGCGACATGCCGAGGAGGGGGACGGCCAGCAGCGCCGCGGACACCCCGGTGACCAGTGCCCCGAGCCAGATGAGCCGGACCACGACGGTCCGGGTGTGGCCCCGCAGCCGGTGCAGGTCCAGGCCGAGTCCCGCGTCGTAGAGGATCACCGCCACGGCGAGCGAGACGAGCGGGGAGAACGCGGCGCCCAGCAGCTTCTCGGGGTTGACGTCGTCGGTCAGCGTGCCGGCGATGAAACCGGCCGGCAGCAGCAGGAGGATCGCCGGGATCCGCAGGAGGCTCGCCACCAGCTGGGAGCCGGCGGCGAGGGCCACGATCAGTCCGATGCCGACCAGGACCTGGCTCGACGTCACCGCGCCCCGTCCCCTCCCGTCATTCGGCGACGTCCTCGTCGGTGAGGGGTTCCAGTACGCCACGGGTGTCGAGGCGGTAGAGCACGACCAGGGCGGGGCCGATCAGCACCAGCGCGACGGCCGTGACGAAGAGCAGCCAGTGGAGCGGCTGGCTCGCCCCCGCGCCCTGCTGGACGGTCAGTGTCGTGGGCACCAGGTAGGGGCGCTGGGCGGCTCCCCAGGCGGCGATCAGCAGGGCCACGGTGGCCACCGAGGAGTACCGCGCCCACCCGGCGGCGGGGCCGGAGACCAGCCAGGCGGTGACCGCCAACGCCGCCACGGCGGCGATGAGCAGGGCCAGCCCGGCGCCGTGGGTGAGCCCGTGATGGACGTACGCGGCCTTCGGGTCGGTCAGGGTCAGGCCGATCACGCCGACCACCAGCAGCGCGGCGCCGGCGATCCGGGCCCGGAGCCGGAAGTAGCCGATCAGGTCACCGGCCCCGAAACGCCGGGCGTCCACGGAGAGGAAGACCGCCCCGAGGAAGGCGGTGGCGGCGACGGCCACCAGGCCGGCCGTGATCGAGGTGGTGTTGGCCCAGGCGTGAGCCGAGGCGACGGTGCCCGGAGCGACGCGCCCGGAGGCCACGCTGCCGATGACCGTGCCCAGGAAGAACGGGGTGAGCAGGGACGAGACGGCGAAAACGACGCCGTAGACCCGGCGTCCTGCGAGGTTGCGGGTGGGCTTGCGAAAGGCGAACCCGGCGCCGCGCAGGACCATGCCGACGGCGGCGAGTACCAACGGGAGCCAGAGAGCCGTGAACACCGTCTGGAAGAACTCCGGGAATCCGGTCCACATCAGGATCAGTACGAAGATCAGCCAGACGTTGTTGACCTCCCAGACCGGTGCCATGGCGTGGTCGATCAGCCAGCGGGGGCGCTTGCCGCGCGCGGCGCCCCCGGCGCACAGGTCCCAGAACCCGGCGCCGTAGTCGACTCCCCCGCCGCACGCGTAGGCGGCGATGACGAGCAGCAGGATCCAGGCGACGATGCTCGCGGTCACTGCTCGCTCCCTGGTGCTCGGTGGTCCCCGCCGGCTCCGGCCACCGGTTCCGGGCGCGGACCGTAGGGGGTGTCCGTCTCCGGGCCCTCGGTGAGCGCCTGGACGGAGTCGGGGCCGCAGGCGGCGTCGGCGAGCCGCCAGCGGGTGCGCATCTTCAGCACCACGCCGAGCAGCGAGCCGAAGACCAGCGCGTAGACCACGACGACGAGGCCGAACGCGGCCCACAGGGAGGCGGCGGCGGTGGGGGTCACCGCCTCGGACACACGCATGTTCTGGTAGACGATCCAGGGCTGGCGGCCCACCTCGGTGGCGATCCAGCCGCATTCCACGGTCACCACGCTGGCCACGCCGGACACGGCGGCGCACCGGAAGAACCAGCGGGACTTCGGCAGGTCGCGGTGGCGCCACCAGCACCAGGCGTACCAGAGGGCCAGCAGGATCAGGGCGGAGCCGATGAGCGCCATGATGTCGAAGGCCCAGTGCGCGATGGTCGCCTGGGTGGCGGTGGGACGGTCCGAGGCGGGCACCGAACTCAGACCGGTGACCTGCGTGTCGGGACTCTTCCCGGCCAGGATGGAGTCGAGCACGGGGATCTTGATGCCGCCCTTGACGGTGCCGTCCTCCTGGAGCCGGCCGAACAGGTACTCGGGGACGTGCGTGTCGGTGTTCCAGACCAGTTCGAGGGCGGCGAACTTGATGGGCTGCTTGAGGAAGACCTGCCTCGCGATGTTGTCGCCGAGCACGAACTGCACGGGGGTGAGGAGCGCGGCGACGGTGAACGGCACGGTGAAACCGAGGCGGTGGTAGCGGTCACGGCGACCGCGGAGCCAGCCGACCGCGTAGACCCCGGCCACCACGTAGCCGGCGGTGATGAACATGGCGACGACGAAGTGCCAGTACTGCGGGCCGAACATCGGCGTGAAGATCGCCTGCTGGACGCTGACGTTCACCGGACGGCCGTCGGCGTCGAGGGTGAAGCCGCGCGGGGTGTTCATCCACGAGTTGGCGGCGATGATGCCGAAGGAGCCCATCAGGGCCGCCAGCGGCAGGGGTACGCCGAGCCAGAAGTGCGTCTTCGGCGGCAGCCGTCGCCAGCCGTAGAGGTAGATGGCGATCAGGATCGCCTCCAGGAAGAAGGCCCACGCCTCGATCCCGAAGCCGAGGCCGAAGACGTCGCCCCAGCGGCCCATCATGCCGGGCCAGAGCAGCCCGAACTCGAAGGACAGCACGGTGCCCGTGACGATGCCGACGGCGAACTGCACGGCCATCACGGCGGACCACCGCCGGGCCAGGAGCATCGCGACCGGATCGGACTTCCGCAGGCCCCGGTGGTGCATGAGGAGGGTGATGAACGGCAACGCCACCCCCAGCGGCACCAGGATGATGTGCGAGGCCAGGGTGAACGCCATCATTTCCCGGGCGGGCAGCAGTTGTTCGGGGCCGTCCGCCAGGAGGTGTACTGGGATCATCGTGCGGTCCTCGGTGACTCGTTCCTGGTGACCGCGGGGGCCAGTGGACGGGACGGGGAGACGGCCCCGCGCGCCTGCCACGTGCGGGGCCGGCCGGGTGGGGGCGCCGGGTCAGCCTCCGGTCGCGAAGCCCGGGAAGAGGGTCATCCCACCGTCGACGTAGAGGGTGGTCCCGACGACGTAGTCCATCAGGTCGGAGGCCAGAACGGTGACCGCCCGCGCGATGTCCTCGGGATCCCCGACCCGGCGGTAGGGGATCAGCTGCAAGAGGGCCGCCTCGGCCTCTGGGGTGTCCCAGGCGTCCCGGTTGATCGGGGTGCGGATGGCTCCGGGGGCCACGGCGTTCACCCTGATGCCCTGCGGCGCGAGTTCCTGGGCCAGCGTCTGCATCAGCATCAGGACGCCCCCCTTGGACGAGGCGTAGTTCACGTGGCCCGCCCAGGGGATGATCTGGTGGACCGAACTCATGCAGACGATCTTCCCGGCCGAGCGGGACACCTCGGGCACCACGCCCCGGCGGACGAACTCCTTCGCCGCCTCCCGGGCGCACAGGAACTGGCCCGTGAGGTTGACGTCGATCACCTTCTGCCACTGGGCGACCGTCATCTCGGTGATGGCCGCGTCCCGCTGCAGGCCGGCATTGGCCACCATGATGTCGATCGTCCCGAACTCCGCGACCATCCGGTCGACCATCGCGACGACCTGGTCCTCCTGGGAGACGTCCGCCTCGTGGGCGTAGGCCCGCACGCCGTGCGACGTGATCTCCGCGACGACCGCCTCGGCCTCCTCCGCCCCGGAGACGTAGTTCACGACCACGTCGGCGCCCGCGCGGCCCAGCCCGATCGCGGTCGCCTTGCCGATGCCCGAGTTGGCACCGGTCACCAGTGCCTTCTGCCCGTCGAGGATCCGCAGCGTCGCCCTGAGCGTCTCGTCCCCGGTCGACAT
Source organism: Streptomyces sp. NBC_01551 (assembly GCF_026339935.1). Lineage (NCBI taxonomy): Bacteria > Bacillati > Actinomycetota > Actinomycetes > Kitasatosporales > Streptomycetaceae > Streptomyces > Streptomyces sp. NBC_01551. Next base: position 86,938 of record NZ_JAPEPX010000001.1, read on the forward strand.
CAATCGTCTCTCCCATTCGTTGGCGGCAGGTACCGGCACCGGCAGACCACACTCACCCGCGCGGACCCGCGCGGCGCCGGGCGGCTCGCACCACTCGGCCGATCGGGGCAACCACACCCCTCCGACGGCGTAAGGGGGGCTGGACGGAGCCGATCGCCTGGATGATCTCCTGACCAGGCCGTCCGGCTCATGGGCTACCCGGGAGCGCGCTGTGCAGACATCCGGACCGGCACGGCCGGCACCGACCGTCGTGGTGGTCATGGGCGTTTCCGGATCGGGCAAGAGCACCGTGGGCCGGCTGCTCGCCGCCCGCCGCGAGGTGCCGTTCGTGGAGGGCGACGACTTCCATCCGGCGGCGAACATCGCCAAGATGCGCGCCGGTCATCCGCTCGACGACGCGGACCGCGAGCCGTGGCTGACGGGCCTGGCCGACGGGATCCGCGACGCCCTGCGCGCCGGAGCGGGCGCCGTCGTCTCGTGCTCGGCACTCAAGCGGAAGTACCGAGACCGCCTTCGCGCGGTCGCCCCGGGGGTCTGGTTCCTGCACCTGACGCTGGACCGGGCCGTGGCGCGCGCCCGTGTCACCGGGCGGGCGGGACACTTCATGCCGGTCCGGCTCCTGGAGTCCCAGTACGACGTCCTGGAACCGCTGGGGGCCGACGAACCCGGCCTCACCGTCGACGCCGGCGCGGGCGCCGACTCCGTCCTCGGACGGGCCGGGGACGCCCTCGCGGAATTCGAGGCCCGCAGGGGCGCGGGCGGCGGATAGCCGTCGTGCAGGGTAGCGGACTCCCACCGCCCCGGGAGGGTAGGACGATCGGCCATATCAGTGGCCGAATACGCACCTTAACTGTATCGCCACATCGTGCTTGGATGGCGCCGCCACAGTAATTCGTTTACGGCTGAACGGTTTTGACGGACCGGCGGTAACTCCACGAAGCATCCAGGTTACACAGAAGGGAGAAACTGTCGGCCGGTGCCAAACAAGTCATCCTTTGGCTCGACTTCCGCAAGATCCGTTATGTAGTGTTCCAGTCATTCACCGCCCAACGGGGGGCGGAAAAGCGACTGCGGGCTTGGTTCGGACTATTTCCGGCGTGCGACGGGCCCCGCAGAACCGGCAGACCGCCGCCCCCGCCACGCTCCCTACAGGGGGAATGCGTGTCCCGACTCGGGGGATCAATCATCCGGTTCCAGCTTCTGGGGCCTTTGAGCATTGCGCACGGCCTCGAAACCGTCGTTCTCAAACCGTCCAAGCCGACCAGTCTTCTCGCCGCACTTCTCCTGCATCCCGGCACCGTGGTGTCGACCACGTACCTGCTGCGCGCCGTGTGGGACGAGGAACCACCCGCCACCGCCCGCGCCGCACTGCAGACGTGCGTGCTCCGCCTGCGCCGGCTATTCGCCAAGTACGGCATTTCCGCGACCACCATAGAGGCCGTACCGGGCGGTTACCGGATGCACAACGACACGGAAACTCTCGACCTCGTGCTCTTCCGCGCGCTCACGGCCGCGGCGGGATCCGCGACCGGTCCGGGAGAGGAGCTGTACCGGCTCCGGGAGGCCCTTTCGCTCTGGCACGGCCAGCCCTTGGCCAATGTGGCCTCGCGCATGCTCCAGCAGGACGCGGTACCAGCCCTCGAACAGGAGCGGCTCCGGGTACTGGAAAGGGTCTGCGACCTCGAACTCGCCGCCGGGAACTGCCATCAGGTCCTGGTCGACCTGTACGAGAGCGCCCGTCGGCACCCGGTGCGGGAACGATTCACCGAGCAGCTCATCGAGGCCCTCTACCGCACCGGACGCCAAGCCGAAGCCCTCGCCGAGTACCGCACGGTGCGCGACCGGCTCCGCGACGAGCTGGGCATCGACCCGGGCGCGGGACTGCGACGGCTGGAACTCGCCATCCTGCGCTCCGAGGACCTGGCGCCCGCCCCGCCGCCGCGACCCGCGCGACCGCTCACCACCGGGGCCGAACTCCCCGAACCGTCGGCCGCCGTACGCGCCGGTGTCCCGAACCGGCCGGTCCGGGCGGTGCCGCCCGTCCCCGCCTTCGCGGGGCGCGAGAGCGACCGCGGGGCCATGGCCGAGCGGCTCACCTGCGCCGACGGACCGCGACTGGTCGTCGTCTCGGGGGCGCCGGGCATCGGAAAGTCCGCTCTGGCCCGCCAGACGGCCCACGAGACGCAGGGCGCCTTCCCCGGCGGGGTGTTCTCGATTCAGCTGGACCGGCCGGACGGGACCGCGCTGCCCGTCGAGGAGGCGGCGCGACTGCTGCCGGAGGCCGGCGCGGGGGCCGATCCCGGGGCCGGCGCGGGACCCGGTGCGGGAGCCGGCCGGCGGCTGATCGTCCTGGACGGCGCGGCCGGCGCCTGGCAGGTGCTCCCGCTGCTGACCGCGACCGGGGACGCGTCGGTCCTCGTGACCAGCAGGCGCGGCCTGGCCGCCGTCGTCGCCACCCACGGCGGCGCGGTGCACCGCCTCGACGTCCTGCGACCCGCCGAGGCGTACGCCCTGCTCGCCGGGCTCGTCGGCGAGCGGCGGATCGCCGCCGAGCCGGCGGCGGCCCGGGAACTGGCCTCCGTGTGCGGCCATTTCCCGCTCGCGCTGCGGATCGCGGCGGGACGGCTGCTGACCCGGCCCGCATTGTCGGTGGCGGACTGCGCGGCGTGGCTCGCCGAGGATCCCCCCGCCCGGCTGGCCCTCGCGGAGGACGCCCGGCTCTCGGTGCCGGAGGTGTTCGGGCAGGCGCTCGACGCGCTGCCTCCCGAACTGCGGGAGGCGTTCCTGCGGCTCGGCGCCCTCGCCGCGGGCGCCGACGCGTCGGCCGGGGAGAGCGAGAGCGTACTCGAACAGCTCGTGGACACCGGGCTGTTGGAGGACGGGCCGCCCGGCCCGTACCGCCTCCACGACTTCCTTCGCATCTACGCGCGTTGGCGCGTCCGCACGCACGAGACGACCGCCGCGACCGCTGCGACAGCCGCGACAGCGACCGCACCGCACTGAGCGCCACACCCGCCTTCCCCTCTCCCCTCCGCTCCCCCTCTCCCCCTCTCCCCCTCTCCTCCTCCCGATCCCGCCCAGACCGCACCCAGGGGTGTCCCATGGCTCACGCCAGCTATCAAGCCGTTGCCGCGACCCGTCCCCGGATCCGCCGGGACGTGCTGTTCACCGAGACGCCGGACGGTGTGCTGTTCCACAACGCGGACGGCGGCTTCCGCCTCACGGCCAAGTCCGCCTACCGCTTCGCGACGCTGATCGTCCCCCACCTCACCGGCGAACACTCGGTCGCCGACCTGTGCCGGGGCCTCGGCGAGGCACAGCAGGCGATGGTCGGGGAGCTGGTCCGGACCCTGTACGAACGGGACTTCGCCCGGCCCGTCGCCGCCCCGGCCGAGGAGGCCGCCGAGCGGCCGGCGCTCGCGCCCGACGTGGCCCGCCGGTTCGCCCCGCAGATCGCGTACGCCGACCACTACGCCGACGACGCCGAGGCACGGTTCCTGCGCTTCCGCGAGACCCGGGTGGCCGTCCTCGGCGACGACGACGTGGCCCGCTGGTGCGCGTCGAGCCTGATACGCAACGGCTGCGCGAGCGTCGGCGTGCCGGCGGACATGGAGACCCCGGCGCTCGACGCGGAGGTCGCGGAGGCCGTCGGCGACGGCTGCCCGGTCGAGCTCCGCACGCTGGCGCCGGCCGGCGGTCGGGAGCCCGGCTGGCCCGAACTGGCCGACTACGACCTCGTCGTCGTCACCGGCGGCCGGACCGCGCCCGCCCGGCTGCTGCCCCTGCTGCGCGCGGGGATCCCCGCCGGCCGCACCCTGCTGCCCGCCTGGTCGTACGGCGCCGACGCCGTGATCGGCCCGCTGATGGCGCACGGCACCGCCGGCTGCTGGGCCTGCGCCGCGCTCCGGCTCGGTGCGGCCGTCGGCCGTGACACCGCGGCCGCGGCCGAGCTGTGGAGCACCCTCGCGCTGCCCGGCAGCCCCGCGCCGGCCGGCCCGGAGCCGGGGCGGCCGCTGGCCGCGATGATCGGCAACCTGCTGGGGTACGAGGTCTTCCGCGCCACCTCGGGGGCCCTGCCCGCCGAGACCGCGGGCCAGGTGATCGTGCAGGACATGGCCTCGCTGGACGTCACGGCGGAACCTCTCCTCGTACACCCGCGCTGTCCGTTCTGCGCCCCAGCCGAGGAGGACGCGGCCCTGGAAGCCGTGGCTCCCGTGGACCTCGCCGCGGCGGGCACCTCCCCGGCACCCGCGCCGGCGACCCTGGAGACCGCGCGCGAGGCGGACGCCCTGGTGGAGGAGCTGAACCGGCGGTCCGCGCTGGTCCGTCCGTACACCGGTGTCTTCACGCGCTACGCGGACGAGCCGCTCACCCAGATCCCCCTCAAGCTGAGCGTGGTGGAGTTCGGCACGGGCCACGCGGGCCCCCGCGCGGTCGCGGCCTTCGACGTCCACCACGTCGCCGGGGCGCGGATGCGGGCGCTGGACGCCGCCGCGGTCCTCTACGCCGAGCACGTCGTCCCCGCCCGCGGTCTCGTGGCGCGGGCCGAGGGGGCGGTCGCGGAGAGCGCGCTGACCATCGCCTCCGGTCTGTCGGGCACAGCCTCGGCCTGGCAGCGGGCCGTCTCGCTGGTCACGAAGGAGCCCGCGCTGGTTCCGGCGGGCGCGGTACGCCCGTTCGGCCCGCACAACGGCGACAGGCTCTACGAGCGCACCCGCGCCGGAGCCGGAGCCGGCCCGACGCCCGCCGACGCCGCGGCGGCCGGCCTGCTGTCGGCGCTGGCCCACGACGCGCTGCTGCGGGCGGTACGGGGGGCGGCGGCCGCGCCGGTCCTGCTCACGGACGAGACGCCCGACGCCGAACTCGCCTTCCTCGTACGGTCGGCGGAACGCCTCGGGATCGCCGTCGAGCTGCTGGACCTCGGCGAGGGCGCCCGGTCCGGCGTGCAGGTGCTGCTGGCCCGGGCGGAGCAGCGGTGGGCCGTGGGCGCCGACCTGGACCGGCAGACGGCGACGGTCGCCGCGCTGCGGGACCTGCTGGGCGCCGTTCAGTACGAGCGGGACGCCACCGCCTCCGGGGCGCCGGCCGACACGGGTGACCCGCTGCTGCGGGATCTCGACGCCCGCACGCTCACGGTGTCCGCCGACGCCGGTGACGCCCGGGCGAACGCGGTCGTCGCGGCGGGCTGGACGGGGGTGCTGGACCGGCTGCGCGCGGCGCGCCGCGACGCCTACGCGGTCCCCACCGGTTCCGCGGACCTGGCCTCCGCCGGACTGCACACCGCCAGAGTGCTGCTCACGTGCACCCAGGAGCCGGGCGATGACCACTGAACGGCTCGCGGTCGGCCCCGAGGTCGCCCGGGCGCTCGGTCCGGACGCGGCGGCCCGTTTCACCTCGCTGCTGGAGCGCGCCCTCGGGGCCCTGGGCGGTCCCCGGGTGACGCTGTCGGCGCTGGGGACCGCGGACGCCTTCGCCCTGCCCGCGCCCGAGCCCGGCGAGAGCCGCGCCGCCGTGCCCGTGCACCTGTACGGCCACCAGGCGGTCGTCGGGCCGCGGGGCGGCTGCGCCCGCTGTCTGGAACGCCGCTGGCAGGCCGTGCGGTCCGTCGCGCTCCGGGACGCCCTGGAACTGGGCGGTGGCACGCGGGCCGCCGGCGAGTGGCCGCACGCGCACGCCTTCGCGGCTCAGGCGCTGGCCGCGCTGATCGCGGCGGCGGCCGAGCCCGGCGCCCCCGCGCCCGCCGGGGTCTTCCCCGAGGTCCGGCTCCTGGATCTGCGGACGGGCACCGTACGCCGGTATCCGCTGGTCCCCGACCCCGAGTGCCCGGTGTGCGGCGCCCCGGGGACGGACACCGCCCAAGGGGCCGTGCTGGAGCTGCCGCCCGCGCCGAAGTACCGGCCGGGTGTCTTCCGTACCCGCCCCATCGAGTCGTACGGGATCGACGTGGCGGCCTTCGCCAACCCGCTGTGCGGGGCGCTGGGCCCCTCGCTCGTCCAGGACGTCTCCTCCACCTCCACCTCCGCGACCATCGGCTGCTTCTCGATGCGCTCGGGCGCGTACCTGCGCGAGACGTTCTGGGGCGGCCACACCGACTCCTTCGCCCGCAGCGCGCGGGTGGGGGTGCTGGAGGGGCTGGAGCGCTACGCCGGGATGCGGGCGCGGTCGCGGACCACGAGCGTCACGGGCTCGCTCAAGCGGTTCGGCGCCGATGCCGTCGACCCCCGGGAAGTCGGCCTGTACAGCGAGGCCTTCCACCGGGACAACCCGCGCGTGCGCCCCTTCGACCCGGACCGGGAGATCGCCTGGGTGTGGGGCTGGTCGCTGCGCGACCGGGTACCGCGGCTGGTGCCGGAGATCCTGACGTACTATCACGCGCCCGGGCTGGAGAACCGGTTCGTGCAGGAGAGCTCCAACGGCTGCGCCTCCGGCGGCAGTCCGGCCGAGGCCGTGTACTTCGGGCTGATGGAGGTCGTCGAGCGGGACGCGTTCCTCCTCACCTGGTACGGGCGGCAGCCGCTGCCCGAGATCGACCCGTCGAGCAGTTCCCGGCCGTCGACGCGCGCGATGGTCGACCGGCTGGCGATGTACGGCTACCGGGCCCGGTTCTTCGACACCCGGATCACCTTCCCGATCCCCGTCGTGACGGCGGTCGCCGAGCGCTTCGACGGCGGCCCCGGCCGGATGTGCTTCGGGGCGGGGGCCGGTCTCGACCCGGAGTCGGCCCTGGACTCGGCGCTCTGCGAGATCGCCACGGACGCCGTCAACCTGCCGGGACGCACCGAACGCGACGAGGCCCGGCTGCGCGCCATGGCAGCCGACTTCGGCCTGGTCACCGCGCTGCACGACCATCCGCTCGTGTACGGGGTCCCGGAGATGGGCCGCCACGCGGACTTCCTGCTGCGGGCCGGCGGCGGGCCCGCGCGGGCCGTGGCCGAGCTGGCGTGGCCGGACGCCCGGGGCGCGGCCGCGGCCGACGACGTACGCACCGACCTGGAGCGGTGCGTGTCGGCGGTCACGGCCGAGGGATTCGACGTCGTGGTCGTCGACCAGACGATGCCCGAGCAGCGCGCCCTCGGCCTGCACACCGTGAGCGTGCTCGTCCCCGGGCTGCTCCCCATCGACTTCGGGTGGTCCCGGCAGCGGGCGCTCGGCATGCCGCGGATGCGGACCGGCCTGTTCGACGCCGGGCTGCGCGAGCGCGCGCTGGAGTCCGCCGACCTGAACCCGGCCCCCCACCCCTTCCCCTGACCCGGCCGCCGCGACCGGCGTCCGACCCGAACGTAGGAGGACCCATGGGCTACGCCCATGTCTACGCCCACGAGATCATGCACCGCGGCCGGGTGCCGATGGAGCCCGCCGACTTCGTACCCGACTGGTCCGACCGGCCGCGCAAGGCGAAGTTCTACCCGGACGCCGAGACGCTCCCGTTGCCGGAGCCCCGGCTGCCGTCCCCGTCCGACGGCGCAGCCCGGGGTTTCACCCTGCCGCTGCTGTCCGGGATGCTCCGGGACTCCTACGGGCTGACCGGCCGGCGTCTCGCGGTCCAGGCGAACACCGACCTGGCGGCGCTGCCGCACTACACGCACGCGAACTGGTCGCGGGGCACCGCGTCGGGCGGCGGGCTCTACCCGGTGGGCATCCACTGGGCGGCGGGCCCGGGCGGGCCGTTGACGCCGGGGCTCTACCACTACGCGCCGCACCAGCACGGGCTGCGCCGGCTGCTGACGGGTGATGTCACCGGGGAGGTCCGGGCGGCCCTCGGCTCCGGGGCGGGCGCGGCCGCCGCCGCGACGCAGTACCTCGTCCTCGGCGTGAAGTACTGGCAGAACGCCTTCAAGTACAACAGCTTCTCCTTCCACGCCGTGAGCATGGACGTGGGCGCCCTGGTGCAGACGTGGCGGCTGTGGGCGGCGCAGTACGGGCTGCGGATCGACCCGGTGCTGTGGTTCGACGAGGACCGCCTGGCCCGGCTGCTGGGCGTGGCCCCCCAGGAGGAGGGCGTCTTCGCGGTCGTTCCGCTGACCTGGGAGGGAGCGCGGCCGGCCGGGGAGACCGCCCGGGCGACCGGGGCCGCGGTGCGACACCGGGACGTCGAACGCTCCCGCCGCGTCCTGGAGTTCGAGACGATGCTGCGCATCCACGAGGCCACGGCGGGGCGGGCCGCCGACCGCCCGGCGCCGGGCGCGCTGGACGCGGCCGCCGCGTTCGCGCCGCGCGGCGCCGATCCGCAGCCGCTGCCGGCGCCCCCGCGCCGCCGGCCGCCACCGGGCGGGCGCTGCGCGAACGCCGCAGCAGCTTCGGCCGGTTCGACGCCTCCCGGCCGGTCGCGGCCGAGCAGCTCGCCGCCGCGCTGGCCGACTGCGCGGCCACCGCGTACGGCACGGAGGCCGAGCGTCCCGGCGGACCGTCGCTCACCTCGCTGTACGCGTTCGTCAACCACGTCGAGGGCGTCGCGCCCGGTGCGTACGCCTACGATCCGGCCGCGCACGCCCTGCGCCTGGTGGTGCCCGAGCCGCCCGGGCCGTTCCTCCAGCGCAACTACTTCCTGTCCAACTACAACCTGGAGCAAGCGGGCGCGGTGGTCGTCCCGACGGTGCGCACCACGGCCGTGCTGGACGCGGTGGGCGATCGCGGCTACCGGCTGGTGGGCGCCACCATCGGCGCGATCGCGCAGACCTTCTACACCACGGCCGCGGCCTTCGGCCTGGGCGCCGGCGTCGCACTCGGCTTCGACAACATCTCGTACATCGAGGAGCTGGGGCTGAGCGGCACCGACGAGGCGCCGCTGCTGATCATGCTGCTGGGCCACGAGCGGCCGAGGCCGGCCGACTTCCGCCACGAGACGGCCTGAGGGGAACGGGACGATGAACACCACCGAGTGGCATGCGGGCGACCGCTTCATGCTGCGGGTCGCGGGGCTCCCGCTGTCCGCGGTCGATGCCCTGCGGGCCACGGACACGCGTCGCTGGGCCGAGGACGTCCTGGCCGCCGAGGCGGGGTTGCGCGCGGGCGCGCAGCGGCTGAGCGACGTGCTCCACGAGGCCGTCGGGGCCACCGATCCGGCCCCGGACGGCGCGGGCGCGACGCAGCGCCGGGCGCTGCTGCGGCTGCGCCGGCAGATCCACAACGACCGGCTGCCGGCCCGGCCGGACGCCTCGACCGAGACGGCCATGGAGGCCGTCGCGGCCGTGGACGAGGCCGCCGCCGAGCACCTGGCCGGCTGGCTGCACCGGCGCCGGCTGCTGGAGAAGCTGCTGGCGGAGGGTGAGCCTCTGCTCACCGCGGACCTGGCCCGCAACCGGGCCGCGCTGCGGGAGCTGGTGGCAGACGACCGGCTGCGGCTCGGGCTGCTGCTGGCCTCGCCGGTGCTGGAGGGGCAGCTCGACGGGTACGCGCGGGCGAAGGGCGTGCCCAGCGGCCGGGCCCGCAAGGCCGAGCGGTCGGTCCTGTCGTACGTGTACCGCACGGCCTGCAAGACGAGCCCGTTCAGCACGTTCACGGGGGTGGCGACCGGCCGTTTCACGGAGGATGCCGCCGGCGCGGACGGGATCCGGGTCGCCGACGCGTGGAGCAGCCATGTCCGGCTGAACGTCGTGGTACTGGCGCGGCTCGCCGAGCTGATCCTGGCCGACCCGGTGCGCCGCCGGGACCTGCCGCTGCGCCTGGCCTCGGGCTGGGGCCACGAGGAGGACCGGATCCGCTACGTGCGGCGCTCGGTCACCGCGGGCGACGACGCGGCGGCCGTCACCTTCGACGCGGTCAAGGACCGGCTGTTCTTCCTGCGCCGCAGCGGGACGCTGGAGCGGCTCCTCGCCCTGTTCGCCGAGCGGCCCGAGCTGCGGCACGCGGAGCTGGCCGACTGGCTGGCCGCCGAGCACTCGGCCGACGCGGCCGACTGCGAGGCGTACGTCTGCGCGCTGCTCCAGCTCGGCATGGTGCGGGTGCCCTGCCTGGACACGGAGGTCCACAGCGCGGACCCGCTGCGGTCCTTCCAGCGGTCGCTGGCCTCGCTGGAGCGGCCGTGGTCCGACCGGCTCGCCGCCCTGCTGGAGGCGCCCGCCGCGGCGCTGGCCGACTACCCGGCGGCCGGGCAGGCCGAACGGGCCGCGCTGCTGCGCGTCCTGCGCGCCGGGCTGCACCGGGCGCAGGAGGAACTCGGCTCACCGGACGCCGCCCTGCCGCAGACCCTGCTGTACGAGGACGTGAGCGCGGGCCGCGCGCTGCCCTGCGCGCCCCGGGACTGGTCCGCGCTGCGCTCGGTCGAGCGGATCCTGCCCGCCTTCGACCTGACGCTGGCCGGGCGGATCACGTTCGAGGGGTTCTTCACCGCGCGGTACGGCGCCGGCGGCCGCTGCGAGGACCTCCTGGGGCTGGTGCACGACTTCCACGAGGACTTCTTCGACCAGTACCTGTCGTTCACCGCCCGCCGCAAGCCCTTCGACGAGCACGGCGAGTACGTCGCGGAGGTGAACTGGCTCGGCCTGCCCGGCATCCGTGCCCTGGACGCGGCCCGCCGGGCGTTCGTCGGCCGCATGCGGCAGGCCTGGTCGGCGTACGAGGACACGCGGGCCACGGCAGCGTCACACCCGGACGTCATCCGCCTCGACGAAGCGGACCTGGCGGCCGTGGCCTCCGAACTCTCCCCGGTGACCTCGGACTTCGCACCGCGCTGCCACCACCTGCAGCTCGCCCGGGACCCCGCCGACGGCACGGCGCTGACCGTGCTGAACCGCTCGTACGGCGGCCTGTCCTTCCCCTTCAGCCGCTTCACGCACGTGTACGACGGGCAGGGCGAGGCCCCGTCCGCGGAAGGGCCCGGCGCCGGCTTCTCCGGCGCGCTGCGGGCCACGGCCGGCCGGGTCACCCCACCGGGCGCGGTGTTCGCCGAGGTCACCGGTGGCCCGGTCACCACCAACCTCAACCTGCACGGGCAGCTGACCGACTACGAGATCGTCTGCCCGGGCGAGAGCGGCACCCTCCCGCCGGAGCGGCGGCTGCACCTGGACGACCTGTACGCCGAGCACGTGCCGCGGACCGGGCGGGTGGTGCTGCGCTCGCGGCGGCTGGGGTGCGAGGTCATCCCCGTCTACCTCGGCTACCTGGTGCCGCTCGCGCTGCCCGCGATCCCGCGCACCCTGCTGCTGCTGTCCCCGTCGTCGATGTCCCCGCTCGACGTGTGGGCGGGAGTACCCGAGGGGGCGGACCGCGACGGCGTCACCACCCGCCCCCGGGTGGTCCACGGCGACGTCGTGCTCAGCCGGCGCAGCTGGACCACCACGGCGGGTGCTCTCCCCGTACAAGGCGCCCAGGAGGCCTCGCACTTCCTCGCCTGGCAGCGCTGGCGGCATGCCCACGGGCTGCCGGAGCAGGTGTTCGCGACCGTCTCGGCGGGCCCGTCGGCCGCCGGGGCCAAGCCGCAGTACGTCGACTTCGCCGGCCTCCTCTCGCTGGCCGCCTTCGAGACGCTGCTGCGCGATCCGGCGCACCGGGTCGTCTTCCGCGAGATGCTCCCCGACCCCGACGGCCTGCACGTGCACTCGGCGCGCGGCGCCCACGTCGCCGAACTGGCCGTCGAGACACACACCTTGACCCTCAGAGACCAGGAAGGCGGCGCCCGATGTCGGAGCTGACCCCGTCCACCGGCGCCCGCGCCGAGACCCGCGGCGCATGGCAGGCCCTGCACGTCTTCTACGCCGCCAATCCGCAGCCCCTGCTGACGCGGTGCGTGCGGCCGCTGATCGCCGAACTCACCGCCGACGGCCTGCTCGCCGGGCACTTCTTCATCAACTACTGGCTGGAGGGCCCGCACGTGCGGCTTCGGCTGCGCCCGGCCACGCCGGAAGCCGGGCCGGAGGTACGGCGTCGCGCCGAGGAGGCCGTCGCCGCGTTCCTGGCCACCCGCCCGGCCCTCTACGAGGTGGACTCCGGATTCCTCAACGAGTTCTACAACACGCTGTTCGACATCGAGTTCCCGGAGGGCGACCGGGCCGCTTTCATGGGCCCCGACGGCCGGATGAACCTGAGGCCGAACAATTCGCATTCCTGGGAACCCTACGAGCCCGAATTCGGAAAGTACGGCGGCCCGGCGGGCGTCGAACTCGCCGAATGGCATTTCGCCCGCTCCAGCGACCTGGTCATCGACGCCCTGCACCGCATGAACCTGCACCTGCGGACCGTCCTGCTGGGCACCTCCGCCCAGCTGATGATGGTGATGGCGGGGGTCTTCCTGCCGGAGCGCGAGGAACTCACCGGATATCTCGACCGCTACTACGAGTTCTGGCACCAGGCCTTCCCCGGCACCGGGTTCATCGGGTCCGAGGAGTACGACCGCAACTACGAGCAGACGGCGCCCGGACTCGGCCGCCGGTTCGCGGCCGTGCGCGAGGCGCTCGCCTGCGGGGAGACCGGCCGGCTCCCGGCCTTCCTGGCCGGCTGGGCGGAGCACTGCCGGGAGCTGCGCGAGCGCGCCGAGGCGCTGGCCGTCGCCGGGGACCTGGTGTTCCGCTCCTGGGACGGCACGCGTGACGAGCGGGTGACGGATCCGGCCGTGGCCCTGCCGCTGCTGCTCTCCCCGTACATGCACATGACCAACAACCGGCTGCACGTCACTATCCGCGACGAGGCGTACCTGGCGCACCTGCTGGGCCGCGTCCTGCGCGAGAGCGAGAGCGCGGACCGGAGCGACGGCGCGGGCGCGGGCGCGGGCCGGACCGAGGGCGCGGCGGTCGCCCCGTGACCGGGCACACCCCCGCGCCGGGCCCGGCGGGGCTGCTCGGGCACCGGCCGACACTGCGGCCGGAGGTGCTGCTGTCCGCGCCGCTGCTCAACGGGGCGGCCACCGTCCACCTCGTCAAGGACCCGGTGTCCGGCGCCTCGTTCGAGATCGGGCCGAAGGAGTTCTTCCTAGTCTCCCGGCTCGACGGCTCCCGCAGTCTCGCCGAGATCGGCGCCGAGTACGCGCAGGCGTTCGGGCGGCGGCTCGGCGAGGGGAACTGGCAGCAGTTGCTGTCCCTGCTCGGCGCCCGCCGGCTGCTCGCGGGCGGCCCGCCGCCGCCCGCACCGGCGCCGCCCGGCAAGCCGCTGACCGGCACGCTGCTCAAGGGCACGTTGCGCCTGGTCGCGGACGCCGACGCCACCACGGCCCGGCTGCACCGCGCGCTGCGGCCGCTGCTGCACCCCGCGGTGCTCCTCGTACTGCTGCTCGGCTGCCTGGCGATGGAGGCCGCGCTCGCCCTGTCCTTCGGTGAACTCGCCGACGCCTTCGGGTGGTTGCTGCGCCACCCGGCGCCGCTGCTGGCGGTGGCCACCCTGACGTGGCTGAGCACCGCGCTGCACGAGTTCGCGCACGGCGTCGCCGCCCGCCACGTCGGCGGCACCGTCGGCGAGATCGGGCTGCGGTGGCGGCTGCCCGTCGCCATCATGTACTGCACCGTCGACAACTACCGTTTCCTGGAACGCCGTCGGCACCAGGCGGCGGTGGCCTGCGCGGGCGCCTTCGCCAACCTGCTGTTCCTGCTGCCGTTCTTCGGCTGGTGGGCGGCGCTGCCCGAGGGTGACCCCACCCGCCGGGTGCTCGGCGCGCTCCTTCTGATCGGCAGTGCGCAGGCGCTGGTCAACCTGATCCCGCTGCCTCCGCTGGACGGCTACACGATGCTCGGCCACGCCCTGCGCGTCACCCGTCTGGCGCCGGCGAGTTCGGGGTATCTCCGTCTGCGGACGCGCGACCGGGCGGCCGCCGCCGCGTATCCGCCACGGGCCCGCCGGCTCTACCTCGGATACGGCATCGGCTCCGCCCTGCTCGTCCTGTTGCTGGCGGCCGGCCTCACGGGAGCCGTCTGGTACTCCGTCACCACCTGACCCCTCACGAACCGCATTCCCCCAAGGACCGGGGTCACGCCCGGGCCGTACGCACACACAGAGGAACGCACGCCCCATGACAACTGACGCCACCCAGCCGCCCGACTCCCCGGCCATCGCCGTCCAGGACGTCCACAAACGCTACAGTGACCGCCGGGCGGTGGACGGGGTCTCCCTCGACGTGCGCCGCGGCGAGTTCTTCGGGCTGCTCGGCCCCAACGGGGCGGGAAAGACCACCCTCATCGAGATCATGGAGGGGCTGCGGCAGGCGGACGCCGGCACGGTCAGCGTCCTCGGCCACAGCCCGTGGCCCCGTGACACCGCGCTGCTGCCCCGGATGGGCGTGCAGACGCAGGCCTCGGCGTTCTTCGTACGGCTCAGCGCCCGCGAGCACCTCGCCACCGTGGCGGGCCTGTACCGCTGCGACCCGGCGGCCGCGGACCGCACGCTGGAGACCGTCGGGCTCACCGAGCAGCGCGACGTCCTGGTGGAGAACCTCTCCGGCGGCCAGCGCCAGCGCCTGGCCATCGCCTCCGCCCTCGTCCACGGCCCGGAGCTGATCTTCCTGGACGAGCCGACGGCCGCCCTGGACCCGCAGGCCCGCCGCGATCTGTGGGAGGTGCTGCGCGCCCTGAAGAGCGAGGGCCGCACGATCGTCTACACGACCCACCACCTCGACGAGGCCGAGGCGCTGTGCGACCGCGTCGCGATACTCGTCGACGGCCGGATCGCCGCTCTCGACTCGCCCCACCGGCTGGTGACGGCGGCGGGCGCGCCCTCCCGGCTGCTGCTGCCGGCGGGCCGGCTCGGCATCGAGGAGGCCGCCACGCTGCCCGGCGTGGACCGGGCCACTCTGCAGGGCGGCTCGCTGGTGCTGGAGACCGCGGCGCCCGGCAAGGTGCTGCAGGCCGTGGACGCCCTCACCGGGCTGGACGGGGTGATGACCCGCACGGCGACGCTGGAGGACGTCTACCTCGAACTCACCGGCGCCGCCCACCACGGCCGCCCCGCCGACCCCGGGGCCGGCGCCCACCCGCACGACACGCGGAACACGCACGACACGCAGAACACGCGGACGGAGCACCAGGCATGAGCGCATACACGGCCCTGACCGCGGCCGGATACCGGGCGCAGGTCCGGGACAAGACCACCCTCTTCTTCACGTTCGCCTTCCCGCTGCTCTTCCTCGTCGTCTTCGGCCTGATCTTCAGCGGGCAGGACGTCGAGGAGACCGGCCGCCCCTACATCTCGTACATCGCGCCCGGCGTGATGTCGTGGGGCGTCGCCAACGCGGCCGTCTTCGGCATCGCGTTCACGCTGATGCAGTGGCGGCGCGACGACCTGCTGCGGCTGATCCGGCTCACGCCGACCCCCGTGACGACCGTCCTCGCCTCGCGGTACGTGCTGGCCCTGGTCGTGGGCGTGGTGCAGGCGGCCGTGTTCGTCGCGGTGGCGATGGTGCCGGGCTTCGGGCTGGTCCTGGACGGGCGCTGGCCGCTGGCGCTGCCCGCCCTGGTGCTCGGCATCACCGCGTTCCTCGCCATCGGGGTGATCGTCGGCACGTACGCGAACACCCCGGAGGCCGTCGCCGCGATCGCCAACTGCCTGATGGTGCCGATGGCGTTCCTTTCCGGCTCGTTCCTGCCGCTGGACATGATGCCGTCGTGGCTCCAGCAGGTCTCGCGCGTGCTGCCGCTGCGCTACCTCAACGACGCCGCGACCGGCGCGCTCACGGGAACCGGGTCGCTCGGCGCCGTCTGGACCGGGTGCGCGGCGCTGCTCGGCTTCGCCGTCCTCTTCGGCGCGATCGGGCTGAAGACCTTCCGCTGGAGCAACCGGACATGACGCCGCCGTCGCTCGTCGCCCCCGCGGGCGCCGTCCCTGCGCTCGCCCCCGACGGGGCTCCTCTGGAGGCCGCCCGCCGGGACCTCGCCCGGGCGCTGGAGCCGCTCGGCGCCGTCGTGGTGACCCTGGGCGTCCACGACGCCCTGGGGCCGCGCGCCGCCGACCCCTTCGCGGCGGTCCGGCCGGGCGCGACCGTGCACCTGAGCGCGCGGGAGATCCTCGTCGGCCCGTGGGGCGGCGACGGCACCGCCCCGGCGTGCGGCCAGTGCCTGGCCATGCGCCGCCAGCGGCTGCGCAGCCGCAGCGAGCGGGACGCCCTGGAGACCGGCAGCGCGGTGGGCACTGCGGCCGGCCCGGAGTGGCCCCGGCTGTCCCCGTACGTCCACGACGCGGTGCACGCGCTGCACGAGGCCGTCCTCGGCGGTCAGGCCGCCGCTCCCGACGGGTCGGCGGCCGACCGGGCACTGCCCCAGGTGTCGCGGCTGGACCTGGAGACGCTGCGGATCCGCACGTACCCGCTGCTGGCCGACCCGCTGTGCCCGGACTGCGGCCCCCGGGGCACCGACGCGCCCCGGCCGTTCACGCCCGAGTCCCGGCCCAAGCCCGACCCGGGCGCGCAGCGGCTGCGGGCCGCGTCCTCGTACCCGATGCCGTACGCGGCGCTGGCCAATCCGGTGACGGGGGTGCTCGGCGGCGGCACCTGGCTCAACGTCACCTCGCCGACCACCGCACCGGTCGCCGGGAGCGTCTTCATGCGCGGGTACGCGGGCCTGACGGACGTCACCTGGAGCGGACAGGCCAACAGCTTCGCCGCGAGCCGCGACCTCGCCTACCTGGAGGGGCTGGAGCGCTACGCCGGAACCCACCGCCGCACCGGGAACTCGCTGCTCACCGCCTCGTACGCGGAACTGGGCGAGCGGGCCCTCGACCCGGCCGAGTGCGGCTTCTACGCCCCCGGGACCTACCGCGACGACCCGCTCGTGTCCCCCTTCGACCCGCAGCGGCCGATCCCGTGGGTGTACGGGCACTCGCTGCGCGACGACCGGCCCGTCCTGGTCCCGGCCCGGCTGGTGCACTACAGCGCGGGCCTCGCCGCCGACAACTTCGTCTTCGAGTGCTCCAACGGCTGCGCGATCGGCAGCTGCCTGGAGGAGGCGCTGCTCGGGGCGCTGCTCGAACTCGTGGAGCGGGACGCCTTCCTGATCGGCTGGTACGGCGGGCTTCCGCTGACCGAGATCGACCTGTCGACGGTGCCGGGCACGGCGGTGCGCACGATGGCCGACCGGGCGGCGCTCCAGGGGTACGACGTGCACGCCTTCGACAACCGCGTCGATCTCGCGGTACCGGTGGTGACGGGGCTGGCGGTGCGGCGCGACGGCGGTCCGGGGCTGTTCTCCTTCGGCGCCGGCGCGGCCCTCGATCCGGCGACGGCGGTGGAGGCCGCGCTGTCGGAAGTCCTCACGTACATTCCGCACCTGCCCCGCCAGGTCGAGGAGCGGCGCGGCGAACTGGAGGCGATGGCACAGGACTTCGGCCGGGTGCTGCACCTGAAGGACCATGCCCAGCTGTACGGGCTGCCGGCGATGGCCGAGTACGTGCGGCCCTACCGGGAGCCGGTGGCGGTGCGCCCGATGGACGAGGTCTACCGCTCCTGGACGGAGCACGGGCGCCCGCGCACCGGTGACCTGCGCGACGATCTGCTGTGCTGCGTGGCCGAGTTGACGCGGGCGGGGCACGACGTCGTCGTCGTCGACCAGACGACGCCCGAGCAGCGCCGGATCGGGCTGCGCACGGTGTGCGCGGTGGTGCCGGGGCTGCTGCCGATCGACTTCGGCTGGTCCCGGCAGCGGGCACCGTACCTGCCGCGGCTGCGCACCGCGCCCCGGCGGGCGGGGCTGCGGGCGGCCGACCTCACCGAGGCCGAAGTCCGCATGGTCCCGCACCCGTTCCCGTAACCGCTCACCGATCCCCTGACGGGCGGATGCCCCGGTCCTCGCGTCGGCGAGGGCCGGGGCATCGGCGTCCGCGCGGCCTGACGGGTCAGGCGGAGCAGGAGGTGGTGCTGGTGGTCGAGGAGCAGGTCGAGGTGGAGCTGCAGCTCGTGGAACCGGCGAGCACGACCTCGCTGGCGTCCGAGTAGTCGGAGATCTCGAAGGTCTCGGACTCCAGCTCCAGGATCTCGTCCGCGAGCGAGGCGAGAGGCGACTTCTCCATGATGACTCCTTCTGAGTACGGGGCGGCACCGGTCTGTGCCGTGCCGGTCTCCATCAGAGCCGGTGGCGCCGTCACCGCAGCCGTCGCGGCGCTGACACTCCTCTGACACAAGGTGTCAGCGCCCTGCCGCACCCCCTCCGGTACGACTGTCCGATCATGACGGCATGACCGGCCCCGCACCCGTCCCCGCATCCGCGCCGCTCGCCCGGCTGGACGCGCACCTGCGCGCCCTGACGACGCTCTACCTGGAGCTGCACCGGGATCCCGAGCTGTCGGGCGCGGAGCGGCGTACGGCGGACCGCTTCGCCGGCCGGCTGGAGGCGGCGGGGTTCGCGACCACGCGCGGCATCGGCGGCCACGGCGTGGCCGGGGTGCTGCGCAACGGCGACGGGCCCACGGTCCTGCTGCGGGCCGAACTCGACGCCCTGCCGGTGCGGGAGGCGAGCGGCCTTCCGTACGCGGCCGACGGGGAGGCGGCGCACGCCTGCGGGCACGATCTGCATCTGGCCGCGGCGGCGGGCGCCGCCACGCTGCTGGCCGAGACGCCGGGGGCCTGGCGCGGCACCCTCGTGGTGGCCGGGCAGCCGGCCGAGGAGACGCTGGAGGGGGCGCGGGCGATGCTGGCCGACGGCCTCTACCGGCGGTGCGGCCGCCCGGACGACGTACTGGCCCAGCACGCCGCCCCGCTGCCGGCCGGGATGGTCGCGCACGGGTACGGGCCGATGACGGCCGGGAGCGTCACCTTCCGGGTGGTGGTGCACGGCCGCGGCGGCCACGCGGGCGCCCCGCACCTCGCCGTGGACCCCGTCGTCGCGGCGGCCCACGTGGTGACCCGGCTGCAGACGGTGGTGGCGCGGGAGGCCGCCCCTGCGGAGCAGGTCGCGGTGACCGTCGGCTCGTTCCGGGCCGGCGACCGGGCCAACGTCATCCCGGACCGCGCCGAACTGGCCCTCACCGTCCGGGCGGTGAGCGAGGCCTCGCTGGCCCGGGCCGCCGACGCGGTGGAACGGATCGTGCGCGCCGAGTGCACCGCCGCGGCCTGCCCCCGGGACCCGGAGATCGTCCGGGTGTCCGCCTCCCCCGTCACCCACCCCGATCCAGGGGTCACGGCGGCCGTACGGGAGGCACACGCGGCCGAGTTCGGGGCGGAGCGGGTGGCGATGTGGCCGCCCTCGCTGGCGACGGAGGACTTCGCGCTGTTCGGCGACGCGGGCGTGGACGTGCACGGCGAGCGGGGCATCCGGCTCGGCTACTGGATGCTGGGCACGGTCGGCCCGGCCGCCTGGTCCCGCGCCCCCGGGACGACGGCGGCCGAGAAGCTGGCGGCCCTGCCGGCCAACCACGCCCCCGACTTCGCCCCGGACGTCCGCAGCGCCCTGCCGGCCGGCGTCCGGGCCCTGACGGTGGCCGCGCTGGCCCGCCTCGGCACCCCGTAGGCGCGGCGGAACGCCGCTTTCCGGTCAGCCTGGGTGGCCGTCCGGTGAACCGTGCGCGGCCTGAGGAAGGTCAACCGTTGGTCAATGGCTGGTCAACGGCCTGCGATGGGCACGGCACCCCGGTCGTCACCCTCCGTCCGCATGTGATCGCGAAGGGCACACACCCCGCCTGAGCTGCCAGAACGACCGTTCGGTCGTCGATATGCGAACGGTGTGTCCGTAAATCGGTCATCGATGTGCGCGCACCCTTCACACCGGCAAGACTCGGCGACGTCCACTCGACACACCGCAGCCAAATGCTGCGTCTGCCCTTCGAATTGAAAGAGAGTACCGTCGTGCGTCACCGCATCGCTGCTGTCTCCGCCGCCGCCCTCCTCGCCCTGGCCGCCGGCGCCACGGGCATCGCGCAGGCACAGCCCGCGAGCCTGTACGCCCCGTCCGCCGTGGTCCTCGCCGTCGCCCAGGGCGACGACGGGGTGACCGTCGTACGCGCGTCCACCCTCAGCTGCGCACCGACCGCCCAGGGCACGCACCCCAACCCCCGGGCCGCCTGCACGGCCCTCGCCGCCACCGCCGGCACCCTCGACGGGCTCCTCGCCGCCCCGAACCCCGACCGCGCCTGTCCGATGCACTACGACCCCGTCACCGTCACCGCGGACGGCGTCTGGCAGGGCAAGCGCATCTCCTGGAAGCACAGCTTCTCCAACGCGTGCGCCATGTCCGCGACCCTCAACGGCAACCCGGTCTTCGCCTTCTGACCACCTCCGAGCACCTCTGACCGGCTCTCCCGGCGCGGCGTGCGCACGCCGCGCCGGGAGGGGGGTCGCAGCTCGATCATCGGCCGTCGCATCCTTGGACTGAGCGAATCGCGCACTCGCGCGCCACGCCACCCGAGCGATCAGGAGGATCCGATGAACGCCGCCGGAGAAGGACCGCAGCTGCCGGACGCGGTCAGCGTCGCCAATGCGAAGACGACGCTCCTCCAGCTCCTCGCCCGGGCGGGCGTCTACACCGGCGACGCGGAGGAACTGATCGGACTCGTCGCGGCCGGCTCCCTGGCCCGCGCGTACGAGGAGATCGCCGCCGGCGCGCGGACCGCTCCGGGGGACAAGGGCGAACCGTACGACTCCGGCTGGCTCGACGGCGCCCGCGATGTCGTCGACGCGCTCGGCGGCATCGCGGACCAGGCCGTGCGCCAGGCCGTGGGAGCGGACGCGTCCGACCCCTCCGATCCGTCGGCCGGCTCCCCGGAGGACCGCCCGCGCGTACGGCGGATGGAGGTGGAGCGGGCCCAGGTGGCGGTCTCCCCGCTCTACCTCTCCTTCGCCTCCGTCTCCGACTTCGACCCCGAGGTCACCACCGAGGTGCTCACGGCCGTCCTCGGCACGCTGGGCTCCCGGCAGCGGGCCCTGTACGCCGGACGCCTCACGGAGTTCAGCTCGGCCCATCAGGCCCGCCTGGAGCGGCTGTACGCGGAGTACGGACCCGGCAGCGCGATCGCGATCCACGGCCGCTACTCCCTCATCCACTCCCCCACCAGCCTCGCCGTCCTGGAGCGCCTGGCCACGGCCCCGGCCGCCCTGCGCGAGGAATGGGACGCCGGCGAACTGCCCCCGGCCTGGCTGGACGGCCTGACCACGGCCTGGGACGCCTCGGCCTGAATCCCCGAACCCATCGCGGGGAGATCGCGGGGAGATTGTCCTATTGGATCAATCCTCTCGACTGCTTACTATGCGCCATAGTCGATCACTCCGAAGTGCAGGTGGTCTACGGCCCCGGGATCACCCACGGGCTTCGGCTGAGGCGCCTTGCACCATGTCGAGAGGGGGGCCGATGGGGCCTGACCTGGAAGTTCCGCCGCTCTTCACTCCCATCCCGTCTGCGATCCATCCGGCACACGCGGAGATAGACGTCCAGACCGCGGCTTGGGCCGAAACGTTTCGCATCGGGTCCGAAGAGCTGCGCGGCCGACTGGTGAGGCAGGACATCGGCATGTTCGCGGCCAGGATCCTCCCGGAGGGCCGCGAGGGAACCGTCTCCCTCCTCGCGGACTTCATCCTCTGGCTCTTCGGCGTCGACGACGGGCACTGCGAGGAGGGGGAACTCGGCAACCACCCCGGCGACTTGGCCGGCGTCCTCTCGCGGCTGCTGCGGGTCGCGCAGAACCCCGAGGCCCCCATGCTGCTGGACGACCCGCTCTCCGCCGGGCTGCGCGACCTGCGCTACAGAGCCGACCACTACGGAACGGCCGGACAAGTCGCCCGCTGGGTGGACACGTTGCGCGAGTACTTCTTCTCCGTGGTCTGGGAGGCCTCCCACCGCAGCACGGGCACGGTGCCCGATCTCAACGACTACACCCTGATGCGCCTCTATTCCGGCGCCACTTCGGTGGTGTTCCCGATGCTGGAAATGGGCGGTGGGTACGAACTCCAGCCGCACGAGCGGGACCGTACGACGGTGCGCGCCGCGGCCGAGATGGCGTCATTCATCATCACCTGGGACAACGACATCTTCTCCCACCACAAGGAGCGGACCGGGGCGGGCTACTACCTGAACGTCCTGCGGGTGCTGGAGGACGAGCAGGGCCTCGACGCCGCCCAGGCGCTGGACGTGGCGATCGCCCAGCGGGACCGCGCGATGTGCCTGTTCACACGGCTCAGCACCCGTCTGGCCACGGAGGGAAGCCCGCAGCTTCGCCAATACCTTCAGGGCCTCGGGTCCTTCATACGGGGCGCCCAGGACTGGGGCATCAGCTCCCTGCGGTACAGCTCCCCCGACGACCCGGCCGGCATCCCCTCCGTGTTCCGCGACACGCCGACCGACTCCCGGCACGAACCGCTCGGCATTCCCGCCGTCGACTGGTGGTGGGACCTGCTCCCGGAATCCGCGCCGCTGCCCGACTCCGTATCCGCGGACCGGAGCGCGTAGAGCGGCCGGCCCGCACGCGGCGGCCCGGGGCCTCGCGCGCGGAGACGACCGGTTCCCGGTGACGGCGTTCGGGACCGGGCACGCGATCGCTCCACGCGACGTGAGGCCGCCCCGTCAGCTCCGGCGGGGTTCGACGGTCATCAGGATGCGGTCGGCACGCGCCACCGCGGAGGCGACTTCCCGCGGCGTGTGCCCCGGAACCGGTGTGAGGCGCCACCGGGAGAGCAGCGTCGCGATGGCTATGGTCACCTCCGCCCAGACGAAGGTGTCGCCGATGCACTTGCGGTTGCCCGCGCCGAACGGGACGTAGGCCTCGCGTCCGAGTCCCGCCTCGGCCTGGCGGTGCGGCAGCCAGCGGTCGGGGTCGAAGCTGTCGGGGTTCGCGTAGAGGTCCGGATCCCGGTGTACGGCGTAGAGACTGAACGCCACCTCGGTGCCCACGGGAAGGGTGAAGCCGCCCAGCTCGACGGGGACCGTGTTGCGGCGCATGAGCAGCGTCACGCCGTGCAGGCGGATCACCTCGTCGATGACCCGCCGCAGGCACACGAGCCGGGGAACGTCCGAGATGGAGACCGGCCCGTCGCCGACGACGTCCCGGATCTCCGCGACCACCTGGGCCTCGACCTCGGGATGGGCGGCCAGCTCGTGGAAGGTCCAGGCGAGGGTCGCCGCGGTCGTCTCCGCTCCCGCGAAGAGGATCGTGCTGAGCTCGTCGCGGACCTCGGCATCGGTCAGGGGCTCGCCGCCCTCGCTGTCCTGAGCCCGCAGCAACAGGGAGAGGAGATCGTCGCGTTCGGTGTCCCCGGAGCGCCGGGCGGTGAGGATGACCTCGTCGATCACCCGGCGCAGGCTCGCCGACGCCGCGTCGAAATCGCGGTTGGCGCGGATGGGCAGCCGGTCCAGGAACTTCGGGGAGGCGGCCCGTACCAGCAGGTTCTTCAGGAGAACGGGCAGGTTCTCGCGTACGGCCGCCACGGCCGGCAGGCCGATGTCCGCGGAGAACAGCGTCGAGGCCAGGGTCTCGATGGCGTAGTCGGCCATCGCCTGCTCCAGGTCCACCTCCAGCCCCGGAGTCCAGGAGTCGGCGAGAGCCAGCGCGTTGCGGCTCATGGTGTCGGAGTACCCGGCGATGCGTTCCTTGGAGAACATCGGCTGGATCAGGCGGCGGTGCTTGCGGTGGACCTCGCCGTCGGAGTTCGCCAGCCCGTTGCCCGCCAGGGGCCGCAGCCGGTCGAAGAAGCGTCCCTTCTCGAAGTCGCGCGCCTGGGTGACCGTCACTTCACGCACCAGGAACGCCGAAGTGGCGACGTACATCGGCATCGTGCCGAGGTCGACGCGGACCAGGTCCCCGTGCTCCCGCAAGCCCGTCAGAAAACCGAAGGGATCACGCCACAGGTGCAGGGCGTGCCCAAGCAGCGGCACCGCCCCGGGCGCCCGTGGGACCGACCGCAACTCAACATCCGACACTCTGGGTTCCTCTCCGATGGGGCGTACGTGACCGGCTAACTGGAACACACCGGCGCAACCGCGCACTCGCCAGGGGCGCTTCCGGCCGGCCTGTTCCGCGGCCGCTGATCGCGGCGCCGACCGGGCGCCCCAAGGGATCTCGCAAGCCGGGGAGTTGGAACCCGGCCCACTCTGCTGACGCCCCGGCACACCCGGTTATGCTGCGTGTCGCTGCCGTTACGCCGCTCTGCCTACGCGAGCACACCTGCGGATCCGGCCGAACCCAGGTCCAGGCCGGCAGCGACTTGACACATGTCCGGCTCCCTTTTCCACGCCGCTGCTTTCGGAGGCCTCGTGACGACCCCGTACCCAGACGCAACCGGTGCTTCGCCCGCGCCCGTCCCGCCTCCGGGATGCCCCGCACACCTGCCGCAAGGTCCCCGGCCGGACGGCCTGCGGCGGCTGTACGGGCCCGAGGCGGAGGGCTCGCCCTACGCCATGTACGACGAGCTCCGCCGGCAGCACGGCTCGGTGGCACCCGTGCTCCTGCAGGACGACGTACCGGCCTGGCTGGTGCTGGGACACCGGGAGATCCTGGAGGTGATGCGCAACCCCAAGCAGTACTCCAGCGACTCCCGCGTCTGGAAGGTCCAGCTCGCCCCGACGTCCCCGCTGCTCCCCATCACCGCCTGGCAGCCCCTGGTGGCCTTCGCCGACGGCCACGAGCACGCGCGGCTGCGCGCCGCGATCACGGACAGCCTCGGCCGCTTCCGCCGCCGCGGCATCCGCAGCTACGTCGTCCGCTACACCGAGCAGCTGATCGGCGAGTTCGCGGGGAACGGCAAGGCCGATCTCGTGTCCGACTTCGCCGAGAAGCTCCCGGCCCTGGTCGTGGGGCGCCTCTTCGGAGTCCCCGAAAAGGACGCGCCGGCCGTGGGTGTCGCCGTACGGGACATGGTCAAGGGCACGGCAACCGCCCTGGAGAGCAACACGTTCGTCGTGGGCGTCCTGACCGAGCTGGTACGGCGCAGGAAGAGCAGCCCGGGCGAGGACTTCACCAGCTGGCTGCTGAGCCACGAGTCGGACCTCAGCGACCACGAGGCGATGGAGCACCTGCGGCACGCCATGGTCGCCGCCATCGAGAACACCACCAACCTGATAGCCAGCACGCTCCGGATGGTCCTGACCCACCCCCGCTTCCGCGCGAGCCTGTCCGGCGGCTCCATGACGCTGCCGGACGGCCTGGACCAGGTCCTCTGGGACGACCCGCCGCTCATCGTGCTGCCCACCCGGTGGGCGACCGCCGACACCCAGCTCGGGAGCCAGCAGATCCGGGCCGGTGACCTGGTGATGCTGGGGCTGGCCGCCGGCAACGTCGACCCCGAGATCCGGCCCGACCTGACCACACCGGTGCACGGAAACCGCTCGCACCTCGCGTTCGGCAGCGGGCCCCACGCGTGCCCGGGTGAGGACATCGGACGGGCGATCGCGGAGACGGGCATCGACACGCTGCTCGCACGGCTGCCCGACATCCAGCTCGTCGGGGAGGAGAGCGACCTGCGGGTGTCCGCTTCCCTGCTCTCCAGCCGCCTGGACAACCTGCCCGTCCACTTCACCCCCCGCCCCACCGGGAACAGCGCCAAGCCCGAGGCGGGCCCCACGGCCAAGGCCGGCGTCGCGGCGCCGGCCGTCCGGATCCCGTCCCCACCGGCCGCCGGAACCGGCGCCGGCACCGGCGCCGGCACCCGCCGGCCCTGGTGGCGAAGCCTCCTCTCCGGCCGCCGGTAGCGGACACGGCATGACGGGAGGCCCGGCCAGGCGATCCACGCCGTGGTCCGGGCCTCCCGCCCGTGTCGTTCAGGAGAGCAGCGCGCCCCTGCCCTGGAGCCGGACCGGCAGGTTCTGAAGGCCCTGGAGCGGGATGGACGCCACGGTGGTGGGGGCCTCGTCGGCGAGGGCCAGGCCGGGGAAGCGCGCGAACAGCGCCCCGAGCGCCACTTCCGCTTCGAGCCTGGCCAGGTTCGCACCGAGGCAGTAGTGCGAGCCGTGCCCGAACGCCAGGTGGTGGCGGGCCGCCCGGTCCAGGTCGAAGCGGTCCGCGTTCTCGTGCACCTGCGGGTCCCGTCCGGCCGCGAAGAGCGCGGCGATGACGGGCTCTCCCTTCTCGATGGTGACTCCGCCGATCTGGACGTCCTCGGTGGCGTACCGCATGAGGGCGTACCGCACCGGCGAGGAGTGGCGCAGCCCCTCCTCGACGGCGTCCGCCCAGGTGTGGGTGCCCGCGACGACCGCGGCGACCTGCGAGGGGTCGCTCAGCAGGCTGTGCACGGTGCCGGTGATGAGGGCAACGGTCGTCTCCTGCCCGGCGATCAACAGCAGGAACATCGTCTGGACCAGCTCTTGGTCACTGAGCCTGTCGTCGTCCGCGTCACGCGCCCGGATCAGTTCGGTGGCGAGGTCGGCGCCGGGGTTCTCGCGCTTCAGGGCGATCAGCTGCGCGAGCTCGCCGGCGATCGTCATCTGGGCCGCCAGAACCCCGTCCTGGTCGGACGACTCCGACGGCTGAGGCGTCACCAACCGGTCGAAGGCACCGCGCAGCCTCGCGGCCGCGGCCACGGGGATGCCGAGAAGTTCACAGATGACCTCGACCGGCAGCTGCCACGCGAACTCCTCGCGAAGATCGACCGCTTCGTCCGCACCGGCGCTCTCCAACCGGTCGAGCAGAACGCTCGCGATCTCCTCGATACGCGGTCTCATGGCCTCGACGGAGGCACGCCGGAAGGCGGAACTGACGAGCCCGCGCAGCCGCGCGTGAGCCGCGCCGCCCGCGTGGAGCATGCCGGCCCCCTGAATGAGCGCGCCGAGCTCCCAATCCGGGGGTATCCGACCGTCCGTCAGGGCCTGCCAGTGGACGGCGTCCTTGCTGAGCAGAGCATGCCCGAGCGCGTCCCTCGACGTCTGGTGGTCGAGGGTCGCCACCGCCTCCACACCACCGGGCAACAAGACCTTCCGGACCGGACAACCCGCCCCGCGAAGCGCATCGGCTTCAACGGCGGGGTCAGCGCCCGGATCGAGCGGGAACGGGATGGCATCAAGGTGTTGCACGAGTGCTCCATCACTAGGGTGGCACGTTCTTCGAGGGGCACGCCAATTGTGCCCAACACCCCAACGACCTGCGAAAGTAGGGCCGCCGCACCCTCAACCGGGCCCCCGGCCCGCCGGTCGGTCAGGGGCGCGATCGACGTCACCGTCACTTCGCCTGGGCGAGGCGGACCGCGTCGGGGCCGGCCGGGAAGCGGAGCTGGCCGGTCGTGTCGTGCGCGGCTCGCCACACCGCCTCGGCGACGTCGCTCTCCTTGGTGAGCAGGTCCTCGCCCATGGCATGCCGCGCCAGCAGGGTGCGGAGCTCTTCGAGGCACATGACTCCATTGCAGCACCGCGATCGCCCGCCACGCGGCCCGGCCGGCCAGGAACCGAATTGATCACGTTTGACGTCTTCGGGGGCACATGATCACGCAGAACGGGCGGAAAAGGAGAGACTGATATGAAAACCCCGGGGGCAATGCCATCCCGTCGCACGCTGCTGACCGTGGGAGCGGGGGCCGCGCTGGCCGTGGCGGTGCCGGCGGGCGCGGCCCGCGCGGCCTCGGCTTCGGCTTCGGCGTCGGTTTCGGCGCCGGGCGAGGCGGCCGGCGTCACGGCGCGGCTGCGCGTACTGGAGCGCGAGTACGGGGCGCGGCTGGGGGTGTACGCGCGGGACACCGCCACGGGCCGGACCGTGCTCTACCGCTCCGACGAACCGTTCCCCATGTGCTCGGTGTTCAAGACCCTCGCGGCGGCGGCCGTGATGCGGGACCTCGACCACGACGGCACCCACCTCGCGAAGCGGATCCACTACACGCAGCAGGACGTCACGGACGCGGGCGGCGGAGAGATCACGAAGCGGCCCGAGAACATCGCGGGCGGCCTGACCGTGGCCGAACTCTGCTCGGCGGCCATCGCCCAGAGCGACAACGCCGCCGGGAACCTCCTCCTGCGCGAGCTGGGCGGTCCCACCGCGATCACCCGCTTCTGCCGCTCGCTGGGGGACCGCACGACACGGCTCGACCGGTGGGAGCCCGCGCTGAACTCGGCCGAACCCTCACGGGTGACCGACACCACCAGCCCGCGCGCGATCGGGCAGACGTACGCGCGGCTCACCCTCGGCGACGCGCTGACCCCCGGGCACCGGGAGCGGCTGACCGGGTGGCTGCTGTCCAACACCACCAGCGGTGACCGGCTCCGGGCCGGGCTGCCCCGCGACTGGGCCGTCGCGGACAAGACCGGAGCCGGTTCGTACGGGACCAACAACAACGTGGGCATCGCCTGGCCGCCGGGACGGCCGCCTGTGGTCCTGGCCATCCTCAGCACCAAGCCGGACGCGGCCGCGCCCCGTGACAACGCTCTGATCGCCGACGCCGCGAAACTGCTGGCGGACACGTTCGCCTGACGGTCCGGGACCGCGAAGCCGCCGCGGCCCGGTCACCTGGGGGTGGCCGGGGCGGCGGCTTCCAGGTCGTCGATGCTGCCGGACATGACGGCGCGCACGTTCCGGGTCAGGTGCTCGGCCGGCCAGTCCCACCAGGCCAGCGCGAGGAGGCGGTTGACGTCCGCCTCGCTGTACCGGGTCCGGATCAGCTTGGCCGGGTTGCCGCCGACCACTCCGTAGTCGGGGACGTCGTCGACGACCACGGCCCCGGAGGCGATGATCGCGCCGTGGCCGATGCGCACTCCGGGCATGACCGTGGCACCGTGGCCGAACCAGACGTCGTTGCCGACGACGGTGTCCCCGCGGCCGGGGAGGCCGGTGATGAGATCGAAGTGCTCGGCCCAGGCGCCGCCCATGATGGGGAACGGGAAGGTCGAGGGCCCGTCCATGCGGTGGTTGGCGCCGTTCATGATGAACCGGACGCCGGTACCCAGTGCGCAGAACCTCCCGATGACGAGCCTCTCCGGCCCGTAGTGGTAAAGCACGTTGCGGGTCTCGAAGGCGGTGGGCTCGTCCGGATCGTCGTAGTAGGAATACTCGCCGACCTCGATCAGAGGAGACGTCACCAGCGGCTTCAGGAGCACGACGCGCGGCTGTCCGGGCATCGGGTGGAGCACGGTGGGGTCGGGCGGATCAGCATGCACGGGTGAACCACTCCAGACGGTCTGTACGCGCGTGGGCAGTACGTCCATGATCCCGGACCGCACGCCCAGCCCGCCTTCAACGCCTGTGTCTGACGCCAACGTCTGGATCTGACGCGCGGGCTCAGCCTCCGGACTTCCCGCGGCGCATCTCGCGTACCGGCTCGGGCGACGGGCCCGGCCGGTCCAGACGGCTCGCCTCGTCGGTGTCGGCCGCCCGGACGGGTGCCGGCTCGTCCTGGCCGGTGGGTTCGGTCCGCCGCTCGACGTGCGGGGCGCGCCGCCGTTCCTTGTCGTCGTGACCGTGCAGGGGAACGCCTCCGGCGCCGCCTTGGTCTTCCATGGCTCCGTCCCTCCATCCGTCTCGTACCTCTCCCCTCGCGCCTGCCCGGAGCCCGGTGCGGAAAACCCGAAACCCCGCGGCCGCCCGAGTGAGGCGGCTGATTGAGACGCTGCGGTCCGGGCAGGCGTCCCCGGTACGAGAAACCCGCGCGGGAGCCGGACGGGCGCGCAGCGCGTACGGCCCGGCCCGCGGAACGACGACGCCGAGGTGAGGGCACCCATGCAACGGACCACCGAGCCGGAACCCGAGGGCCCCGGCCCCACACCGGCAGGGCCGAACGCGATCCCCCGGGAGCAGGTGCGTCCGGACCCCGGTGGGCGGCCGCCCGCGCCCGATCCCGTACCGGACCAGCCGTCTCCCGCGGAAGAGCCCGTGGTTCCGGAACCGCCCGACTGAACCTCGCCCGCCCCCGGCCCGACCGGAGCCGGCCCGACCGGACGCCGGCCTGAACCCCGGACGAACCCCGACTGACGGAGGTGCCCCTGATGCGTATCGCCTTCCTCACGGCGCCCGAAGGCGTCGAGGAGACCGAACTGACCGAACCCTGGCGAGCCGTGCTGGACGCGGGCTGGAACCCACAGCTGGTGTCCACCGAGCCCGGCCGCGTCCGAGCGTTCCGCCACCTCGACAAGGCGGGCACGTACACCGTCGACCACGTCCTCGCGGGCGACACGGCGGACGCCTTCGACGCCCTGGTGCTGCCCGGCGGCGTCGCCAACCCCGACGCGCTGCGGATGAACGAGCGCGCCGTCGGGTTCACCCGCAGCTTCTTCGAGGCGGGCAAGCCCGTCGCCGCGATCTGCCACGCGCCGTGGACGCTCGTGGAGGCGGACGTCGTACGGGGCCGGACCCTCACGTCCTGGCCGAGCATCGCGACGGACATCCGCAACGCGGGCGGCACCTGGGTGGACGAGGAGGTCCACGTCTGTCACGCCCGGCCCGCCACGCTGGTCACCAGCCGCAAGCCGGCGGACCTGTCGGCCTTCTGCGGCACGCTCGTGAGGGAGTTCGCCGCGGCCCGCTCACTGAGCGGCGCGACCTGATCGCCGAGCGGCCGCCGGAGATGCCGGAGGAGGCCGTGGCGATCATCCGCGCGCTCTTCGCCGGCGAGTCCCTGAACCACCGCGGGCAGTACTTCGACGTCAGAACGCCAAACTGTGGGATCTGCCCGACCGGCCCCCGCCGATCGGCATCGCGGTCTGCGGGGACCGGTCCTGCGAGGTGGCGGCCCGGTACGTCCGCCCGGAGGACGTACCGGAGTCGATCCCCTGCGGGGACGACGTCGGCGCGGTCGTGGACGCCGTCCGGCCGTTCGTGGACGCGGGGTTCACCGAGGTCGCGCTCGTCCAGGTGGGCGGCGAGCACCAGCAGCCCTTCCTGGACTGGTCCGGATCGACGCTCCTCCCGGCCCTGCGCGAACTCCGTCCGCCACGCGGGCCTGAGCGGGCGTCCGACAGGCTGACCGGACGGGGCGGGGCCGTCGAAAATTGCGTGCCGTGCGGGGCGTAGGACGTGCAGAATCGCGCCATGGCGAACATGGGGGCGTTCCGGGACGCGGTCGGTCAGTGGGCGGCGGGGGGTCCCGGTGGACCGGCGAGCGATCTGGCCGTGCGACTGGGGCTGCGGACGGCGGTGCTGCTGGAGGGACTGAGCGACCTCGCGGCCGTCGACGCGCTGGCCGCACGGCGCGGCCGGGACCTCGCCGCCGAAGGCGTGTGCGTCGTGCGGATGGGCGGGGCGATGAACATCGGCCGCTACGCCGCTCTGCTCGGGCCGCCCGGACTCGGTCTGCGCCTGACCGGGCTGTGCGACGCGGGCGAACGGGGCCACTACGACCGTGGCCTGGAGCGGGCCGGGGCGCCGCGCCTGGGCTTCTTCGTGTGCGCGGCGGACCTGGAGGACGAGCTCATCCGCGCGCTGGGCACGGCGGGCGTCGAGGAGATCATCCGGGGCGAGGGCGACCTGCGCGCCTGGCAGACCTTCCTGCACCAGCCGGCGCACCGGGGCCGCTCCCGCCAACAGCAATTGCGTCGCTTCCTCGGCACGAAGAAGGGCCGCAAGATCCGCTACGGCCGTCTGCTGGCGGAGGCCCTCGGCCCCGGCCGGGTACCGGCCCCGCTCGACGACCTCTTCACGGCCCTCTGACCGCGAGGAAGGCGATCGCCTCGGCGATCAGAGGCGGCAGCTGATCTCCATGCCGCCCTCCACCGGGAACGTGACGCAGCTCGTGGGGCCGATCTACCACCGCGTCCTGGTGACGGCGGAACCCGTCGGCCGGGCCTTCACCGACCGCCTCGTCGACGACTTCCTGCACCGCCACGCACCGGCGCCGCCCGCCTGACCCCACCGCCGCGCGGCGCCCGCGGGCGCGGCGCCGGCCGGCCCTACTTGCTGTGCAGGATCTGGATCAGGTTGCCGCAGGTGTCGTCCAGAACGGCCGTGGTGACCGCGCCCATCTCCAGGGGCTGCTGGGTGAAGACCACGCCGAGGGCGCGCAGCCGGTCGAACTCCGCCGGCACGTCGTCCACGACGAAGGCGGCGAGCGGGATGCCGTCCTTGGCCAGCCCCTCCCGGTACGCCTTCACGACGGGATGACCGGCGGGCTCCAGCAACAGCTCGGTCCCGTCGGGAGCCTCCGGCGAGACCACGGTCAGCCAGCGGTCGTCGCCCAGCGGGACGTCGTGCTTCTTCACGAAGCCCAGCACGTCCGTGTAGAAGCGCAGGGCCTTTTCCTGGTCGTCGACGAAGACGCTGGTCCGGTGGATCTTCATGGGGTGTTCTCCGGGGTGGTGTCGGGCCTGAGCCACCGGGTCGCGATGCGCTCAAGTGGTTCGGTGTTCAGATCGTGGAACTTGTAGCGGCCCTCGCGCCGCGAAAGGACCAGCCCCGCGGATTCCAGAACGGCCAGGTGCTGGCTGATCGCCTGGCGGGACAGCCCCAGGCCGTGCTTGGTCACCAGCCGCGCGCATATTTCGAACAGGGTCTGGCCGTCGCGTTCCACCAGCTCATCGAGGATGCGCCGACGGGTGGGGTCGGCCAGCGCCTTGAAGACATCCTCCGCCATGACCCTCACCATAGGCAAGCAACGGCTTGCCTATCAACCCGGGTGCGGCGGCACGGCCCGGCCGAGGAGATCCGCCCGGCCGTCCGGTTTGAGGGCCGCAGGGGCGGTCAGACGCCAAGGGCCACCCTTTTGCCCAGGTGAGCGGCGCGCTTCGGGGCCCGCACACGGCCGGTACACCGGGTCGGCAGCCGAGACGTCCCAACGATCGGAGCACGCCATGGAAGCCCATCCCCAGGAGCCGAAAGCCCGTCGCTCCCCCGTTCCCCGCCCACAGCGCCTCCTCACGATCTACCTGAACGACCACCTCGCGGGCGCCTCCGGCGGCGTCTCCCTCATCCACCGCATGGCACGGACGCACCGCGGCACCCCGGCGGGGGCGCCCCTGGCCGAGCTGGCCCGAGAGATCGCCGAGGACCGGGAGAGCCTGCGCGAGATCATGACGGCTCTCGACGTCCCCGAGCGGTGGCCCAGGGTCGTCATGGGCCGTCTGGCCGAGAAGGCGGCCAGGGTCAAGCTCAACGGCCGCCTGGTGAGGCGCTCACCCCTCAGCGACGTCCTCGAACTGGAAGCCATGCGGCTCGGAGTGGAGGGAAAGGCGTCCCTGTGGCGGTCGCTGGAGACCCTCGCCGCAACCACCGCGCCCCTCGCCCCGGCCACCGTCGACCGGCTCCTGAGCCGCGCGCAGCGGCAGGCGGCCGTCCTGGAGGAACTGCGCGTGGAGGCCGCCGGCCGGACCTTCACCGCCGACGCCGCCGACGGTACGGTCACCGACGCGCTCGGTGTCGCCCGCCGCCGCCCGGCCTGAGCATCGCGGGCGCCGGGCGGCGGCGCGAGTGAGCCGGCCGCGCTCAGGCGGGGTGGCCGGGGGCGATCTGCGTAGCGTCGCTCAGTCGCAGCAGCGCATGCGCGCTCGGGACGGGTGGGGAGACCTCGGTGGGTTCCAGGACGAAGCCCACGTGGTCGCCGCCGTCGACGCGCGTCTCGATCCGGCCGACGAACCATGCGCGGGCGCCGGCCAGCAGCGGGCTGCCGTCGGCGCTCGGCCGCCAGTCGACCCGTGCGAACTTGTCCACCTGGTCGCCCGTCTCTCCGCCGAACAGCTCCGCCAGCGCCAGCTGGCCGTGGTCCAGCAGGTGCACCGCCAAGTGCGTGGCGCCGGCGGCCACGCCGAACGTGTGGTTGAGCCGGGAGAGCCACACCGTGAAGCGCGGCGGCCGGATCGAGCACTGCGAGGCGAAGCCCACGAGGCAGCCCGACCGCTCGCCCCCGGCCGCCACCGTGACCACGTACAGGGGGCCGTCCAGGACCTCGGCGAACGCGTCGAGCTCCGTATCCGCCACGACCGCTCCCTCCGTCCGCTCTTGCACCGCCGGCTGGCGCCTACCCCCGTCATCGGCGTCGAATCCCGGCGG
The DNA here is from genome assembly GCF_026339935.1 of Streptomyces sp. NBC_01551. Classification (NCBI taxonomy): domain Bacteria; kingdom Bacillati; phylum Actinomycetota; class Actinomycetes; order Kitasatosporales; family Streptomycetaceae; genus Streptomyces; species Streptomyces sp. NBC_01551. Next base: position 120,652 of record NZ_JAPEPX010000001.1, read on the forward strand.
CACGAGGCCCCCGGCGGGGTCATTCGGCGGAGCGCGCGCGGGCGGGATCTTCGGGCACGGGATCTCCGGAGACGGGGTCTTCGGACACGGGGTCTTCGGACACGGGGTCTTCGGGGACTGCCGCGAGGACGAACCCGTGGCCGGCCGGATCGGCGTAGCGGCGCAGGGTGGTCCGGCTGCCCGGCAGGCTGCCGTCGTCCTCCGCGGCCACCGGGCGCGCCCCGAGGTTCACGGCCTCGCGCTCGGCCTCGTCGAGGCGTCGCTCCTCCACGAGGATGCACACGTGGGCCTGCTGGGAACCCTCCGGGAGCGGCCAGCTCGGCGGAGCGTGGTACGGGTCGCGGCGGACTCCGAGCACCACACCGGTTCCGCCGGAGACCAGGAGGAGGTCCCCGTCGCCCGGGGCGGGGCCCGCCGTGGCGCCGAGCAGTTCGGCGTAGAACTGCGCCAGCACCTCGGGCTCGGCACTGTCCAGGACGAGAACGGCTGTCTTGGGTACGGTCATGCACCCCGTTTGCCCTGTGTCGGCGCCCGTACACGGCGCGTGGCCGTAGCCGTAGCCGGGGCCGGACGCCGCGAACCAGCCGGCCGCACTCGACCGCTCAGGAGCGGACGCGGAGTCCGATCTCCTTTTCCTGGTCGCCCGACACGGTTCCCGTGCCCTCGACCGTGAAGTGCCCGGCGAGCGCGGCCCGCACCCGCTCCACCGCGCGGGGGCCTCCCTGGAGGGTGACGCTGACCGCGTCCTTCAGCCGGACGGGGCTCGGCTGCCGCTCCGGCGGTTCCGCCGGCCTCGCCGCGTCGAAGGTCGCGCTCCACACGGTCGCGGCCTGCCCGCCTTGCGCCGCGCCGCTCACCCCGGACTCCGGGGAGAAGGAGCGTTCGAGCAGGTCGAGGACGGCGTGCGCGTCCTCCGGAGAGCAGTCGCCGACCGCCACCACCACTTCGTCCGCCGGGTTGTCCCTGTCCTGGCCGTCCATCGGGGCCGCCTCTCTCGTGCCGCGGGGTCTCCGCCACGCTCACACAGCGAGTGGGGCCCCGCATCATTTGCCTCGCGGAGGGAACAGGACGCGGCCCCGCGACGCCGAGGCGCCGGGGGCCGCGTCCTTGTCGCGTCACCCGCGGGCCCCGGCGGGATTCACCGGGACTCGATGGGGCGGCGCGTCAGATCCTTCAGATCCTGCCTTGCTTGTCCCGCAGGGAATCCTGGGCGCCGCGGGCACGCTTCTCGGTTTCGCTCAGGGCTTCCTTCGCCTTGCCCTTGGCCTGGTCCATCTTGCCTTCGGCCTTCATCCGGTCGTTCCCTGTGACCTTGCCGGCGGCCTCCTTGGCCTTGCCCTTGGCCTGGTCCATCTTTCCCTTGTCAGCCATGGTGAACTCCTTGGTGTGAATGAGACTCCTTGACGGAGAACAAACTAGGTGAAACCGGACTGTTGTGCGCGGCGAGGCCGGCACATGCCGTACCGCCCGCGCCAGACGCCGCACGGGCGCCGAAATTTCCCGCTCTCGCTGTGTTTGAGCCTTCGGTTCTGGGCCATACGCGTGAACATCGGCGGGTTGCCGTTCGAGCGGTACGTCGACCCGCCGAGATCGGCGGCCGCGCGCCGGTGTCCCGTCCCCCCGGACACCGGCGCGCGGCTGCCGTCCTGTTGCCCGGTGGGTCGTTCGAACCTGCGCCGTCGATCGCGGGCTACCAGCGGTACCAGCGTCCGCCACTGTCCGCGGGGCGGGCCACGAAGCCGGCGAGCCACAGCGCCAGGACGACCAGAAGAACCAGCAGCAGGGGAACCACGGTTGTCCACCTGCTACACACCGTCTGCCCTGTCGCCTCCCCGGTATGCGCGGGAATTTCCCTCGGTTCCCCTCCGCATGCACGGGTAGGCGCCGTCCATGAACCTCGCAACCGTGCTCTCCGCCGAAGCAACCCCGTCCCTGCTGCTGATCCTCGTCGGCGTGGTGATCGCCGCGCTGCTGGTCGCCGCCTTCTGGTGGGGCAGCCGTCGCGCAGCCCGCCGCCGGTCCCCGGTCGGCGCCACCCCCCAGCCGCGCAGCGGCTCCTGGCAGACCCCGGAAGAGGCCCCGGACCAGGGACGTCCCGGCTCCTGAGCCGGACCGCGCCCATCGCGGCAGGGCGGAGGGGAGGGCGGGGCGCGGCCGCGCGGGCTACGGCTGGCTCTCCTCGGGCTCCTCGATGACGTGCATGGCGGCTTCCTCGGCGGAGGCTGCCCCCGCGTCGATCCCCACGTCCCGCGCGAGGACGGAGTTCCCGTGGGGCGAGGCGGTGACCGGCGCCAGCCGGCCTGCGCGCGAATCGCCCGCCTGCGCGTCCACGGGCTCGCCCTCTCCGTTGACCAGGTCACCGATGCCGTCTCCCGCCGGGGGCTCCTGCTCGGGCTCCTCCCGGGCGAGGCGTTGATCGAGGCTCTCTCCCCGCCGTTGCGCCTCACCGGTGCTGGCGTCCCCGTGCCTGGTGTAGAGCCGCTCGGGCGGCGAGTACCCCTGGTCGAGCAGGGCGTCCGTGCCGAGTTCGCCGAGGCTGCCGTCCATGTCGGGCTGCAGTTCGGAGGGCTCGTCCTCCGGCTGGGGCTGGTAGACGTCGTCGCCGCGGGCATTGGTCTCGCTCATGGTCCTGTCCTCCTTCTCGTTCTCGTCGCGGCAGCCGTCGCTTCACCCGCCTGGCGTTCTCCGGTCCGCGGCTACTTCCAGCCTCGCCGGTGCCCACGCCCAGCGCGAACCGGCGCCGATCCGCGTCTGCGGGTTCGGAACGACGGCGGCGAAACAGGCGGCCGGATCGGCGCCGGGTTGGTCACCACCACGGGGCCATCGGCCGCTTCCGGGTCGCCCGAGGCGAGGGAAAGCCCGTGACCGGCAGCTTGGAGGTGTACTGGGGCACGGACCGGGAGCAGACCGTCGACAACCGCGCACCGGCCGCGGCCCGCCGAGCACCCGCCCGGCGAACCGGCGCGGGCCCTGCCGAGTCCGCCGACTGCCGCCCCGCGCGGGAACGACGCGGCCGCCGCGATGGCGTGTACGGCTGCATCGACCACGCCGACGCCATCGCGCTGTTCGGCCACTTCACGGCCGGGACCCGGCACCACCCTCGCGCTGAGCGTCCGCCCGGCGCGGGAGCGTCCGTGCCGTGGCGCGCCGCGCCGGCATCCGCGAGGGCGCCCCGGCCCCGAAGCAGCCGCCTTCACGACGGGCCTGCCCGCATCGCCCTGGCACCCACCGGGCCGCCGGCCTCCCCGCTCGCTCCGGTCAGTGGCCGAGGGCCCGCTTGAGTTCGGCCTTGTCCATCTTCGAACGGCCTTCGACGCCCCGCTGCTTCGCCTCGTTGTAGAGCTGCTCCTTCGTGGGGCCCTGGGCGCCGCTGTGCGAGCGCTGTCCGCCCCTCTTCGACGACGACATGTCGTGCGTGGAGGACCGGCTCGCCGTCTTCGACTCCCCTGAGCGGGCGCGTTCCTTGTTGACGGTGCGCGCGGCGATCTCCTTCGCGCGCTTCGTGCTCTCGCCGCGCTGCTCGGCGCTCTCCTTGATGTGCTCGTACTGTCGTTCACGCTTGGGACTGGAACCGCGAGGCATGGCGACTCCTCCACTCGGCTCGGATGCGGAATCAGTTCACGGATCCGCCGGATCCGTACGACGCCTGCCCGCCCGGGGCCACGTCATTCGGGCGGTCCGGCCCCGGCTCCCCGGGGGCAGCCCGGCGGGCGAGGGGCGGTCCGGCCCCGGCTCCCCGGCGCGGCGGCCACCCGGCACGGCGGTGCCCGGGGCGGCCCCCGGGCCGGTCAGCGGGGCCGCACGCCGTCGAAGACCACCTCGAAGATCCGCTCCACGGCCGCCGGGTCCGCGCTGAGCTGCTCCACCATCGCGCCGGTACCGACCAGCAGGGCCAGCAGCTCCGGCAGGCGCAGCTCCGCGCGGACCACCCCGGCCCGCTGCGCCTCGGACAGCAGGCCGGCCAGCCGGGTCTGGATCTCCTCGGTCGGCTCGCGCAGCGACGCGTGTACGTCCACCCCGGCCGCGGCCAGCGCCTGGGCGAACTCGTTCTTGCCCGCCGACCGTTCCACCACCAGACGGAAACAGGCGAAGAAGGCCTCGGCCGGATCGGCCCGCGCCTCCAGCTGCGCGGTCACGGCCGCCATCTCCTCCAGCCTGCGCACCATCACGGCCTCCAGCAGCGCCTCCTTGGTCGGGAAGTGCCTGAAGAGCGTGCCGACACCGACCCCGGCGGCCCGGGCGATCTCCTCGGTCGGCACGCCGACGCCGCGGGTGGTGAACACCTCCGTGGCGACATCGAGCACCCTGGCCCGGTTACGGGCCGCGTCCGCCCGCAGCGGACGCTCCTGAGCGCCACTCATCCCTCTTCCGCCTTCCTCTGCCGCGGCGGGAGAACCACTGGACAACCGGAGTCGCCAGTCCGTATCGTCGAAAACGGAGCCGCTAGTCCGATTCTAGTGGCCGATCCCGCCGGAGGTTGATCATGCCCAAAACGCTGTCACCGCGAGAGGTCTCCCAGAAGCTGCTGGAGAACATCGGCGCGGGGCGGTACGCGGAGCTGGCCGGACTCTACGCGGAAGACGCCGTCGTGGAGACCGTCTTCGAGCCGGTCGGGCCGCGCCGGTTCGAGGGCCGGGCCATGCTCGAAGAGCGGCTCGCGGCGGTCGCCGCGAGCTCGCCCGTGGAGCTGACCCCGATGAACGTGGTGATCCGGGAGACCGACGACCGGGAGGTGGTCGTCGCCGAGTGGGACTACCGGGTTCACCACCGGGCGACCGGGCGGACCTTCGAAACCGCCAACATCCAGGTGCTGCGGGTCCGCGACGGCCTGATCGTCACCAGCCGGGACTTCCACGACCACCTGGCCCTCGTCGTGGCCGGCGGCCATCTGCCCCAGCTGGTGGAGGCGCTGGAGGGCGGGCAGGGCGAGTAGGACCACCGCCGGGCCGGGCCGCACCCCCGCCTGCCGCGCCGCCCGCCACGGCGGGGTCCGGCCCGCCCGCCCCGGCGCTACGCCTGCGCGAGGGCCCGGGGGTCGACCGGGCGGGGCACGAAGACCGGGGAGTCCGACTGGTAGAAGAGGTCGATGTCGGCCTCCTCGCCGCCCACGATCAGGGTGTCCCAGGCGCCGCTCTCCCGCAGCGTGCGGAGGGTTGCGGGGGCGATCGAGGCGAGGTGGGAGCGGAGTTCCCCGTCCGTGGGCAGGCCGGGGAGCCTGGACCCCAGCCGGTCGCGGATCCCGGCCATCCGCTCCAACAGCGCGTCCAGGTCGCTCCCGCCGGCCGGGGCGGACGCCGCGCCGGACGCCGCACCACCCGCCGGACCGAACCCCGCACCGCCGCCGGCCTCCGCGCTGCGCGCGATGATGTCCTTGATGGCGCGGGTGACGCCCTGCTCGTCAGTGGTCACCATGGCGTTCCAGGCCCGGCTCTTGTGCCGGTACTGGAGCATGGACATCGCCGCCTCGTGCCGGATGAAGTCGGCGTCCCGCAGCGGCTTGCCCTGCCAGGCGCGGCTGAGCGAGCGGGCCAGCGAAGCGGCGGAGGCGAGACCGCTGTTGAGGCCGCGGCCCGGCCAGAAGTGGATGGCGTTGGCCGCGTCGCCCAGCAGGAAGCCGTAGGTGCCGGGACTGGTCGCGGTCGGCCGGTTCAGCTGGGCGGTGAACCGCGGGCGCTGGACCATGTCCAGCCGGAACGAGGTGATCGCGGACAGGTCGTCCTCGGCCACCCCGAACAGGCTGAGGCCCTGCCGGATCTCCTTCCACAGGGGGGAGCCGCGCAGCAGGGCGGGCAGGAAGAGCGTGCCGTGGGTGGGGCAGCGGAACTCGTTGTCCTCCTCCTGCCGGCTCATCAGGCAGGGGCGGGCGGCGATGCACTCCTCGAAGACGTGGCGGACCGGGTCGATGCCGATGACGTTCCTGGCCTCCTCCCGGGTGAGGCGCATGTTCAGGAAGCCCTCGCCGCGCAGCGAGTTGAGCAGGAACCGGTTCTGCGACACCGTCAGCAGCACGCTCATCGGATCCGGCAGCTTCGACTTGACGCGCAGCCCCAGCACGATGTCCTGGAGGTGCTCGCCGTCGAGGGAGTAGATCGAGGCGTCGGCCGCGCCGAAGCGGTCGGCGTAGTGCTCACGGGTGCGGGAGCGGCCGCCCTCGCAGACCACCAGGACGTGTTCCTGGGCGAGCCGGTTCTGCTGCTCGGTCACGTCGAAGCGTTTGGGGACGAGCCGGATCGCCGGCCTCCGGTTCGCCAGGTCCAGCAGTCTGTCCTCGATGTGGGCGATCCGGATGTTGCGGGGCGGGCGGCCGTCGACCGAGTCCGGGCCGACGGGCCACATCTCGGAGTAGGCGGCGTCGTCGTCGAACAGCGCGCCGAGGACTTCCCCGGACAGGGCGAGGTACTGCCGGCTCTGGACGGTCACCACCTGCTGGCGGCGGAAATTGCCCTGGGTCTCGTCCTTCCAGACGATCGCGGAGCCCTTCCTGGTCCAGCGCCCGTCGTAGAGGGTGATGACGGTGCGGCCGGGCAGCATCTCGTCGAGCGCCAACGCGAAGGCGAGGCCGACCGGGCCACCGCCGGTGACGGTGACCCGCAGCATGCCGGGGTCCGCGGTGCTTGCCCGGGGGACGTCCAGGAGGGAGAGGTCCATGACCGTCTCCATCGCGTCCTGCGCCTCGTAAAGGAACGTTTCATCACCGATCCGGATGCAGTCGTTCGGACGCAGCACATGCCGGCTGACGCGCTGGTCGTTGACGAACGTGCCGTTGCGGCTGTCCCGGTCGTAGAGGACGAACCCGGCGTCCTCCGTGAGGATCTCGGCGTGCAGCCGGGAGGCGCTGGGGCTCACGATCACGACGCTGTTGTCGCTCTTGCGCCCGAAGCTGAGGGGCTCGCCGCCCACAACCACGCTCTGCCCGGTGAACGGACCCGTGCGCCCAACGATGACCGATGGCACTCCACACCCCTTGAATCGACGCCGCTGATTCCTCGTACGACTTCCTCGCACACCGGCAACACGTCATCGAGAACGTGTTCGGTTCAACCATTTCCACGAATCTTTCGCGCACCCCTGAACCGGGGGCCCGGTCCGTACGTGATGTTCGCGTCGGCCGGCGATCAGAGGGAGAACCGCCCCATGTACAACGACGAACCCGAGACCCTGACGGAGACCGCGCTCGCGGCCACCACCGCCGGCACCGCCACCGGTGCGGGTACCGCCACCACCGCGCCAACGCCCCTTGTGCCAGAGGGGGAACGGCTGATCGCGGGCCGCTACCGGCTGCTGTCCCGGCTCGGCGAAGGCGGGATGGGCACCGTGTGGCGGGCCCGCGACGAGACCCTGCACCGGGAGGTCGCCGTCAAGGAGGTACGGGCCCCGGCCGGTCTGCGGGCCGACGACATCGCGCGGATGTACAGCCGGCTGGAGCGTGAGGCGTGGGCCGCGGCGCGGATACCCGACCGCAACGTGGTGACGGTCCACGACGTGGTCATGGAGGACGACCGGCCCTGGATCGTGATGGAACTGGTCCGCGGCCAGTCGCTGGCCGATCTGTTGCGCGCCGGGGGGCCGCTCACCCCGCGGCACGCCGCGCACATCGGCGCGCAGGTGCTGAGCGCGCTGCGCGCCGCGCACGCCGTCGGGGTGGAGCACCGGGACGTGAAGCCCGCCAACGTGCTGCTCGCCGAGGACGGACGGGTGGTGCTCAGCGACTTCGGCATCGCGATGGTCGAGGGCAGCACCGCCCTGACCATCACCGGCGAGGTCGTCGGCTCCCCCGAGTACCTGCCGCCGGAGCGGGCGCTGGGCCGCCCCTCGGGCCCCGAGTCGGACCTGTGGTCCCTCGGCGTGCTGCTGTACGCGGCCGTGGAGGGGGTCTCGCCGTTCCGGCAGGACACCGCGCTGAGCACCCTGCGGGCCGTCGTGGACGAGGAACCGCCGGTGCCGGCCCGCGCAGGTCCGATCGCGCCGGTCATCGCCGGGCTGCTCCGCAAGGAGCCCGCCGAGCGGACCCCCGCCGCCGAAGTCGCCGCAGCCCTGCGGGACATCGCCCACGAACCGGACGCCACCACGGCCGCCGGCCTTGTCCTGCCGACTCCCGGGGACGCCGCCACGGCAGCGGCGGCGGCCACCACCGCCGGGGCGCCCACCAGGACGGAGCCCGCCGTCGCGGGGTCCACCCCGCTCGCGTCCGCCCCGCTCGCAGCCGACGCGCCCGCACCCGTGCCCCCCGCCCCGCCCCGCAAGCGCCGTACCGCGGCCTTCGTCGCGGCCGGCGCGGCCGTCTGCGTACTGATCGCCGCCGCCGGGCTGGTCCACGCCCTCACGGGCGGCGACGAGGACACCGCTGCGGATTCGGGCGTACGGATGTCGGTGGCGGGCGCGAACACGACCTACACCGGCCGCTGCCCCACCCCCGCCAACCAGGCCCCGGCGTTCACCGCGACGTTCACCGCGTCCCAGCCGACCCTGATCTCCTACCGCTGGGTGTCCGGCGACGGCTCGGTGGTGGATCCGCACTGGCGCACCATGTCGATCGGGGACAAGGCCAACCCCACGGGACACGACACCGTGCGCCTGACGACCTACGCGAAGTCCGGCACCCTGACGACCGGCATGGCCGTGGAACTCCAGAGCCCCACCCGCACCACCTCCAACCCGGTCCCCTTCTCGATCACCTGCACCGGCTGATCCCTGCCGGCCACGGGACCGGTGGTCCGCGGTGGCGGCCATGGGTGCGGGCGAGGCAGGCTGTACTCATGAGAGCGCCCTTGCGCTCGCCCCTTGGACCGCGAGCCGACGGCCACCACCAGGTCCTCTTCGTCTTCGCGGAGTGCGTGCCTTTCGCGATCGCCCTGCTGGTGCTCCTCGTCGAGTTCACGCCCCTGCACGTCCTGTACACCGGCCCCCTGCTGGTGGCGACTCCCGCTCTGGCGGCCGTGACGATGGGGCCCAAGGGCACGCTCGCGGCGGCGGGGACGGCCGTCGGTGTCAGCGTGGCCACCGCCACCTACAACCAGGCCTGGGGCAGCCAGCAGGTCTACACGAACTTCCTGGCCCTGTTCCTGGTCGCGGTGGCGAGCTTCATGACGAGCCGCGCCGCGCGCACGCGCACGGAGAACGAGCTCAACCAGGTCCGCCGCATCGCCACGGCCGCCCAGGACGTCCTGCTGCGGCCGGTGCCGGACCGGCTGGGCCCCGTACGGGCGGCCAGCATGTACCTGGCGGCCGAGACCGGCGCGCAGATCGGCGGCGACCTGTACGACGTGATCCAGACGCGGTACGGGGTCCGGATGATCGTCGGGGACGTCCGGGGCAAGGGACTGCCCGCCGTACGGGCCGCCGCGATCGTGCTGGGCGCGTTCCGGGAGGCCGTGCACTACGAGGACGACCTGGTGGAGGTCGTGAACCACTGCGGAGCGGCCCTGCGGCGGGACGCCGTCGTCGCGGGCGCGACGGGTGGGGAGGACGCCCTCCTGGAGGGGTTCGTCACCGCGCTCGTGGCCCAGATCCCGGACAGCCCTCACGTCGAGGTGATCAACCGGGGCCATCCGCCACCGCTGCTGCTGTGCGACGGCGCGGTCACGCCTTTGATGCCCGCCGCCCCTTTGCCGCCGCTCGGCCTGGAGGAGTTCGTCACCGGTCCTCCCGGGCGGCCGGACAGCCATCCGTTCGCACCGGGAGACCGGCTGCTGCTGTACACCGACGGCGTCATCGAGGCCCGCGACCGGGACAGCGCCTTCTTCGACCTGGCCGGGGCCATGGTGACCATGCGCGACCGCACCCGGGAGGCGTTCTTGCAGGGCCTGCACCAGGCCTTGCTGCGCCACACCGGGAGCCGCCTGGCGGACGACGTGGCGGTCGTCGTGGTCGACCGCTGCGAGGACGAGGAGCACCCGCCGGCCGGCGGTCCGGCGTAGCGCCGACTCGCCCGGACGGTGCCGGGCGCGACAGCATGGAGTCAGGGCGGTCGGCGGGTTGCCCCCGGCAGGAGGTGATACGGGCAGTGACCGGTCATGGCTTTGCGTTCTGCGGGGCTGAGCTTGCCGCTGTCTACGTGGTCGCCGACCAGGGCAGGGAACTCCATCTGGCCGAGCTGACCGGAAACCGCGGCGTCCTGTACGGGCTGCCCGCGATCCTCGCCGTGGCCGGCCATTCGCCCGCCGCCAACGCCTACCGCTCCGGCCGCCCGCTGTGGCTGACTCCCCAGGAACTCGCCACCTTCATCGAGGACGATCCCCACCACTTCCCCACCCGGGTCCGGGACGGCGATCCCGACCCGCCGGCCAGGATCTCGCTGGGCGCGCTGCCGCTGGGGCACCGCGACCAGGAGCTGGGGTGCCTGATCGTCGCCGGGCAGGCCGGGGACGGCTTCAGCGCCGACGACCGCAGCCTCCTGGAGCTCTACGCCGACCAGGTGGCCGCCGGACTCGAATCGGTCGCCGCTCGCTGGGCCGGACACAAGGCCCCGGCGCCGCAGGCACATCTGGGTCAGTCCCTGGTGCCTGATCACGGCGGCGCGTTCATCGTGGAACTGAGCACCGGCCGCATGGAGGCCCACGCGCACGTGCTGGAGCTGCTCGGCCTGCCCCCCGAGCAGTTCGACGGGCAGGTGGAGACCCTGCTCGCGTGCGCCGTCCCCGACGACATGCCCGCGCTGATGGCGATCGTGGAGCCGGACCGGCTGGCCGCCGCCGGGCAGCAGCTGGCGTTCCGTATCCGCCGCCCCAACGGCGAGCTGCGCTGGCTGGGGCTGCGCTGCCGCGTGGAGGTGGACTCCGACGGCAGGCCGCGGCGCGTCCTGGGCGTGGTGGCCGATGCCACCTATCTGCGCCCCAGCGCCGACGAAGTCTCCCTCGTGCAGCGGCTGTCGGCCACGCTGGCGGGAGCCGCGACCATCCGGGAGGTCAGCAGGCTGGCGGTCGCCGCCCTGCGGGAGCCGCTCGGCGCCTCCCGGGTCGCGGTCGGCGAACTGGAGCCCGAGCGGCTCATCGTCACCGCCCTCGACCCTCCGGAACCCGATGCCTGGCCCGAGGTGTGGCGCTCGGAATGGCGGTCCGAGTGGCCCGACGCCCCGCTGGCCGACCTCCCCACCCTGCAGAGCGCCCTGCGCGGGGGGCACATGAGCCTGTGGCCGCCGGGCGCGGACCTCGAACCCGGTCTGCTGGGCGTGGGGCCCGGCGGTCTCGCCGTGCTGCCGCTGCCCGCCGACGGCCGGATGGTCGGGGTGTGCCTGGTGGGGTGGGACACGGAGCACCGGTTCGGACCCGAGGAGCGGTCGCTCCTGACCGCGACCGCGGGGCTGGTGGGGCAGGCGCTGGTGCGCGCCCACGCCCTGGACGCGGGCCACGAACTCGCCACCATGCTCCAGCGCAGTCTGCTGCCCCGCAAGCTCCCGGAGCTGCCGGGCGGGGTCGCCGTGGCCCGCTACCTTCCGGCGACGGCCGGGCTGGAGGTGGGCGGCGACTGGTACGACGTCATCCCTCTCCGTGACGGTCATGTGGCGTTCGTCATCGGGGACGTCCAGGGGCACAGCGCGGGGGCCGCCACCATCATGGGCCAGATGCGCACGGCGGTCAGGGCCTATGCGGTGGAGGGCCACCCGCCCGATGTGGTGGTCGCGCGGGCCAACCGTCTGCTCGTCGGCATGGAGACCGACCTGTTCGCCACCTGCGGGTACGTGGACCTGGACATGGAGGAGGGCATCGCCCGGGTCGTCCGGGCCGGCCATCTGCCGCCGGTCCTGCGCCACCCCGACGGCGTCGCCGAGGAGATGGTGGTCGAGGGCGGGCCCCCGCTGGGCGTGCTCGCGGAAGCCGAGTTCCCGATGACCGAGGTGGGGCTGGTCCCCGGCACCGTGCTCGTCCTGCTGACGGACGGCCTGGTCGAGTCCGCGAGGCTGCCGATGGAGGAGGGCATGCGGCGGGTGTGCGGCGTGCTCGCGGCGGCCAACCCGGTCGATGCCGGAGGCGTCGCCGACGAGTTGGTCGTCAGCGGGGGCCGTCGCGACGACGACGTGGCCTTGCTGCTGCTGCGCTACGACGGTACGGGGGGCCGGCCGATGCGGAGCCACTGGACGGTGTGGCGGCTGCCCAACGCGGTCCTGCACGCGCGCCGCTTCACCGCCCGCACCCTGCGGTCCTGGGGGGTGGAGGAGGAACTCGACGCGGCGCTGCTGGTGGTGTCCGAGCTGGTCACCAACGCCATCGCGCACACGCAGGGCGAAGTGGGCATGGACTTGACCCTGTCGGCGGACCGGCTGCGGATCGCGGTGAACGACGCGTCACCGCGCAGCCCCGTCAAACCGGTATGGGTGAGCTGGGAGTCGACCGGCGGCCGCGGGCTGCTCATCGTCGATGCGACGACGACGGCCTGGGGCTCGGTACCGCTCAGCGGCGGCAAACAGGTGTGGGCGGAGATCCCCCTGGCACCGTCGGGCGACCGGCCCCCGCAGTGAGCCGTGTCCGCCACCACCGATGAGTTTCGCGGCGTCCGGCGGTCTGTCTCCTCGTAAGCCCGAAGAACCGAGCAGCCGCCCCGGAAGGGTGAGGAAAATGAAGTACATGATCCAGCTGAACGTCCCGGCAGCCGAGTGGGACGACGTCATGTCGTCGTACTCGAAGGACGACATGGCAGCCATGTTCGCCCACATGGGCGCCCTCAACAACGACCTGACTTCCGCCGGGGAATGGGTGGAGGGGCGGGGCCTCGGTGGGCCCTCGCTGGTCAAGACGGTGCGGGCCGGAAACGACGGGCGGCCTCAGGTCACCGACGGGCCGGCCCAGGCGGGACCCATCCTGGCCGGGTACTGGGTGGTCGACGTCACGAGCGAGGAGCGGGCCCTGGAGATCGCCGCACGGGCGTCGGCCTGCCCCGGACCCGGCGGGAAGCCCGGCAGCGAACCGGTCGAAGTGCACCTGATCCCCGAGGACCCGACAGAGGCCTGAGCCGGCCGCCGGTCACGCCCTGCTCAGGTAGCCGCCCGGCCGTCGACCGGGATGCCCAGTCGGTCGGCCAGGGCGGTGAGGGTCGGCCCCAGGGGGAGCGCGACCCGGGTGAGGGCGTGCTGGTCGCCGCGGGTCGGGTCGTGGTTGACGATCAGCACGGGCTTGCCGGCCCGGGCCGCCTCGCGGACGAACCGCAGCCCGGACATCACCGTCAGTGAAGAGCCCAGGACCAGGAGCGAGGCCGCCTCACCGACCAGGTCGCGGCAGTGCTCGACCCGCTGCGCCGGAACGGATTCGCCGAAGAACACCACGTCCGGCTTGAGGACGCCGCCGCACCGCGCGCACGGCACCACGCGGAAGTCCCCGACCTGCCCGTCGGTGAGGTCGGCGTCACCGTCCGGGTTCAGTCCGGCGGCGACCGGCTCGAACCCGGCGTTGGCCTCCTCCAGCCGCCGAGCGAGGTCGCGGCGCGGGCAGAAGGCGCCGCAGGAAAGGCAGACGACCCGCGCCAGGCTGCCGTGGAGTTCCACCACGCCCTCGCTGCCGGCGGCCTGGTGCAGGCCGTCGACGTTCTGGGTGATCACCCCCGAGAGCAGGCCGTGCCGCCCGAACGCCGCCACGGCCCGGTGCCCGGCGTTCGGCCGGGCCCGGCCGAACGTGCGCCAGCCCAGGTGGCTGCGCGCCCAGTACCGGCGCCGCGCCTGGGCGTCGGCGGTGAATTCCTGGTAGGTCATCGGGGTGTGTCGGCGCAGGCTCCCGCCCTTGCCCCGGTAGTCGGGGATGCCCGACTCCGTGGACATGCCGGCCCCGCTGAGCACCAGCACACCGCCGCCGCGCAGCGCGTCGGCGACCGGCTCCGGATCGGCGGTGCCGGGCCGTAGGTCCCCGGTGGGCGTCCAGCTCAGAGTGGGGCGCATGCGCATGCCGCCAGGGTACGCAACACGCGACGGCGCCACCGGCGGGTTCGCCGCTCAACCGCGCAGCCGCGCGTTGAGCCGGGCGGCCTGCCGCGTGAGGTGGTCGCGTTCGGGGATGTTGGGCGCCGATCGGGCGGCCAGGGCGTAGAGCCGTGCCGCGGTCACCGGATCACCGTCACGCTCGTGCAGGTACGCCTCGACGGCGGCGTGCCGTGGCAGGGAGGGGTCGAGCCCCGCCAGGGCGGCCAGGCCGGCCCGCGGGCCGTCGGCCTCGCCCACCGCGACGGCCCGGTTGAGGCGGGCCACCGGGCTGTCGGTGAGGCGCACCAGTTCGTCGTACCACTCGACGATCTGCACCCAGTCGGTCTCCTCGACGCTCCGGGCGTCGCCGTGGAGCGCGGCGATGGCCGCCTGGGCCTGGAATTCGCCCAGGCGGTCGCGGGCGAGGGCGGCCTGGAGCACCGCGACGCCCTCGGTGATCAGGTGGGTGTTCCACAGGCTGCGGTCCTGCTCGGCGAGCGGCACGAGCCTGCCGTCGGGGCCGGTCCGTGCCGGGCGCCGTGCGTGGTGGAGCAGCATGAGCGCCAGCAGGCCCGCGACCTCCTCGTGGTCGGTCTTGGCCGCCAGCCGGCGCGTGAGCCGGATCGCCTCGGCGGCGAGGTCGACGTCGCCGGAGTAGCCCTCGTTGAAGACCAGGTAGAGCACGCGCAGCACCGTGGCCACGTCACCGGGCTGGTCGAACCGGACGCCGGAGACGGTCCGCTTGGCCCTGCTGATGCGCTGGGCCATGGTCGCCTCCGGCACCAGGTAGGCCCGCGCGATCTGCCGCGTGGTCAGACCGCCGACCGCGCGCAGCGTGAGTGCGACGGCTGATGCCGGTGTCAGGGAGGGGTGCGCGCACAGAAAGTAGAGCTGGAGCGTGTCGTCCACGGCCCCGCCCGGGCCGGGCACGGGCTCGGCCCGCGCCAGCTCCTCTCGCCGCCGCCGGGAAGTGTCGGCGCGGGCGGCGTCGAGGAACTTCCGCCAGGCCACCGTGACCAGCCAGCCCTTGGGGTCCCGAATGGGTCCCCCGCTCGAAGAGCTCGGGGAGGACTCCTCCGGCCACCCGCGCACGGCCTCGACCAGGGCGTCCTGCACGGCGTCCTCGGCCGCCGCGAAGTCGGCTCCGCGACGGACGAGGACACCGATCACCGCGGGCACCAGTTCCCTGAGCAGCGACTCGTTCACTCGGTGGCCGTCGGCTGCACGCCGTAGAACGGACGCACCTCGAGCCACTCGTGGATCGGCTTCCCACCCGCACCCGGAGCCGCGGACAGCTCGCCGGCCAGTTCGAGCGCGCGCTCGTAGGTCTCGACGTCGATCACCATCCAGCCGGCGATCAGGTCCTTGGTCTCCGCGAACGGGCCGTCGGTGACCGGCGGCCGCCCCTCGCCGTCGTAGCGGACGAAGGTTCCCTCCGGGGAGAGCGCCTGACTGTCGACGAACTCGCCGGTGCCCTCGAGCCGAGCGGCGAAGTCGTTCATGTACCGCACGTGGGCCGACACCTCCTCCGGCTCCCACTGGTCCATCGGCACGTCGTTGACCGATGCCGGCGCGCCCCGGTAGTGCTTGAGCAGCAGGTACTTGGCCATCTTGTTCTCCTTGACGAGGTACGGCCCCCAGTGTGGCCGTGTTCGCTCCCGGGACGGAGCCGCGCGCGGGTTCTCGACATTCCGGCGCGAAGTTTTCCGCGGAATTCCCCGACCCGGCCCGGGATCACTCGCCCGGCTCAACGAGTAGCGCTGTGTGACCGCCGTGGCCCACGATTCCCCGCAGTGGCGCGGGCAGTCGGCCCCGTTCGTCGGAGTGCTGTGCCCTTATTGCCCGGATACCCTTGGAAATGTGATCGAGTCTGGACGGCCGCGGCTGCGTCGGCGCTACGGCCGGGGGTGGCTCGTGCGGCTGTCGCCGGTCATTCTGACCATCGTGATCGCCAGCCTGGCCTACGCCACGCCGCCGGAAATGGCCTTCAGCCGCCTCCTGCCCGCCGCGCCGGCCCTGGCCGCCGCCATGTGGCCGGTGCTCCCCACCGTCCTGCTCGGGACGGTCTGCCTCTGCCTGATGATCGGCCTGGGCCTCGTCTTCCCCGACCTGGGAACGTGGTGGACGGCCGCGGGGATCGTCGCGGTCACCGTGGCCGCCGCATACGGAAGCCACCTCCGGCTCCAGCGGGAGCGCACCCTCTTCCAGGTACGGCTCGTCGCCGACGCGGCGCAGCAGGTGGTGCTGAGCCCCATGCCGCGCCGCTTCGGGAACATCGAGATCGAGTCGCTGTACCTCGCGGCCGCGGCCGAGGCCCGCATCGGCGGGGACTTCTACGAGGTGGTCGACACCCCGTACGGAGTCAGGCTGCTCATCGGTGACGTGCGGGGCAAGGGCCTGCCGGCCGTGGGGGCGGCCGCGGCGATCGTCAACGCCTTCCGGGAAGCGGCCTACGACGAGACCGACATGGTCAACGTCGCACGCAGGATGGACGCCAGCAGCACCCGCTACAACGCCGCCTTCCCCCCGGAGGGGCCGATGGAGCGCTTCGCCACCGCCCTTCTCGTCGAGATCCCGCACGTGGGCAGACACATCGGCATCCTCAACTGCGGACACCCCCCGCCGCTGCTCCTGAGCCGCGGGAACCTCCGTGTCCTCGACCCCGACACCCCCTCGCCACTGCTCAGCCTCGCGGAGCTGATCGGCGATCACTACAACATCGACACCTTCGACTTCACCCCCGGCGACCTGCTGCTCCTCTACACCGACGGGATCGCCGAGGCCCGCGCCCGCGACGGCGAGTTCTTCCCGCTGACGGCCTGGATGCGCCGGCAGCCCCCGACGCCGCCCGGCGAACTGCTCACGGCCCTCCACCGCGACCTCGTCCACTACAGCAGGGGACGCCTCGACGACGACGTCGCCGCCCTCGCCGTACGCCTGCGCGAGCCCTGAGGCACGGAGTCCCGGCGAGCGGCCCGCGCCACTCGACCTCGATGGCGCACGAATTTCAGCCAAACCCGACCAGAATGATCGTTTCCTTTGCGCAATCCTGCTCTGATCGTGGCCGAAGACAACCGTACGAGGTTGTGGATCGGTCACGGTGGGAAGGGTTGGTGCGCCAAATGGCGGGAACTCATCGATGTCCGCCCCCGTCGTGGATCGTCACACTCCGGCACCGAGCCGGTCGGCCCGACCATCGTCGAATGTGCAGCGCGTTCACGTCCTTGCATGACGCAGCGAGTCTCCGACAGCCCGTTCACGCCCTTGAACTGGAGTTTCCTTCGAACGGCAGCCCGCTCGCGTGTGTGGTCCGCACACCGATGTGCGCCGAAAGGGAGGTAGGGATCCCATGAGAGTGCAGGACATCGAACTTCCCATACTGCGGATGCCATGCCCGGTGCGGCTGAATCCGTACCTGTCGGTCCTGCGCGAGGAGAGCGAGACGTGGGCGCGCGAGACGGGCATGCTGGCCGGCGACGAAACCCGGTCGGCCCGGCCGATCTGGACCCGGTCCCAGTTCCACGCGATGGCTGTCGACCAGCTGACCGCATGGACCCTTCCCGACGCCTCGCTCGTCGGCCTCCGGCTCAATCACCGGTTCAACCTCTGGGCCCTGGCCTGGGACGACTACTTCGCCTCCGCCTTCAAGCAGACGGGCGACCTGGCGGGCGCGCGGGCCTTCACCGCCCGTCTCCACGCCTTCCTGCCTCCGGAGCCGGGCACGCGGCTGCCGGAGCCGGCCAACGCGGTCGAGCAGGGAATGGCCGACCTCCAGCAACGCCTGTTCCCGCCGAGGCTCGCGCACTGGCGGCGGGGGCTCAACCGGGCGCTGGGACGTTACATCGACGCCGGAGTCCAGGAACTGGTCAACAGCCGCGCCGGCCGCGTCCCCGACCTCATCGAGTACGCCCAGTTCCGCCGGGAGAGCTTCGCCGCGTACACCGCCCCCTACTCCGTCGAACTCGCCACCGGCGCACGGATCCCCGAGCGGATCCGGCACAGCCGGACCGTCTGCGCCCTCCTCGACGCCTTCATGGACTACATGGGGCTGGCGAACGACATCGCCTCCTACCAGCGGGAGGTTCACGACGAGTACGACGTCAACAACCTCGTCGTCGTCCTGGAGACGTCCCTGGGCATCACCGTCCAGGAGGCGATGCGCGCCGCCGCTGATCTGGTCACCGCCCGGCTGCGCCACTTCGAGCACCTCATACAGAGCGAGCTGCCCCCGCTCGTCCAGCGGGCCGGACTGGACCAGGGCGAACGGATCGAGCTGGAGGCCTGGCTCCGAGGTGCCTGGAGTTTCCTGTCCGGGCTCCACGCCTGGTACACGGGGGCACCCCGCTACGCCCCCGAGAGCGGCGCCGTCCCGGAGCAACGGCGGGCGGGCGCCACGGCGCCCGCCCGCGAGCGGTATCACTCGGCGTCGTAGGACGCCGGGCCTACCGCATCCGCAGGAACCGCTTCAGCCGCGCCCGCCACGAGACACGGGGTACGGAATCCGGCATGCGCGGTGCCATGGGCAACCCGGTGGTCGGCGGGGGCGGCGCCGGCAGCGGCGTCGTCAGCAGCTCACGGGCTTCCCGAGGACGGGCGGCGAACTTCACGGGCAGCGCCGTCAGATGCCGGGCCCAGGTCGAGGAACGCCAGCTGAGCTGGGACTCGGGGACGGCCAGGCTGATGTCGGGCAGCCGGGTGAGCAGGATGTCGATGCCGGTGTCGGCGATGACCCGGCCGATGTCCTGACCAGGGCACTCGTGGGCGCCCGCGCTGAAGGACAGGTGCGCGCGGTTGTGGTGCACGCGGGTCGAGGGATCCCGGCGGACCGCCTGATCGACATTGCCGGCGGCCAGGCCGAGCAGCAGCATGTCCCCCGCCTTGATCTCCTGCCCTCCGAGCGTGGTGTCGCCGGTGGCCCAGCGGCCCGGGCACACCATCAACGGCGGCTCGTCCCACAGCACCTGCTCAACCGCTTCGGGCAGGGTCATCTGGCCACCGGCCAACGACCCGCGGAACCGCGGGTCGGTGACCGACATCCGCAGCACGTTGGCCATGAGGTTGGCGGTGGTCTCGTAGCCCGCGAGCAGGATGAGGCGCAGGTGGTGCTGCACCTCCTCGTCGCTGAGGCCGGCCGGGTGGGCCATCAGCACGGATGCGATGTCCTGCCCGGGCAGGATCCGCTTGGCGGCGACGAGTTCCTTGAGGGTCTCCAGGACGTAGGCGTTGCTGGCGAGCGACGTCTCGGTGGCCTTGAAGAGGTCCCGGGCGGCATGGACGAGCTTGGGACCGTCCTCGTCCGACATGCCGAGCAGGTGGGTGAGGACGAGCATCGGCAGGGGCTCGGCGAACTCACCGACCAGCTCCGTCCCGCCTCTCTCACTGAACCCGTCGATCAACTGGTGTGCGAAGCGGGTGATGTGACGGCGGATCCCGCGCTGGTCGAACTGGTTGAGTCCGGCGGTGACGGCGCCACGCAGGCGCTGGTGCTCCTCGCCGTCCGCGCACACGCAGTCGGGACGCCAGCCGATCATCGGCACCAGCGGCGAGGTCTCGGGGTCGATCTCGCCACTCCTCCAGCCGTGCCAGGTGCGGGGGTCGCGGGAGAACTGGGTGGAACGGGTGGCCACATCACGGTTCTCGAGGTACCCGAGGACGAGCCAGGCACGCACGTCCCCTTCGAGCAGGACGGGCGCCACGGGACCGTGTTCGGCTCTCAGCTTCTCGTACAGGCCCATGGGGTCGGTCTCGGCGGCGGCGCCATGGAGCCGGGTCACTCCCCCGGCGCCCGTGGCGGCGTGGGCCGGGCATCCCGGGGGCGGGACGAGCCCCGGTTCGGTCGTGGTGCGGTCGGCGGGCGGGACGGTCATGCGGACTCCTGGGCGGCGGCGAGGGTGCACAGGTAGCCCATCAGCGAGAGCAGGGCGTCACGGCAGGACGACCGGTCGCGCGCGTCACAGGTGACGATGGGCACGGATTCGTTGAGGTCCAGCGCAGTCCGCAGAGCTGCCATCGGGTGCTGCGGGGCCTCGGGGAAGGAGTTGACGGCCACGACGAAGGGGACGCGGCGGTCTTCCAGGCGGGTGATGATCTCGAAGCAGACTTCGATCCTGCGGGTGTCGACGAGGACCACGGCGCCGAGCGCGCCTTCGAAGATGCCGTTCCACAGGAACCAGAAGCGCTCCTGGCCCGGCGTCCCGAAGAGATAGAGGATCAGTTCCTCGTTGATGCTGATGCGGCCGAAGTCCATGGCGACGGTGGTGGTGTTCTTGCCCTCGGCACCGGGATTGTGGTCGATCCCGACGCCGGCCTGCGTCATGGTCTCTTCGGTCGTCAGGGGCGAGATCTCGCTCACCGCCCCGACCATCGTCGTCTTGCCGACCCCGAAGCCGCCGACAATCACCACCTTGACGCCCCTGGCGCCGTACGGCAGCAGCACGTCGGTGCCGCGGGGGCCTGCGGCAGGTACGTCAGAGATTGCGTAGTCCATGGATCACCGCCTCCAGAAGGCCGAGTTCGGGGACCGCAGCGACGGGAACCGGGGCGATCGCCTCGACCCGCTCCTCCTCGACGAGCTGGGAGAGCAGCGCCGTGAGGACGCTGAACGGCAGACTGAGATACGCGGATATCTCGGCCACCGACAGCGGGTACTGGCACATGGCGAGGATCGCCGCCTGCTCGGGCTGCATCGCGGGTTCGGGTGCGGACCTCGATGTGATGAGGGTGACCAGGTTGAAGGCCTTGGCCGAGGAACCGGAGCCACCGGAGATGACATAAAGCGGTACGGGACTGCCTTCGTCCCACGCGCCGTGGTGCTCTGACGTCACATCGCCTGCCCGACGTCATCACGAGGGGGGCTCGTCATGTGCTGGCCGATCCTGAGCACGAGCGTCCGCATGCGGTCGCCCAGCAGCCCCGCGTCCACCTCCTCGTCGGCCAGTACCGCGAGGTAGGCCCCGGGTCCGGCCGCCATCAGGGAGAAGTAGCCGCCGTCGACCTCGATCCCGACCATGCGCGTCGAGCCGTCCCCGTGCGGGAACTTCTGCGCGATGGCCCTCGCCAGGCTCTGCATCCCCGAGCAGGCGGCGGCGATCGCGTCGGCGGTGTCGGTCTCCGTGTTCGCTTGACCGATGCACAGACCGTCCGACGAGAGCGCGACCACGTGTCGCACGTAAGGGACGCTGGACGCGAGCTCCTTGAGCATCCAGTCCATGTTGGGCAGTGGCGTCACGGTTACTCATCCTCATCTGACAGCTCGGGCTGGAGGGAAGGGTCGGTACCCGATCTCTTCTCACCGCTGAACGCCTCCCACATCAGGCCCGGCTGCCGGGCCGGGCCGGCCCCCGCGGAGGAGACGGTCGGGGCAACGGGGGGCTGGGGGGTCGTGCGGACGACCGGTGTCGGGACGGGCGACTCCCGTCGGCGCTGCGGCAGCCCGTTCGCGGTCTGCCTGACCTCGACGGATTCGCGCGGCACCGTCGGCCTCGGCGGGATCGGCGGGATCGGAGCACTCGTGCGCATCGGGGCGCTCGTGCGATGCGGCGCACTCGTCCGCTTCGGCGCGAACGGCTGCACCCTCTGGGGCTGTTGCTCGACGGTGGTGATCAGGCGCCGCGGCACGAGCACCACGGCCCGTACTCCTCCGTAGGCGGAGGGGCGCAGGTCGACCTCGAGGCCGTTCTCGCGGGCCAGCCTGCTGACGACGGGCAGGCCAAGCTGCGTCGCCTCACCCAGGTCCGCCAGGTCCAGGCTGGAGCCGCTCTGTGCCATCACCCGGTCGATGCGCTGGCGGACCTCTTCGGTGAGCCCGACCCCGCGGTCCTCGATCTCGATCGCGATGCCGGACGGCACCTCGCTGGCGCTCACCTCTACCGGGGTGTGCGGCGGCGAGAAGGTCGTGGCGTTGTCGAGCAGTTCGGCGAGCAGGTGGATCAAGGGCTCGGCTCCCGGACCGATGACGGCGACCTCCGTCACCGACTGCAGCTTCACGCGGGGATAGTCCACGATGCGTGACATGGCGCCGCGTACGACGTCATAGAGCGGGATCGCCTTCGACCACTGACGGCCGGGCCGGGCGTCGCCCAGCACCGCGACGCTGGCCGCGAGGCGCCCGATCAGGGCGTTGCGGTGGTCGATGGCCTGCAGGCCGTGGGAGACGACGAGATCCGTGCCGTGCAGGATCTGCATGTCCCGCAGGTCCTTGGCAAGCTGGTGCACGATCGCCTGGACCCGGCGCGCGATCGCCACCAAGGCCCGCTGGGAGGAGTCCCGCGTCTGTTCCTCGGCCTCCACCGCTTCCAGGAGCGTCCGCAGAGCCGCCCGGAGGGCTTCGGCGAAGTCGCTGTCGAGATGTTCCCCGAACCTGACGGCCTGCAGGATCTCCGAGGCAGGGTCACCCTTCTGCATACGGGCGACGGCCGCGGGAAGCAGCTCTTCGGCGAGCCACACCGTGGTGGCCCGCTGATCGGACAGGCGACCGAACAGCGCTGCCTCGCGTTGCGCGTAGTACTGCTGCACGTCGGCGGTCACCCGCGCGTGCCGCACCCGCTCCGCCGCGCGCGCCCGGCGCGCCGTCTCGGCCGAGGTGACGGCCGTCAAGACGACCGCGACGAGACCGCACCAGGCAACCGGCGGGCGTATCTGCGCGGGGACGAAGATCAGCGCTATGCCGCAGGCCCCGGCCAGCAGGCCGGGAGGGATGAGCCATGCCGGAGCCATTGCACGTGGCAAGCCTCCGGGGGTTGAACCGGTACGAACCATCGAGGGGTCCCTAAACAGTCTGGAATGAGTGGACTGGGGGTGCTGCGGTGCCGCGGCGGGAGCGGTCGGGACGTCGCCCGGCCGGGCGCTGGTGAGGTCATGGGTGCCCCCGACGGATCGGTTCGAGATCGCATCGGTGGTCACCTCTCCCTGCGGCCAGGCCTCCATCCGCGTGCGACACGGCGTTCGGTTACTCGCTGTGAGTGCAGCGCAACACGCAGGGGAGAATAGTCAGTTCGGGTACACCATGTGACCTTGCTGGAACGGGAACCTCCGCGTTGACCGACCTGGGCCCGCAATTGATCGATCCCTGTCATGACGCGCACCTCGAACGCATGGAATCGACCGCATCTGGCAGCCCGGCGGCCGCGTCTCCCCGCCCCCGACGCCCGCCGCCTCCTCCGTGCGGTCCTGTGGGGTCCTGGGGGGCACCACGCCCGGGGTCCATCGACGCGGGGGCCGGTCCGGACATGTGCTCTCGTCATCGGCCGGATCGCGAGCGACCGGACGCGCCGGCCGGGCGGCGCGGCAGGGCGGGCGCTCGGCGCGACACCGGCCGGGAGCCGTGCGGCAGCGGTCAACGAGCCGCCCGCACGGCTCCCCCGTTCAAGCGACGACCGTTAAACCGCGTTGACGGCTGTCCCCGTCGCTGCCCGCTCGGCGGCCGGTGACGGCGTCGCCTTCGGCGGGGCGCGCCCGCCGCCCTGCCGGAGTTCAGCCGGGCGCTGTCATCGGCCGGCTGTTGGGCCCAGGACCTGGTGGACTACATCCCCCGTCTGGAACGGGCCTTCGCCGCCGGCTGAGGCTCGCGGGTGTCGGCTGAGCCCCCGTGGGGCAGCCGCACCGCCGGTCGGGCGAAGTGCTGTTGGAGGCGGGTGTGGCGGAACTGGTAGACCGCGCCGACCTTGCGCAGCACGCCCCGCCGGTGTGCGTCTTCGAGGAATCCCATCGCCGTGCGGGGCAGCCGCCCGGTCAACGGCAGCCAGAGGCGCGCGAATACCGCCCACTGGCCCCAGGCGGTCAGGCTCAGTACGGTGCCGAGCCCGGCTCCGAAGGCGGTGAGGAGCCCGAACCGGAGCCCGTCCGGGATGGTCCAGCCGAGCCGGATGCCCCACAGGTAGCCGTCAAGCAGCTCGACGGCAGGCCAGCCCGCGACCGCGACCGCGGCCCCGAACAGCGGGGCGAACAGCAGCCCTTGCAGGAGGACGGCCTTGCGGTTGCGGGCCAGCAGCTCACCGGGGCCCGGGGCCTCTTCGATGGGTTCGAGCGCCTCGCACCAGGCCATCGCGGCGGCGACGGGCCCGCCCACGACGGCGAACATGCAGCCGTAGATGACGGCGTCCACCAGCCCGACCCTGAGGGCGTACGGGTCGCCCGACAGAAGCTTGCGGACGATCCCCTGCAGCAGGCCGATCCCGAGCCCGCCCGCCAGCCCTCCGGTGATCCCCAGCCCGGCCCGGGCGAGGATCTCCGTGCCGGACCTGGCCCCCTGCCGTCGCGCGCCGCGTCCGAGGCGGATGCGAACGCGGGAGGGTTCGAGGGCCCCGCCCTTGAACGCGAAGCCGATCCCGTGGGCGAGGGCGAAGGCCATGGCCGCGGGGACGGCGTTGATCAGGGTGTCGACCGCGGCGACGAGGATCCCGTGCACGAGTCGGGGCCACAGGCCGGGTTCGGGCCCCGGATAGGCGAGGGCTGCCTGGACCCCGTCCACGGGGCCGACGAAGAGGCCGACGCACACCGCGCAGACGAGCCCGGTCACGGCCATGCGCGGCCAGAGGCTCACGGCGGTGCCCAGTTCCCACCAGGCGAGATCGGGCGTGCCGCGCCGTTCCAGGTGCCGTGCGAGGAAGCCCAGCCAGTGCGAGACCCGCTGCTGGTCTGCCCGCCGGCCCTCCCAGGGCGCCTCCCGTGACGTCCTGCGGCCGGGCTGGGGAGGCGGCAGCGGATGTGCGGGGTAGACGGACGGGACCAGCGAATCCAGCAGGTGGCGCTCGACGTCTGCGGTGGTGGGGAAGTGGAGCCGGTCGGCGAGCTCCTCGGGGGGCTCGTCCGGGTGGGGATGCTCGTAGGCGGTGCGGCACAGCCACAGCATGAGCGGGACCTTCAGTACCTCGGCCGCGGGGCAGGACGGGTCCTTGCGCAGCGCGTCCGCGAGCGGGCGCCAGCGCTCCTGCTGCTGCGGCGTGGCAGATCTGAGGAGGTACTGCGCGGCCTGCTCGGTGGTCAGCGGGTCGGCCTTCACCACGGTGGCCTCCCGCAGCACGGACGCGGAGTGGACCGCCGTCCGGTAGTCCTCGGTCCGGCACGTCAGGATCAGCGCGATGCCCGCCGCCAGAGCGGTGTTGAGCGCCCGCAGGGCGTTCGGCCGCTCGGCGGCCGGCAGCTCGTCCAATCCGTCGAGCACGGGCAGGACGCGGTTGCGGGCGAGGAGCTCACGAACCGTCCCGCGCTCCAGATAGGGGTACTCCCGCAGGAGCTGGCGCTCCAGCCACCCGGTCAGGTGCTCCTCGGCCGGCCGCCAGGAGGCGAGTGGCAGCAGCACCGGGACCGGGTCGCCCACGTCCATCCGCTGCAACAGTTTGATCACCAGCAGGACGGCGAAGCTGCTCTTGCCGCTGCCCGGCCCGCCCAGAACCACCAGCCTGCGCCGTTGCGAGTGCGAGAACGCGTCGGCGAAGGACGCCAGGTCCGCGGTACTCGCCTCGCCGGGACGCCAGGTCCGCTCGGCGTGGTCGGCAAGCTCCGCGGCGCTCGCGGCGCGCCAGCCTACCGGGATCGGGTCCGGCTCCAGCAGACCGCGCAGGGCGGCCTCCTGGCGCCACTGTGCCAGCACCGCGTGGCCCAGGCTCTGCGCGCCCAGCTCCACCGGGTCGGGGAGGGCGAGGGTGAAGTAGACGTTCTGGACGTTGTGGTTGCCGCTCTGCAGGGCGACCTGGCCTTTGAAGAAGGTATCCGGGCCGTGGTCGCGGTGGGGGGTGTGGTCGGGCCCCGGCTCCCTGTCGCTCATGGGGAGCCGATGCGGTTGTGCTGCCGGGTGTGGTCGCCGATCACGAGTGCGGTGGGTTTGTTGAAGGTGTTCCCGGCGTCCTGGTCGTCCGCTTCCGCCGGGCCGGAATCGTTCTCCTCCCCGAGGTGTTCGGGCGCCGGTTGGAGACCCGGTCGGGAGGGCGCCACACCGACCCCTGCCGGCAGGGCATCACCACCGGCTCCCGGGCCGAGGCCGGTCACGCCCCGGAGCCGAAGTGGACGTCCTGCCGGTTCCAGTCGCCGATCTGTACGGCGGTCGGGCCCTGGAAGGTGTTGCCGGACACCGTGGTGCCGCCCGCCGGACCGGGTCCGGGCCGCCCGGCAGCCAGGCGTCGCAGCTCGGCCGCGACCTCCTCACGTTCCCCGGCGTCCAGGCTCTCCAGCAGGACCTCGAAGCGGCCCTGCCAGCTGATCTCCTGACCCTCCCGAACGTGCTCTGCCTCCGTCAGCCCGGCCGCCGCCAGCAGTTCGGCGGTCCGGTCGAGCCGTTCGAGCTCCGCCCGTTCCCGGCGACCGTCCGCGCGCCCGAGCAGCCGGGCCACCCGCTGCCGCAGCCCGCCCCACGCGTCGGTACCCGCTGCCTGCACCACCGCCGTGGCACCCGCCGCCGCCACCGCAGACAGCGCCTCTTCCAGCATGCCCGCCCCCTCGCCCGTACCTGTGGTCCTCCGGTCGTCCGACGACCGTACCAAGGCATGCACCGTCAGACGGGGTCTCCGGGAAACCAGCCGAGCACCGCGCGACTCGGCCCTGGACGCACCGATGAGGCACCCGTCGCGACAGCGCGCCGTTGCCGCGTCCGGGGCCGCGGGAGGCAGCTCCGTCGGTGGTGTGGGCGTGGGACACATAGAAGACCGCCTCATTGTGATGGCCCACCACATATACCCCTGACCTGCCGACTTCTACGTTGTGGCGACACGGAAACTCCTCGTCGACCGCCTGGAAGTGGTGTTCATGGCCTCCCCCGAGACCGCTCCCCCGACCGCCGGATCCATCAAGAGAATCGTCGCCGCCAGTCTCATCGGGACCACCATCGAGTGGTACGACTTCTTCCTCTACGGCACCGCCGCCGCGCTGGTGTTCAACAAGCTGTTCTTCCCCACCAGCGACCCGCTGACCGGGACCCTGATCGCCTTCGTCACGTACGCCATCGGGTTCCTCGCCCGGCCCCTCGGCGGGGTCGTGTTCGGGCACTTCGGGGACAGGGTCGGGCGCAAGAAGCTGCTCGTGCTCAGCCTGCTCATGATGGGCGGGGCGACGTTCGCCATGGGGCTGCTGCCCACGCACGCGAGCATCGGGGTCGGGGCTCCGGTGCTGCTCACGCTGCTGCGGCTGGTGCAGGGGTTCGCGCTCGGCGGCGAGTGGGGCGGGGCCGTGCTGATCGTCTCCGAGCACGGCGGCGACGAGCACCGCGGCTTCTGGGCCTCCTGGCCCCAGTCCGGCGCGCCCGGCGGGAACCTGCTGGCCACCGGGGTGCTCGCGCTGCTCGCCGCCGTACAGTCGGACGCCGCGTTCCTGGCGTGGGGGTGGCGCGTGCCGTTCCTGCTCTCCGGCGTGCTGGTCGCCGTCGGGCTGTGGATACGGCTGTCCGTGTCCGAGTCGCCCGTCTTCCTCGCCGCGCGGGCCGCCCGGCAGGGCCGACGGGACGAGGCGCCCGTCGTGCAGGTGTTCCGCCGGAGCTGGCGGCAGGTGCTGACGGCCGTCGGGGCCCGGTTCGGCGAGAACATCTCGTACTACGTCCTGACCTCCTTCCTCCTCGTGTACGTCACCGTCCACCTCGGTCTCCCCAAGAGCACGGCCCTGAACGCCGTGTTGATCGGCTCGGCCGTCCACTTCGTCACCATCCCCGCCTGGGGTGCGCTGTCGGACCGGATCGGACGCCGCCCGGTGACGCTGATCGGCTCGGCCGGCATGGCCGCCTGGGCCTTCGCGTTCTTCGCGCTCGTCGACTCGAAGTCGTTCCTCGTCATCACCGCGGCCGTGACCGCCGGGCTGCTGCTGCACGGCGCGATGTACGGGCCCCAGGCCGCCTTCGTCTCCGAGCTGTTCGACACCGAGGTGCGCTACTCCGGTGCCTCCATGGGCTCCCAGCTCGCCTCGATCGTCGCGGGCGCGCTCGCGCCCGTCATCGCCGTCGAACTCCTCAAGGACTACGGCTCGTCCGTCCCGGTCTCGCTGTACCTGTGCGCGGCCGCCGTGGTCACCACCCTCACCGTGGCCTTCGCCCGCGAGACCCGGGGCCGCGACCTGGCGCGCCCGAGCACGGCGCCGGCCTCCGCACCGGGGTACGACCGGCAGGGTGCGGCGGGCACACTGTCCGCATGACCTCCGCGATGGACCCCGTACGGGAGTTGCTGGACCTGCTGCGGCGCGGCGCGCCGGCCGAGGAGTTCGCCCGTCCCGCCGCTGCCGCCCGCGGCGGCGGGGCGGACGCCGCCGAGCAGGAGGCCGTCGAGGAGGCCACCTCGGTGGCGCTGGAGATCCGCCGGACCCTGGACCAGCACCGCCGGCGCGAGGCGGAGCTCACGGCCCTGTTCGACACCGCCGGCGACCTGGCCGCCCTGCGCGACCTCGACGCCGTGCTGCGGGCCATCGTCCACCGGGCCAGGATGCTGCTGGGCACGGACGTGGCGTACCTGACCCTCAACGACCCGGTCGCCGGGGACACGTTCATGCGCGTCACCGACGGCTCCGTCTCCGCCGCCTTCCAGCAGCTGCGCCTCGGCATGGGCGAGGGCCTGGGCGGGCTGGTCGCCCAGACGGCCCGGCCGTACGCCAGTGCCGACTACCGCGGCGACGACCGCTTCCGGCATACGCGGACCATCGACAGCGGGGTTCGGGAGGAAGGGCTGCGCGGCATCCTCGGCGTCCCGCTGCGCGTCGGCACCCGCGTGATCGGCGTGCTGTACGCGGCGGACCGCCAAGTGCGCGAGTTCGCGCCCGACGCGGTGGCGCTGCTGTCCTCCCTCGCCGACCACGCGGCCGTCGCCATCGACGGCGCCCGGCTGCTGGAGGAGACGCGGGCGACCCTGATCGAGCTGAACGCCGCCACCGAGCGGGCCCGCGCCCACAGCGAGGCGATGCGGCTCGCGGCCGAGACCCACGACCGCCTCACGCACCTCGTGCTGCGCGGCGGCGACGTGGCCGACGTGGCCCGGGAGGTCGCCGCGCTGCTGGGCGGCGGGCTGGTGGTGCACGACGCCGACGGTGTCGAGCTCGCGCGGGTCGCCGCCGATCCGCGCGAGCCGTCGGCCCAGGCGCCGTCGCCCCACGCGCTGGCGGCCTCGCGGTCCGGCGGGCGCGCGGTGGCCGTGGACGGGGTCTGGGTCTGCGCGGTCCTGGCCGGGCCGGAACTGCTCGGCGGGCTCACCCTCGTCGGGCGCGCCGACCTGGCGGACAGTGACCGGCGGCTGTTCGAGCGGGCCGGTCTGGTGACGGCGCTCCTGCTGCTGTTGCGCCGGTCCGTCGCGCACGCCGAGGACCGGGTGCGGGGCGAGCTGCTGGGCGACCTGCTCACCCCGGGGCAGCCCGGGCGCCCGCGCGACACCGGCAGCCACAGCCTGCGGGCCCGCAAGCTCGGGGTCGTCCTGACCCGCCCGCACGCGGTCGTCGTCCTGCACTGCGAGGCCGCGCTGCGCTCCCGGCTGACGACGGAGGCGGCCCGGCACGCGCAGGCACGCGACGGACTGGCCGGGCTGTACCAGGGGCGGGTCGTGCTGCTGGCCCCGGCCGAGGAGCCGGGCGTGCTCGCGCGGTCGCTGGCGGACGATCTGGGCAAGGCGCTGGGCGCCCCCGTCACAGCGGGCGCGGGGGGTCCCGCCGCCGGTCCGCAGGGGCTGCCGGACGCGTACGCCGAGGCGCTGCGCTGCCTGGAGGCGCTGCACGCGCTCGGTCACACCGGTTACGGCGCGGGCCTGCCCGACCTGGGTTTCCTCGGCGTGCTCCTCGGCGACCGCACGGACGTGAGCGGGTACGTCCGCCAGGTGCTCGGCCCGGTCATCGACTACGACGCGCGGCGCGGGACGGAGCTGGTCCTCACCCTGGAGGCGTACTTCGCCCACGGCAGCAGCCTGACCCGGACCAAGGACGCCCTCCACGTGCACGTGAACACCGTCGTACAGCGCCTGGAGCGGATCGGGAACATCCTCGGCGAGGACTGGAACGCCCCGGCGCGAGCCCTGGAGATCCAGCTGGCGTTGCGCGTCCTGCGGGTCTCGGACCGGGGGCGGGTGGAGTCGCATGAGCGGGGAGGCACTGGAGCGTGACCGGGCGGCCACGTACCCGCTGCTGGCGCAGGAGGGCGGGCTGTTCCTCGACCGGTTCACCGGTGTCGCGGTGCGGCCTGGCATGCGACAGCGGCGGGATTTCGCCGAGTTGACCGCCGCCAACGAGCTGGATCTCGTCGCGGTCAGCGCGCAGGTGCGGGAGCGGCACGGCGCCGGGCTGCTCGGCCTGTTCACGCGGTGGCGGCCGCTGTTGTCCGAGGCGGCGTGGGAGCACTGCCGGCGCCTGCTGCCGGGCTGATCAGCGGGGCCGAGCGGGCCGCCGAGCGGGCCGGTGGCGGCGCTGGTACGAGAGGGTGACGGCGGCGAGCAGGGGGCCCCACAGGACCAGGGGGAGGTAGAGGAATCCGACGACGGTGCTGCCGAGCGGGGTCATGCCCGGGTGCGGAATCGCCCACCACGCGAGGAACGGGGTCCACACGGCGAGCAGCCCGGCGGTGACGACCCAGGCCGTGGCGGTGACCGCCCGGGGCGGGATCCGGCGTCCGCCGAGGCGGGGTATCCGGCGCGGGACCGTCTCGCCCCACGGGCGGACCAGCGCGAGCGTGAGCAGCGCGAGCACCTCGGTGGCCAGGCTGAGCGCGACCACGTAGCCGGCGCCCCAGCCGGTGACGCCCAGGGCGTCGTAGCCGGCCTCGGTGTACCCGCCGAGGAAGCCGGCGGCCAGCAGGAGGCGCCAGATCCCGTTGGGCAGCGGGCAGAGCGCGGCCACGTGGGCTGCGCGGATCACCCAACGGGGAGCGGGCCGGGTGGAGTTGGGCTGCGCACTGATCGTCATGCGCACCATCGTGCCGCTCGGCCACGGCCGTGCCGTCACCCCCGCGCACGGCCCTCGAAGCCTCCGCTCCCCCATCCGGGGGAGCCCCCCTCGGCCTCCGTGCGCAAACCCTGCCGGGCGCCGCGACCCGGTGAACCTTTCCGGTCACAGCACTAGGTCGGCAGGGCCGTGAGCCGGCCGTCCAAGACGGCCGCGCCCGACCGCACGGCGCGTTCCGCGAGACCGCCCAGCTCGCTCGGGGTGAGGCCGGCCAGGGCGCGGACGTCGCGGGCCAGGTGGGCCTGGTCGTAGTAGCCGCAGGCGGCGGCGAGTTCGGCCAGGGAGCGGAAGGACCCCGGCGGCACCGTCAGCGCGCGCTGGAAGCGCAGCACGCGGGTGACGGACTGCGGCGGGAGTCCGATCTGCTCGCGGAACAGCACTTGCAGGCGGCGCCGGCTCCGCCCGGTCGAGGTCACCAGCTCGCGCAGGGTCGTGCCACCGTGGCTGGCGCGCAGCCGGTGCCAGGCTTCGGCGGCCACCGGGGACACCGGCGGCCCCTCGCCGAGCCGCCGGCCGAGCGCGTCGTCCAGGATCGCCCAGCAGCCCTCCCAGTCCCGGGCTGCCGCGCACCGCTCCGTGATCCGCGCCGTCCAGCGCGCGCCGAGCACGTCCTCGGCCGCGACCCGGGTGTCCGCGAGCCCGGCCATCGGGACGCCGAGGCAGGCGTACGCGCCCAGCGGCGTGAACTCCACCTCGATCGCCTGGCCGACGCCCGGGTACCCGCCGAGGACGGGCGAGGTCCGCAGGCCGAACAGGACCGACCGCCAGGCCTCACCGGGCCCCCGGTCGCCCGGTTCTCGCACGCGCAGCGGCTCGCCCCAGCCCAGCACCAGGGTGACCGTGGCGGCCGGCAGGTTGAGACGGGGGGCGGGCCCGCCCCCCTGCGTCCGGTACCCCCGGTACTTCACCACCCGGCCCCGCAGCCACGGGGGCGCGGGCCGTTCGATGCTCCCCACCCGCTGCGCCGTCCGCACCCGACTCACCCGCCTTCGTGGACCGCCGGCCGGGTCCCGCGCAGCAGTGTGGGGCGCGGGCGCGTGGCGGGTGAAGGCGAGGACCGGCCAAGAGCCGGGCCGGCCCCGCCACCCGGCGCGGCCCCGCCCCCGGCCGCACCCGCCCGGCCGCGCTCGCCGGGCCGGGGCCGCGCCGGGTTCCTATGCTCGGAGCAGGCGGGGCCACGACACCATGCGATGGAGGCGACGGCATGACCGAGACGGCGGACGCACGCGAGGCCGACCGCGCGCTCAAGGCGAAGCACCGGACGATGTGGGCGCTCGGCGATTACCCGGCCGTCGCGACGCAGGTCGTCGCGGCGCTCGGACCGGCACTGGTCGAGGCGTGCGGGGTGAAACCCGGCGACCGGGTGCTCGACGTCGCCGCCGGATCGGGGAACGCCGCCATTCCGGCGGCGCTGGCAGGCGGGGACGTGATCGCCTCCGACCTGACGCCCGAGCTGCTGGACGTAGGACGGCGGGAGGCCGCCGAGCGCGGCGTCGAGCTGCGCTGGCAGGAAGCGGACGCCGAGGCGCTGCCCTTCGAGGACGGCACGTTCGACACGGTCATGTCCAGCGTCGGGGTCATGTTCGCCCCGCACCACCAGGCCACCGCCGACGAACTGCTGCGCGTCTGCCGCCCGGGCGGCACGATCGGGCTGGCCAACTGGACCCCGGAGGGGTTCATCGGGCAGATGTTCGCCACCATGAAGCCGTACGCGCCGCCTCCGCCTCCGGGAGCGCAGCCGCCGCCGCTGTGGGGCCGCGAGGAGCACGTGCGGACGCTGCTCGGCGACCGGGTCACCGGAGTCGAGGCGCGCCGGCGCACCGTCCGCGTGAACACCTTCGCCACGCCCGAGGAGTTCCGCGCGTTCTTCAAGGCCGCCTACGGGCCGACGATCGCGGTCTACCGGAACATCGCGGACGACCCCGAGAAGACGGCCGCCCTGGACCGGGCCCTCGACGACCTCACGGCCGGCGCGCTGCGGGACGGGGCGATGGAGTGGGAGTACCTCTTGTTCACCGCGCGCCGCGCCGACACCGCACCCGCGTAGGGGCGGGCCGACCCGGGTCAGGCTCCCGCGCGCCGGACCCGGGCGAGGACGAGGACGGTGTCGTCGGTCGCCGTGTCGGGCAGGAGACTGCCGAGCACGCGGTCGGCGGCCTCCTCCAGCGAGTCCACGTCGCCGCGCAGCTGACCGCTCAGCGCCTCGATGCCCGTGTCGATGTCCTGGCCGCGCGCCTCGATGAGGCCGTCGGTGTACAGGGCCAGGGTGGCCCCCTCGGGCAGCTCGATCTCCGTGGACCGAAACGGCACGCCGCCCACTCCGAGCGGCACTCCCAGCATGTCGCCGACGCTCTCGACGGTCCCGTCGGTGTGGCGCACGAGGAGCGGGGGGTGCCCGGCGTTGGCGATGCGGGCGCGGCCGGTGTGCGGGTCGTAGAGGACGTACAGGCAGGTGGCCCAGTCGATGCCGGCTTCCTGGGCGCAGGCGTCGAGCTCTTCGAGCAGCGCGCTGGGCTCGGCGTTGTGCCGGGCGAGCGTTTTCGCGGTGATCCGCAGGCGTCCCATGGCCGCGGCGGCCGGGACCCCGTGGCCCATCACGTCGCCGACTACGAGGGCGACGCGGTCGCCGGGGAGGCGGATGGCGTCGTACCAGTCGCCGCCGACCTCGGTGACATGGCTGCCGGGCAGGTAGCGGTGGGCGATGTCCACGTACGGGCCGGCCGCCGGGGCGCTGGGCAGCAGGGCGCGCTGGAGGGTGAGGGCGATGTCCTGGACGCGGCCGTAGAGCCGGGCGTTGTCCAGGCACAGGGCGGCGCGGGAGGCCAGCTCGCCCGCGAGGCTGAGGTCCTCCTCGGCGAAGGCGGGTCGGGCGGCCGAGCGGCCGAACATGGTGATGCCCTGGACCGTGCCGCGCGCGACGAGCGGGGCGATGACGATGCAGGCGAACCCGCTGTCCATCAGCAGCCGGGCGCGCTGGTCGTGCACGACGGTCCGGGTCACGAAGTCCTCGTCTACCTGGACGCAGAGGGGGCGGCCGGTACACAGCATCTCGTGGATGGCGGAGCCCGGCGGGTACGTCACGGTGTCGAGGCCGGCGACCAGCTCGGTGGCGACGGGGCCGAGGGTGGTGCCGGCGGCGATCCGGTGGGTGACCAGCGGCAGTCCCGGGTCGAACACCTCGGGTTCGGCCATCCACTGCACGAGTTCCACGACGGCTCCGTCGCAGAAGTCCGGCATCGCCGCCTCGACCAGCTCGCGGGCGGTGATGTCGAGGTCCAGCGTGGTGCCGATGCGGGCCGTGGCCCGGTCGAGCAGGGCGAGGCGCTGCCGGGCGGCCGTCGCTTCCAAGATGGCCTGCTCGCGGTCGGTGACGTCGACCAGCAGGCCGCCCACCCCGCGCCGGGTGTCGCCCGCGCCGCTGAGCGGGAAGAAGCTGACCGAGCGCACCTGGTCGCGGTCCGGGAGGCCCGGTGTGCGCAGTCCCACGAGCGCGCCGACGACCGTGCGGCCCTCCTTGACCACGGCGCGCAGCATGCGCTGGTACTCGCCGCCGTCGGAGGTGAGCATGATGTCCTGCATCCGGCGGCCGAGGTGGTCGGCGAGGGGGACGCCGTCCATGTCGGCCAGAGCCTGGTTGAGATGGACGTACCGCAACTCCTCGTCGAGCATGACCAGACCGATGGGACAGGTCTCGAAGAGCGCGTCGAGGAAGGACAGGTTCGTCTTCACCCGGTCGAGCTCGTCGCCCCGGCTGGCCAGGCCCATGACGACGGTGCGGCCGTCGGGGCCGGTGAGGGGGAACACGCGGAATCCGCAGTCGAAGACGGCGCCGTCGCGGTGCAGGGCGGGCAGGCGTACGCGCCAGTAGCCGAGGGTCCGGGCGCGCTCCGTGAGGTGCTCGGCGGCGGAGGGCTCGCCGGGAGCCGGGGCGGGGAACAGGGCCGAAGCGGACCGGGACAGCACGGACCGGGCCTCGTGGCCGAAGAGGTTCTGCGCGCCGGGTCCCCAGTAGTGGACGCGGTTCTCCTCGTCGAAGCCGAAGACGGCCACCGAGACGTGTTCGAGCAGGGACCCCGGCTCGGAACGGAGCGGCCCGGGGTCTCCGTCGTCCGACGGCCGGTCCGGTGGCATCTGGGCCCCCTTCCGTCGGGCGCGGGCAGGCCCTTCAATTCTGCCCGTGGTCCGGGAGGGGGACATCACGGCGGGGCGGCGGTGTCCCGGGGTGCGGGGGCACCGGCCAGTGGCCAGACTGGTGGCATGGCGAACAAGGCTGCACTCGTGGGCGGGCCGGGCGACCTGCCGGAGCGGATCGTGACGGCTCCCGCCCCCGGCGAGGACGTGAAGGTCGCGCACCGCGGCGGGTACGAGCACTTCAGGGCCACGTCGCGGCAGCAGGACGGCCCGCAGGGACCGCTCCCCGTCTACGAATGGTGGGAGCGCACGGAATTGCCCGGCTGACCGCTCCCCCACCTGCGGAGTTCTACGCTTTGTCACCCTGCTGCCACTTTCGGTGAAGATCCGCCGAATGACCGATGTGCGTCATGGGCAGAGCTGAGATGTGATCTCGCAACTGCTCGAACGGTTCCGGCGTCCCGGCGCACTCGCCTTCACGGCCGACTTCGGATCGGCGTCCCAGTGGGTCGCCGGGCGGTCCTGGGCCTATCCGGACGGCGGCCCGGTCAACCCGGGCGACGACAAACTGGACCACCTCGTCGACGACCCCTCCTACAGCCGCAGCGGCCTCTTCCGCGCCACCCGCCGCCCGGACGGCAACTGGAACACGGGGCTGCTGACCACCGAAGGCAGCTCCGACGACTTCATGCTCCGCGCGAACGACGTGCTGGAGGCCCGGGTCAGGCTGCCGGAGGCGGCCGGCGCCTGGCCCGCGATCTGGACCTGGCGGGACGGCGGCCAGGAAGTGGACGTCTTCGAGTACCACCCCGACAACCCGGACCTGCTGGAGCTCTCCAACCACGTGCGCAACGGCGGCTCGCGCTACTTCCGCGACCCGGGGGTGGCGCCCGGCGCGTGGGTCGACCTCAAGGTCAAGTTCGGGGCGGACTCGGTGGTCTGGTGGGTCAACGGCACCCGCGTGTTCGCGGACCGGCGCGGGGTGGGGCGCCGCTGGCGGGCGTACCTCATCGTCAACCTGTCCATCAGCGCCGGGCGTTACCACCCGACGCCGGACCCGGCCGTCTCGGAGATCTCGTACGAGGTCTCCGAGCTGCGCGTCTACCGCTCCTAGGCCGTGACCGCCTCCGGTTCCCCGGCGGCCAGCGCCTGCCGCAGCCGCCGGGCCTGCGTGACCAGTTGGGAGGAGCCGGTGCGCGACGCCAGCGCCGCGAGGCCCCCGGGGCCGGGCCCGCCCGCCCCGGAGCGCTCCACGCACTCCGCCGCCACGGCCAGCAGCTCCCCGGCGCCGCGCGGGATCGCGGCGCCGTCCGCCAGGAGCGCCGGGAGCGCCTCGGACAGCGCCGCCCACGTGGTGGCGTAGGCGCCGGTCGCGGCGAGCGTACGAGCCGCGTCGGCGAGCCGGTTGGGTTTGACGGTGCCCAGCCGTACGAGTTCGGCGATGTCCCGCCCGAGCAGCCCCGTGTCCAGCTCACCCCGGGCGGCGAGGACCAGCAGCGCGTCCACGGCCGCCAGCCGGTCCTCGGGGTGCCGGGCGCCCAGAGCGGTGGCCACCACCAGATGGACGGCCGGCCCCGCCGGACCGCCGAGTTCGGCCAGTCGCGACAGCCACGCGCCCGCTCCGCGCCCGTCGAGCGCCGCGCAGACGGTCATCTCGGGGAGCAGCCATGCCGCCTGCGTCTCCCGGTCCTCGGGCAGCACCGCGGCGTACGCGGCGCCGTCCGGGTTCCAGTGGTAGCAGCGCCCGCCGCCGCCCGTGTACGGACGGCCGAGCTTGTGGAACGCGGCCGGGAACTCGCCCTGTACCACCGGCCGTTCCCGGGTTTCGAGCACGACGCGCCGGATGGTCTCCCACCCCTGGTCCCACCCCCGGGGCCGACGGCTCACGTCCGGTTCCCTGACCCGGCGCAGCTGCTCCGGCGGCTCGCCGGCGGTGGTGAGCCAGGCCGCGAGGCGCTCGCCCTCCCGGGTGCCGAGGGCCCGCGCGGCCTCGGCGGCCGCGGGGTCGCGCCGGACCCTCAGCAGTGCCTGGGCGAAGTCGGCGGGGGCCGGCCCGGCGCCCAGCCGGCCGTACGCGGCGAGCCGCTCGACGAGCTCCTCCGGTTCCAGCGAGCCCGTGTCCCAGGTGGGCGTGGCGAGCAGGAACGGCAGCGGTCCGGTCACCGTGTGGTACGCCGCCTCGGTCAGCCGGGCGGCGACCACCGTGCTCAGCACGGCGTGGACGCAGTCCTGGTGGAAGCCGTGGCTCCGGGGAACGCGCTCGGGCCTCAGGTCGTACGCGCGTACGCAGCCCAGTACCGCCGCCGCGACGAGCTCGATGCCCTGGACACGGCCGGCGTCGGCCTGCTCGTCGCCCTTCGCCCACCAGCGGTCGGCCAGGGCCGGGCGCAGCGCGGCGGCCAGGGCGGCCCGGTCGTGGTGGGCGTGGCGGACCAGGCCGTCGAGGGTGGACTCGAACTCGGCGACCGTCGGGTTGCGGGAGTTGGCCAGGGCCGCCACCATTTCGACGGTCTCGGCGAGCGTCTGCGCCTCGGCGGGCAGGCGGCGGCGCACCGGGGCCGGCGGCAGGATCTCCTCGTACGGCGGCTCGTCACCGAAGGCCGCGCCGGATTCCGTGTCGGCGCCCAGGAGCGCGGCGGCCTCCTTGCGGTGGACCGGTCCCAACAGGTCTGCCTGGAAGACGAGTTCCATGCGCAGCTCGTCGTCGCCGGGCCGCAGGTGCTTGGCCACCAGCTTGAGGGCGCGCTCCTGTATCGCGGTGTCCGCGTGCCCGAAGGCCCCGGCGACGGCCGGCAGCAGGACGTGCCGCGTCTCGGGGTCGCGGCCCAGGGCCTTGCCCAGCAGCACCAGTTGGGCGCGTACGAGCTTCTTCTCCGGGCGGAACAGCGCCCCGGCCGACATCTGCGCGAGCGGCTCGGCCGCGAGCTCGCCCGCCTCGGACAGCCCGGCGAGGACTTGCTGGGCGTGCCCGGCCGGTGCCGACGGCGCGTCGGCGGTCATGGCGATCCAGTCGGCGGTGTGTTCTCGCAGCTCGGCCGGGGTGAGGTCGAGGCGCTGGAGCAGCACCTGGTAGAACTTCAGCGCTCCCGGGCGCCCGCCGCGCAGCAGCCGGGACACACAGCCGTCCACCAGGACCCGGCGCTCGACGATCCCCTCCGCCGCGAGGGCGGTCAGCTCGGAAGGCCAGTGGTCGGGGGCCTGCGGGTCGGCGTACCAGCTCAGGGTGGCAGCGGGTTCGGCCGTCTGGAACAGCAGCGGCACCAGCTCTCGTACGCGGGGGTCTTCGCGCAGCGCCACCGAGAGCGGGCGGCGCGCGGAGCGCGGGAAGCCGCCCGACACCATGGAGTCGGCCCAGGCGTGCACGAATCCGTCGGTGGTGGGGGCCGGGCAGTCCGCGAGCGTGATCAGTTCTCGGATCAGCGGGTAGTTGGCCTCTACGGTGGCGGCGCGGCCGGCGAGGCGGTGGGCGACGTCGCCCAGCCAGGCGGGCTCGCGGTCGCCGAGCACGGCGAGGAGGTGGGGCAGTACGGTGCCGCCCCTCACCAGGAGCCCGTCGTTGAGGTCGCGCGCGCCGATCCAGGCGGCTGCGGCGGCGGCACCGGTGTGGCAGCCGGCGCCCGCGACCAACAGGGCGGATCCGGTCGAGCCGTGTGCGCGGCGCTGGGTCCAGTCCCAGTCGCGGATCTCCCGGCGCAGGGTGGTGAGTTCGGCGAGCATGGCCCGACGCTCGGGCACGGTGAGCCGCTTGACCAGGAGGGGAAGCAGACTGGTGCGGCCCGCGCGGACGGCGTCGAGGATCTGGCTCATCGGGTGGCTCCGGAAACGTGTGCGGCGGCCGCGGGTGCGGCGGCGGTCGAGGTGGGCGTGAGGGTGGCGCGCTGCGCCATGCGGACGGCGAGGGCGTGCTTGCAGGGGCCGCGCCGGCCCCGGTAGTCGGCCCACCACTGGCAGGTGCAGCTCAGGACGCCGCCCGGCGCCTCGCGGACCTGGTAGTGGCGCTCCCCGGACACCACGGTGGCGGTGTCCCCGGTCCCCGGGAGGACCGCGCCCGCCGCCAGCAGGGCGCGGGCGGCGACCAGTCGCGGGTTGTGCCGCTCGGCGCGGGCGCCGTCGTACGGCAGCTCGCGGTGGAAGTACGCGGCGTCGGCGATGTCGTAGCCGACCCGGCCCGCGGTGCCGAGGCGGGCCAGCGCGGCGCGCACCCGGGCCACGCTCAGGCCGGACTGCTCGGCGAGGTCGGCGGTGTCGATGCGCGGTTCCCAGGCGAGGAGCACGGAGACCAGCTCGGCGTCGCCGGCGGCCTCGTCGGTGGCGAGGGCCTCCAGCACGCCGCCTTCGCCGGAGAAGCCGCGGGCGGGTTCCGGGGAGAGGGTGAGGGTGAGGCGCATGCCGGGCATGGTCACCTCCCAGGCGGAGGCGGTGGGCGCGCCGTCGTGCGCGGCGGGGCCGTACACGCGCAGGCCGGTGGCGTGCCGCAGTACGCGCTGGAGCGCGGCGAGCCGCTCGGGGCCGGGCAGGCAGACGGCGCCGGGGACCGGCCGGGTGGTGGGCCGCAGGGTGCGGCCGGCGGGGACGACCCACATCGGGCCGCGGGCGGGGGCGGAGCCCGTGGTGGTGCGCGGGAGGGCGCGCAGGAACCGTACCGCCTCGGCGGCGGTGAGTTCGGCGCGCAGGTCGAACCCCACGGAGATCACCTGGGACTCGGCGAAGCCGCGCAGCCAGCGGTCGGGCAGCGGCACCTTCTTCTCCACGACGGGGCCGTCGAGGGTGGTGACGGCCAACTCGTCGGGGCCGACGCGCAGATGCAGCGGATCGTCCCCGGCGAGGCGGGACAGCGCCTCCCGCAGCGGGTTGT
Organism: Streptomyces sp. NBC_01551; assembly: GCF_026339935.1. NCBI lineage: Bacteria > Bacillati > Actinomycetota > Actinomycetes > Kitasatosporales > Streptomycetaceae > Streptomyces > Streptomyces sp. NBC_01551. The sequence continues at coordinate 160,404 of NZ_JAPEPX010000001.1, forward strand.
TGACGTCCACGTTGGTGGTGCCGTGGCCGGTGTCGGCGCCGTCGAGGCCCTCTTGGAGCACGTCGAGGCGGGCGTACACGCCGCAGCATCCGGAGAACGACTCGAACCGCAGCCGGTCGCCGTTGCCCGTGACCACCGGGTCCAGCGAGGCCCGCAGGGTCCGCTGGTAGTAGCGCGTGGCGGCGACGTCGGCGACGGCCAGCAGCCCCCGGGCGGCGGCCTGGGGCGAGGTCAGGAACCCGGCGAAGAACCGGGGATGGGCCTCGGCACCGACCGGGGTGAGCCCTCCCGCGGTCTCCAGCCCGAGGAGCCGGGCTCCCGCGTCGGAGGTGAGGGCGGACGAGCGTGCGTAGGCCAGTGCCTGAACGGATCGGGTCATGAACGGCACGCTAGATCCAGGCACTGACAACGGCCGGGCGCCGCCGCGGCGTCAGTCGGGCACGGGGTCGCTGAATCCCCGCCGGCGGGCAGCCCCGGGCCGGCAGCGCAGCAGCCGTCCCAGCACCAACCGGCCGCCGCGCAGCGCGCCGTGCCGCTGCAGGGCCTTGACGGCGTACGTGGAACAGCTCGGCGTGTACGGACAGCAGGCGGGCCGGGTGGGGCTGACGGCGACCCGGTAGTGGCGGACGGCGTCGTACATCGCCCCCGCGGCCCGTCCGGCGGGTCGCGGCGCGGCGGGATCCGCGCCGGCGCCGGGCCGTCGGGCGGTCCGAGCGGCGGCCGGTCGCACCAGGGCGAGGAAGATCGAGGCCAGCCACATCTCGGGGCAGCAGGTCCGGCACCCGGAGCAGCTGTCGGCCACGGCTTCGACGCAGTTCTCGACGGGCCCTTCGTCCTTGCGCTGCCGCCGCTCCTCCCTCCGCCGCCGCTGCTCCTGCTTCCTGCGCTGCTGCTCGGACATGGCGCCCCCTCCTGAATCCCGCCACGATCCTATGTACCCGCGCCGAAACCGCCGTCGGCGCCCCCGGCTCACTGCGCGGCGAGGCGGCCGCTGAGCCACGTCAGCGACGGGGGGATCTCACGGTTCCAGGTGTTGAAGCTGTGGCCGCCGTGGTCGAGGGTGATCGACGAGACGCGTGCGGGGGCCTTCACCTTCTTGATGAACTCCCGCGTGGGTCCGAGGTTGCCCTCCCCCTGGAGGGAGGTGGTGACCAGGAAGGAGGTGTTGCCCTGCGGCAGGTGGTCCAGGCTCCACAGCAGGTCCGCCCGCTTCTCCTCCTTGGCGTTGCCGTGGAAGAGGTCGCCGGACTTCGAGTCGATGTCCGGCTTGTAGTCCGCCGACAGGCCCACGCCGGCCGAGTAGCTCTCCGGGTGCTCCAGGGCGACCTTCAGCGCGCAGTAACCACCCGTGGAGTCACCCATGATGGCCCAGTTGCGGGGCGAGGTGCCGACGCGGTAGGTGCCGGAGATCGCCTGCGGGAGGTCGGTGCCGAAGAAGGTCTCCGTCTGCGGGCCGCCGTCCGGTATGTCCACGCACTGGGTGTTGCGCGGCGGCGCGACGGTGGGCCGCATCATCACCAGGATCATCGGCTGCGACTTCTTCTCCTTGGCCAGCGTCCACATCGTCTTCGGGTACCGCAGTCCCTCCAGCAGGTTCTCCGCCGTGCCGGGGAAGCCGGTGAGCACGATGACGGCGGGGAACTTCCGCTTCTCGTTGCCCTTCTGGAAGTACTCGGGAGGCAGGTACACGTAGGCCGGAGTCGCGATCTTGGACTTCTGTCCCTGGATCATGATCTTTTCGATCTCACCGCCCAGCCGCCGCGTCTCGCCGCCCGGGAAGTTGGGCTTCTGCCGGCCGATGACCTCCACGGCCGAGCCGCCGGCCACGTCCGCCCCGTCGGCCACCGTCGCCTTCTCCCGCCCCGCCAGTTCCGTCCAGGAACCGTAGATCAGGAAGCTCCGGTTCGCCGCGAGCCCGATCGAGGACAGCACCAGGACCTGCACGACGGCCACCAGCCCGACCCTCCCCAGCACCTGCCGCCACCCCGGGCGGGCGAGCCGCGGCCACAGCCAGACCGCCGCCGCGAAGAGGAGCGCGGTGCCCAGGAGGAAGAGGACCAGGAGCGTACTGCTTGTCAGACTCACGAATCAGGAGGGCTCTCTGCGATGCGACGGCCCGGGCCCCGCGGCCCGGTGGCACCCGCTGCGGGTGCGCGTCAGGCTAGACAGCCGCGCCGGGCAATCCGTTCCACGATCGCCCGCTCTGTCCGGGTCAATCCCTTTGCCCGACCGGAATTCACCCTGACAGACTCGGCGGATGGACAGCGCAACCCGTGAAACCCAGGTCACCGTCCGCGAGATGACCGCGTCGGACATCGACGCCGTCTCCGCCCTGCGGATACGCGGCTGGCAGTACGCCTACGCCGGGCTGATGCCGCAGTCGTACCTCGACGGGCTAGACGTCGCCGCCGACGCCGCCCGGCGGCGCGAGCGGTTCGCCGCCGACTCCGCCATGACCCAGCTCGTGGCCGAGACCGCCGAGGGGGCGGTGGCCGGCTGGGCGTGCTTCGGGCCGGCCCAGGACCGGGACCTCCCGGCGGGCGAGGGCGAGTTGTACGCCCTGTACGCCCGACCCGACCTCATCGGCAGCGGCGTCGGCCGGGCGCTCATGGCCGAGGTGCTCGGCCGGGCCCCGTACCCGGGGCTGCGGCTGTGGGTCGTGGAGGGCAACGCCCGCGCGCGCCGCTTCTACGAGCGCGCCGGCTTCGCCCCGGACGGCGGCACCTGCGCCGACGAGGTGGGTGGCGTACCCGTTCCCGAGGTCCGGTACCACCGTCCGCGACCCTGAGCCGTACCGGCCGGGCCGGCCCCGTCGGCGTCGCGGCGGCTACTGCGCGGCGGCCGGGGCGGCGTCGAGCTCCCAGGCGTGGCGCTTGAACTCGCGGGCGAAGTCGCCGTGGTCCTCCCACTGCCGGGCGATGCCGCGCAGCACGTCCCAGTGGTGCTCGACCGACTGGTCGATGACGCGGCGCACCGCCGGCTCGGCCGTCTCCCGCTTCTCGATGAGGCCCTTCACCGCCGACGCCTCCAGCACCGCGTTGCGCAGCGCGCGCAGGGCGCGGGAGGTGTCGTCCATGGCGAAGCCACTGTCGCTGCCCGTCTCCTCGGCGAACAGCGGGGTGAGCCGCGCCTCGATGAACGAGGTGATCCGCTCGAAGTGCTGCACGTCCATCGGGGGCTCCATCTCCTGCCGCGCGATCATCCGGCCCGGCATCTCAGGTCTCTTCCCGCCCGTTTCCAGGGCGTGCCGGCCTCGCGCCGGCAGGGGTACGGCGCAATTATCCGGTAACGGCGCGCGGTGATCCGTTCACCGGGCACTGACTGAGATGTCAGTCAGTACTGGTGGCTTCGGCCAAGCTGGCCGATGCTGGAGTCATGGGCGCTGATCCTGACGGCAGCGGCAGCGGCAACGGCGACGGAGGCCACGGCGACGACCGCAGTGGCCTCCCCGTCCTGCGCGCCCTGCGCGGTCCGGGCCCCAAGGCCCTGGCGGCGCGCCGCGCGGTGCGGACCACCCTCGCCGCGTGCATCGGGTTCTACCTGTGCCTGTACGGGCTGGACCGGTCCACCGCGGCGACGTACGCCCTGTTCGGGGCGGTGTCGATGGCCACGCTGTCCCACATTCCCGGCACCGGGCGCCAGCGGGCGGCCGTCATGGCGTGGACGCTGCCGGTCGCCTGGGTATTGGTGACCGCCGGGACGTACCTGGCCGTGCGGACCTGGAGCGCCGTCGTCGGGGTGCTGGTCATCGGCTTCGCCCTGGCCTTCGTCGCGGCGGCCGGGCCGCGCGCGGCGGGCGCCTCCCCCGGGCTGCAACTCATGTACATCCTGCCGTGCTTCCCGCCGTACGCCCCGGACACGCTGGGCGACCGGCTCGCGGGGGCGACGCTGGGCATCGGGCTGCTGATCCTGGCCGAGACCTTCGTGCTGCCCGAGCGCCGGGGCACGACGTACGCGCAGCTCGTGGCCCGGGCGTCCGACACCGCGGCCCGCTGCGCGGCCGAGCTGGGCCGGCCCCCGTACATCCTGTTCGACGCCTCCGCGGAGGCCGTCAAGGCGGCGGGCGAGTCGCTGCGGCCCTCCCTCGTCGCGGAGGCGGAGCGGCCGGCCGGGCCCGGTCTGCGGGAGCGTGCGCTCGCGCACGGAGGCCTCGCCGCCCGCACCCTGCTCAACCGGCTGGCCTGGCTGGCTCCGCCCGCCCCGGGACACCTGCCGGGCGAGGACGGGCCGGATCTGCTGGCCGCGGTGGGCCTGGCGGTCACCGAGACCTCGGCCAAGCTGAGCGCCACCGCCCACGCGTCCGCCCACACGACCGCCCACACGACTGCCCACGCGACCGAGCGCGGAGCCCGCGCCACCGCCCGCGCCGGAGCCGGCACCGAGGCCGCCGACGCCCTGCGCCGAGCCAGGCGGCAGGCCGCCGCGGCGGATTCGCTCCCGTCGACCGGCCCCGTACTGCGCCGCAGGGCGGCGCTGCTGGAGGTGGCCGACGCCACCGTGGCCCTGGCGACCGCCGCCGACCTGGCCGTACGGGGGCGCGCGGCGGCGCCCGCCCTGACCGAACCGGGCCGGTTCTGGTACGCCCGGCAGAACGACGTCCAGCTCTGGTTGCACCGGCTGGCCGGACACGCCGGGCCCCGCTCCGTGTACTTCCAGAACGCCGTCCGGATCAGCCTCGCGCTGGCGGCCGCCCGTACGGTGGCGGGGCTGGACTCGCTCCCGCACGGCTTCTGGGCCATGCTGGCCGCCCTCACCCTGACGCGGACCACGGTCGCCCAGACCGGGGCGACCGTGCGCCAGGCCCTGACCGGCACCGTGCTCGGGGCGCTGGCGGCCGGCGCCGTCCTCGCGTCCGTCGGCGGCGAGACCACCGTCTACGCCGTCGCGCTGCCGATCGTCATGCTCGTCGCCTTCACCGTCGGGCCGGTCCGGGGGGTGGGCTGGGCCCAGGGCATGTTCACCCTGGTGGTGTCGCTCGTCTTCGCCCAGCTGGCCCCCGCGACCTGGCGGCTGGCCGAGGTACGGATCCTGGACGTGCTGATCGGCAGCCTGATCGGCGTGGTGTTCGGGCTGCTGGCCTGGCCGCGCGGCGCGCAGCGGGAGCTGAGCCGGTCGGTCTCCGTCCTGCTGAGCAGCGCGGCGGCGACGGTCGAGGACACCACGGCGTACGTGAGGGCGGGCCGGCCCGCGAAGGCCCCCGACGACGAGCCGCTGCTGCACGCGCTGACGATGGCGGAGTCGGCCTTCGCGCAGTTCCAGAGCGAGCCTCGCGAGCACGAAGGGCCCGTCACGGACTGGCAGGTGGTCCTGATGACGGGCCACCACGTGCTGTGGGGGTCGCGCCGGCTGCTCGGCCGCACGGGCCCCGCCTTCGATCCGCAGGCCGACGCCTGGGCGCACGCGTACGCGACCGGGGTCGCCAACGGCCTGCGGCGGGCGGCCGGAACCCCCGAATCCGCGGCGGCGCCCGACCCGTGTCCCGACCCGGCCGCGCCGAGGATCGCGCCTCCGCTGTTCTTCGCCACCGCGACCTGGCTGGACGCGCTGACGGCCGACCTGGCCCGGATGGCGGCCGCGGGCAGCGCTCTGCCCGGCCATCGCCGCCGGGCGCTGCCGGACGGGGCGTGACCTCGGGGAGGGGCGGTCGTTGAACACGGCGGTCAAGCGAAGTGCACAAAGAAACCCCGGGCCCTGTGGGCCCGGGGTTTCGTGCGTGCACGTGTGCCCGCGACCGGGAATTCACCGCCCGGTCAACGGCACCGCCCGGTCAACGACGCTGGCTGGTCAACGGCACCGGCCGGTCCGCGGTCCGATGACGGTGTTGCCGCTCTGGTGCGGAGCCGGTTCGTTGCCCTCGCAGCGCAGCGGACCGGTGATCCGGTTGGCCGACAGCTCGACGCCCCCGGTGTTCCCGTCGACGGTCACCGGGCCGGTGAAGGTGTTCCCGGCGCAGTACGAGGACTGCTCCGAGCCGATCAGCGCGTACCCGGTGGTGCGGGTGACGGAGACCGGACCGGTCAGCTTCGAGCGGCACACGGCGACGGCGAGCGCGCCGTCACCGGAGACGGGGCCGGTGATCGCGGCGTCCGTCACGGCCAGCGCGCCGCCGGGGCGGACGGTGACCGGCCCCGTCTGGCTGCCGCCGGAGGCGATGCAGAGCGATTCGCCGGAGGCCACGGTGAGGGCTCCGTGCCGGGGCGTTGTGATGCAGGGCCGGCTGAAGCCGACGGTGACCTCGGCGGGCTCGGCGCTCGCGCTCGCCGCGTGGGTCACGTCCCCGGCGTAGGCGGCGGCCAGGGCGTGCGTCCCGGGCCGGCGCGCGCCGGTGGTGAAGCGGGCCCGGCCGGCCTCCAGCGGTACGGTCGCCAGCCGGGTGGCCCCGTCCGAGAAGGTGACCGTACCGCTCGGGGTGCCGGCGGCCGGGTTCGCGGGCGTGACGGTCGCGGTGAAGGTGACGGAGTGTCCGAACAGCGGCGCGGAGGTGTCCGCGGTGAGCGTGAGCGCCGTCCCGTACCGGAAGGAGACGACCGCCTTGCCGTGGCCCCGGTTGACGCCCGCGAGGAGGGCGGCGTCGGTCAGCGACGGCGCGGCGTACGAGCTGCCGCCGCCACCGCCCGCCGCGTACAGGTTGTCGGGGTTTCCGCCGCCGGAGCCGCCTCCGCCGCCGAAGTAGCCGCCACCGCCGCCGCCACCGCCGTTGCCGCCGCGCCCGCCGCTGCCACCGGGGCCGCCGCTGCCCGGGTTGGGCAGGCCGGTGTTGGGGTCGATGTCGCCGCCGGAGATGCCCGGACCGCCGATGTTGGAGTTGCGCGGCCCGCCGGCGCCGTGGGCGCTCTGGGTGCCCCCGCCGCCCGCGATGCCGGAGCCTTCCGGTCCGCCGCCCTGGCCGCCGGGTTCGGCGACGGGGCCGCCGCCGGCGCCGCCGCCCAGCAGGGGGCCGCCGTTGCCGGCTCCGCCTCCGCCGCCCGCCACGAGGATGCGGTCGGCCGCGCCGAACTCCCCGACGCGGACGTCGGAACCGCCGCCGCCGGAGCCCCCGCCGCCGTGGGCGCCACCGCCGCCGGAACCGTGGCCGTAGCCGCCGGGGCGGGCGTACTCGCCGTGCCGGGAGGTGCCGGGGGTTCCGGCGGCGCCGAGGGTGATCTGGAGCCGCTGGCCCGGGCTGACGGCCACGGTCGCGCGGGTCTCACCGCCGAGGCCGCCGGGGGAGCCGGTGTTCGCGGGGTTCGGGGAGACGAACCCGGCCGCGCTGCCGCCCTCGGCCCCGAACAGGTCGACGGTGATCGCGCTCACCCCGTCCGGGACGGTGAACGTGTCCGTCCCGGCCGCGGCGTACGTACAGCCGACGGGTGACGCGGCGAAGACCCCGCCCGCACCGCAGGCCGCCGGCGCCGGGGCGTCGGCGGAGCCCGGCTCGGCGGACGCGGTGAGCGGCGTCAGTACGGCGGCCAGCAGGCCGGCCACCCCGGCGGCGATCGTCGTCTTGGATCTGAACATGCCCTGCCTCTCGAACAAAACAAGCGAATAAAACGGATCGAACGGATCGGACGGTCAGACGCCGTCGTTGGCGCACAGCGCCCAGGCGTCGGTGTCGGTACCGGGCGAACTCGGCGCCCCGGTGTGGGCGTAGGCCGTCCAGTACGCGGCGGTGGTGGTGCCGTCGCCGACCGGGTTGCCGCCGGAGTCGCTGGGGTAGCTTCCGTTGAGGTGGTCACCGACGGAGGCCGGGCCGGTGAAGTTCGTGGTCGTCACGTTGCCGGCGCTGACGGCGGCGCCGCCGCTGATCAGCTTGCCGTCGTTCTCACCGCAGCCGACCGTCGCGGTCTGGCCCGCGGTGCCCGCGGTCGGCCCGCTCACCTCGGTGTTGCGGACCTTGACGGTGACCGCGCCGACGTCGATGTTGTTCCCGCTGCAGATGGCGTAGGCGTACGTGGTGTTGCCGCTGTCGCCGCCGCCCCCGTTCCAGCCGACCGCGCTCCAGGAGTCGGGGTTGGTCTCGCCGTCGGCCGCGGCCTTCTGGCCGAAGGCGTGGCCCGCGTTGTTGAAGGTGGGGAAGCTCGCGATCGGCTTGAGGCTGCCGACGCTGGCCGGGGTGGTTCGGGCGCCGCCGCCGAGCAGCCGCGTGTTCGCCGGACAGGTGGCGGTGACCAGGCCCACGACTCCGCTTCCGGCGGGCCCGGTCAGCTTGTTCATGACCACCTGGGTGTGGTTGACGAGGTTGCTGGTGAAGCACATGGCGTACGGGGTGCTGGAGAACGAGGCGTTGACCGCGCCACCGCTGCCGCCGATGCCCAGCCAGTGGGTGATGTCGGTGCCGACGACCCCGGTGGAACCGGTGTATTCGGTGGTGCCGTCGGGGCTCGGCGAGGTGCCGTTGACGTGGTTGCCGTTGGAGGTCATCCCGGTGCCTATGGCCTGGTTGATCCCGCCGCCGGAGATCAGGCCGCTCGCGCAGTCGGCGTGGGTGGAGATCTCGGCGAAGGTGGCGGCGGGGCCGGCGGTGGCCCCGGGGGTCTTCACCGTCACGCTCACGGTGTTGGCGTACGCGGCGGCTGGCACCAGCAGGGCCAGAACTGCTCCCGGGGCCAGCAGTTTGACGGCGACGAGACGTCGCGGGGTTCCCTTGTTCACGGAGTGCTCCTTCTGATTCCACACGCTGGATCCACAAACGACATGGCCGGGTCGGGTACCGAAGGCGGGGGTGTTCGGGGTCGGCTCTTCTCCGGCTGGCTACACGGCTGGGTCCCGGGGTGCTGGGCTCGCCATTTCCGTGGCAGATCAAGGTTTCGGATCGGCCGTCCTCGCGACCCTCACGGGGTGCGCGCATGCGGACTCTAACAGCGATCGAGCCGTGCATCCACTGGCTCGATACGGCAATCAAACTGGCATATGCGATGTTGACGAGAGGCCGGCCCAGCGCCCGCGCAGCGCTTCCGGTTCGGCTCCGGCACCCGGTTCCGCATCGGCGCGGCCGCTCGCGCCGCCCATCCGGGCGCCCTGGCGCGGGCGTTGTCAGTGGCGCTGGTTAGTCTCCCCGCATACCGCAGCTCAGGGGCGTTGTCGTCGCCCCGGTGAGGGCTGCGCGCGATCGGATTCGGGACAGGCGGAGGGGTACGGGCTGATGGCTTGGCTGGCGGCGGGTGAGGGGTACGAGATCGCCCTCGTGGACGGGCGCGTGGTGGCACGCGGTGCCACGGGGCGGCAGTTGAAGGCATTGCCCAAGGCACTGCGGGACCACCCCGAGGTGGACCGGCTGCGGCAGCTCGCCGAGTGGCTGGACCGGCACACGGCCGCGTGCGTCGCGCAGGTGGACGCCTGGATGGTGTCCTCCCTGCCGGTGCCGACGGCGCTGCTCGCCCGGGTGTGGCGGGACGAGGCCTGGCAGGAGGCCCTGCGCGACATGGCCGTCGTCGGCGACGACCCGGACGAGGTGGGCTTCCTGCGGGACGCCACCGAGTCCGGCGAGCTGAAGGTGGTCAACCTCGACGGCGAGACGGTACGGCTCTCCCCGCGCACGGTGACGCTGCCGCACCCGGTGCTGCTGCCCGACCTGGACGACGTACGGGACTTCGCGGCCGAACTCGGCATCACCCAGCGGGTCGAGCAGATCCACCGGGCGACCTGGGAACGCCCGGCGGTGCTCCCGGAGAACACCAACGAGGTACGGGACTACGCGGGCGGCGTGTTCCCCAACCGCTTCAGCCTCGCGGCGCGGGCCACCGGCCTCGGCTACCGGGTCTCCGGCGGCTACGCCACCTGCCACGTGCGCGACGGCGGCCGCACCACGGAGGCGTCGGTGTGGATCGGCGAGCCGTACTACGACGACGAGCAGACCACCGGCGGGCTGAGCTGGCACGACGAGGACGGCCGGGCGGTGCGCCTGGTGGAGGTCGGACCGGTGGCCTGGTCCGAGGGCATGCGGATGGCCGCGGCGCTGTACGCCGGCCGGAAGATCGAAGAGGGCGGGAACGCGTGAACACGACCACCGAGAACAAGAAGGGCCGGGCCGTGAGCGAGGCCGAACTGCTCCTCAAGGCGGGCGCCGTGCTCCCGCCGGGCACCCCGGACGCGGGCGCCCAGGCCGTCGACTTGACGGCGCGGGCCTACCGCCACCCGGCGCTCGCCGAGGACCGGGTCGTCGTCCGGCTCGCGGCCGCCGAGCTCGGTCCGGCCGAGGACCTCGCCGCCGGGTTCCTGGGGCTCGTACCCGAGGAGGGCGAGCCGCCCGTGGTGGGCCTCGGGCAGCGCCAGGCCCTCGGGTTCCCCGAGTGGGTGCTGGTGCACCACCCCGAGGACGGGCACCACGCGCTCGCCATCGTCCCCGAACTCGACCGGGCCGCCCGGCAGGCCAAGACCAAGCCCAAGGCCGCGCTGGACGCGTGCCTGGAGATGGCCGGCCGGCTCGCCGCCGCCGTCCCGCACTTCCTTCCCGTCTTCTACGAGCAGGCCGCGCGGGTCTTCCTGGCCGTCGAGAACACCACGTACGCCGGGCAGCTGTTCAGCCGTGCCCGCAAGGCCGAGGCGCAGCACGGGCTGACCGTCGACGAGGAGCGCCTGGACGCGGCCTTCCTGGAGTTCGCGCTGGCCGGAGCACTGCCGGTGAAGGTGCTCACCGGGTACGGCAAGGAGCTGGCGGTGCGGGTCTCCCCCGCCGAGGCCTTCGAGCGGTTCCGCCGGCTGTGCGTACGCCGCACCGCGGGCGGCCTGGCGCCGTCCGCGCAGGTCGCCGTCGAGCTGCGCCGCCTGGCCAAGGCCGCGGGGCTGACCGGCACCGAGCCCGAGCAGGAGTACCTCGCCGAGCTGCTGCCGCTGCCCGCCACGCTGCGCGCCGCGTACGGCTGGTGGACGGCGCACCGCGGCGCGCTGATCGCCCTCGCCCGCCGGGTCCCCGCCGTACGGGGGACCCTGCTCGGGCTGACCCTGCCGGGCGGCGGGGACGGCGACCTCACCGGCCTGTGGCTGGACGTCCTGGAGGAGTCCGGCGCGACCGCGGGGCTGACCGGGGAGCAGGTGCCCGCCGAGGAGCGCTCCCCCGACGGCACCGCGGGCTGGCTGGAGCGCTTCCACAAGGCCCGCCACACCGGCTGGGGGCAGCGCCCCACCCCACCGTTCCTGCTCGACATCGTCGAGCGCAGCGCGGCGCGGCTGCGCGCCGAACTGGCCCGGCCCGGCCGGGAGGACGGCCTGCGGGTGACCGTGCAGGACGTCGACCTGGTGGACCTGCTCCTCTCGCTGGAGATCCCGGTCGCCGCTCCCGACCCCAAGGGCAACGCCCAGCTGAACCTGAGCGACTGGGCCCGCGCCGAGCAGCGCCGCGATCTGGTCGCCCTCGGCGCCGACGAGCGGTTCCACCCCGCCTTCCGCGCGGCCCTGAACGGCCTGAGCGACGCCGGCGAGGACATCGTCCGCCGCGTCGCCGCAGCGCCCGGCGGGCGTCCGCTGCTGACGGAGTGGGTGCGCGAGGTCGCCCGCTCGTCGAAGGCCGCCGGGCTGCCCGGGGTGCCCGACGCGATCCGGCGGCTCACCTGGCTGCCGTACGAGGCGCTGGAGCTCGCCCCGGAGGAGGTCGCCGCGGCAGCCGCCACCGACCTCGGGGAGACCCTCGCGCGCACCCTGCGCGCCGGCCTCCTGGAGGAACTGACGTGGCCCGCCTGGGAGAGCGCGGTCGCCGAGATGCGGCCCGGCCAGGGAAGGCAGGACCTGACCGTCGTGGAGGCCTGGCCGTACCTGATCGTCGCCAACCAGACCCAGGTCCGTGTCCTCGACGCCGACGGGGCCGTCCTCACGCACGACCTGCGCGCCCCGAGCGGCAACTCGTACCAGTACGGCTTCCACTACGTCGACGGGGCCCTGCTCGTCTTCTGGTCGTCCTGGAGCACCAACACGACGGAGGGCTACTGGCACACCGCGCCCGACGCCGTCTTCACCCTGGACACGAACGGGCAGCGGCACTGGCAGCTGCGTTCCGATTCCACCACCCTGCCGCTGCCGGGCGGCGGGCGGGCCACCGGCGCCGGCGTCCTGCACGCGGGTGACACCGCGCTGCCCGCCGAGCGGGAGATGCTGTCCGACGGCACCTCGTACTGGGTGTGGGAGGGATGGGACCGCAACCGCGCCGAGACCCCCGAGCCGGGCTGGCGCGAGTACGACCCCACCGCCCCCGCCGGCGCCTCCCACGGCCGCCGGTCGCTGCCTGGCGTCCTGTCCGACGCGCTGCGCGGGCACCCCGAGGGCGCCAAGCTGTCCTTGGCCTCCTGCCGGCTGCGGCCCGCTCCCACCGTCGAGGGTTCGGTGCTCGGCGCGCCCGTGGACGGCCTGCTCGGCTGGCGGCCCGTGCACGTGCGCGGCCGGGGCTGGCACGCCTGCGACCTCGCGGGGCGCACCGTCACCGCGCCCGAGGGCCACGACATGCCCCTCGCCGCCCTGGTGTTCCCCGGCGACGAGCGTCCACGCGCCCTCAGCGCGCGCTGGCGCCAGGTCAGCCTGGCCGACCCCGACGGGGTGGTCACGCTCCAGTCGCGCGACGGCCACCGGGCCGCCGGGTACGCCACCGGCAGCGTCGACCTGCCGCCGCTCGACCACTGGTACGCGCTGCGCCCGCGCGACCCCGAGTCCTCGGCGGCGCTGCGCGCGGCCGACCGGGAGACCGTCGGCGCGCTGCTCAAGGCCGCGGTCGAGGTCCGAAAGGCCGAGGAACTGCCGGACCTGGTGAGCGCCGCGCTGCCGGGCGTCACGGACCCGAAGATGATCGGCGGCGTCGTCGAGGCACTGCGGTTCGCGGTCACCCAGCAGAAGTCCCTGGACCGGGTCGCCGCCCGGCTGCACCCCGAGACCGGGGCGGTCGCCGAGACCGTGCGGGGGCCCGTCGACCGGCTGATCGGCGATGCCCTCAACGGCCTGACCGGCACCGGCTACTACAGCTGGGGCGGGGACAACGACACCGCGCACCGTTTCCTGCGCGAGCTCGCCGCCGCCCGGGCCCTGGCGGACGCGCCCGAGGTGCCCGGCCGGCTGCACTTCGAGATGCCCGTTCTGCCGTACAGCGGGCTGCCGTTCACGCCGCTGCTGGACCACCCGGCGGCCATCGCCTACCGGGCCGTCGCCGTCGGCACGTCCGAGGAGGAGCGCGCGGCGCTCGTCGCCCTGCTCCAGCTGGTGGACGAGCTCGGCCTGGACTGCGCCGAGGGCTCCGCCGCGCACTGGCGCCGGGTCCTGATCCACCTCGACCAGCGCCACCTCAGCACCCCCGACGGCCTCGCGCGGAGCGTGCCGCACCGCGCCGTGCTGCCGCTGGGCGGCGGCGCCGTGCTCGGCCTGACCGAGCACGACACCTCCGTGCCGGACGGCCACCAGTTCGGGGCGCTGCTGTACGACCCCACCGGCCGCCTCGACGTCCCCGGCCCGTACACCGCGCTCGGTGACGCCCCGCTCGGCGAGCGGGAGCACGGCCAGGGCTGGCTGGCCGCCTTCCTCGGCGAGGCCGCCGAGCGGGGCTCTGCGCCCTTCCTCCCGGAGGCCGCCGAGGAGTTCTCCCGGCTCACCGGGGTCTCGGGTGTGATGGCCAAGCTGATCGTGGCGGGGCTGCCGCGCGTCGACAGCTGGCAGGGCAACTTCCTGCCCGCGGACGAGCGCAAGGTGCTCGGCGTCAAGGCGACCGAGGCGGGCCACGCCCGCGACGAGCTCAAGGCGCTCGCCGCCGACGTGCGGCAGGCCGTGGTCGCGGCGCTGCTGCCCGCCGACCCGGCGCGGCTGTGGAGCGAGGGGCCGGACGTGGCCGCGGCCGCGGCGGTGTGGAACCGGCGCGTGGGCCGCCGCACGCCGGTACCGGACTGGCTGGCGACCGAGGCCGCCCGGATCGTCCGGCACGGCTGGGCGGGACAGCGCGGACTGCCCGCGCTGCTCGATCCGGCGGCGGCCCCGGAGCTCTCCACCGACGTGGCCTGGAAGGTCGTCGGCGACCACGTCGAGGCGGCCGTGCCGACCGAACGGCCCTTCACCTCGGCCGTGCTGACGGGCTCGCTGGCCCTGGCCGCCTGGCTCGCCCACCGGCTGCCCGCGGGCGACGCGCTGCGCGCCGGCCTGCCGCCGGTGCTCACCGCCCTGCGACAGCGGCTCGCGGCGCCCGAACTGCTGCTCAGCTACGGGGGCTACGCCGACCTGACCGACTTCCGCAAGGCGGCCGGGAACCCGACCGAGACCGGCGCGGGCTACGAGCGCTACGGCGCGGTCGTCCTGCCCACGCACGACTTCCGGCCCAAGCCCGCGCTGCGGCCGGCGCTGCTGGACTCCACCGGCTCGGACCCGTACCTGCCGCTGCTGCGCGGGGACGAGCAGCGGCCGGACGCCGTCGAGACGGCGCTGCGGGCCGTCCACGAACCGGCGTTCGCCCGGCTGCTCGCCGACCCGGGCGCCCCGGCGGCGGGCGAGGCGGACGCGGACGGCACCTGGTGGCCGCAGGATCCGAGCCGCTCCGTCCCGGGGCTGGTGGCGGAGGCCGCCGAGGCGTACGGGCTGGGCGCCGACGCCGCGGCGCTGTACCTGACGCTGCTCGCGATGCCCGACCCGACCGACCGCAACATCGCGCGCTGGACGGGCTGGAAGCCGGCCCGCCTCAAGGCGGCCCGCGCCGAACTGGCCGCCACCGACCTGGTGGTGGAGGCCAGCCGCAGCCGGGCCGGACGCTCGCTCTTCCTGCCGGGCGGGTGGGCCGAGATGTCCTCGCCCGTGCTGCCGCTGGAGGCGTGGAAGCTCTCGATGTACGGGCCGGCCGGCGGCCGGTACCCGACGCTGGGGGTTCTGGTGCCCACCGAGCCGGTCGCGGAGCTGTACGAGCGGGCCTGGCGGCGGGTGCGGGAGGGCGACGCGCCGCGCTTCGAGGAGCTCAAGGTCAAGCGCACCCGCACGCGGCGGCGCTGACACCGGGCGCCGGCACCCGGCGCTGACACCGGGCCCTCCCGGTGGGCGCGGCGTTGCCCCGCGGGGTGCGCCGCGCCCGCCCCTCCCTTTTGCCTCACATCCGAATTCCCGCATCACCTCAGAGGACGACCCTGATGACCACCACCGAACAGCCCGCACCCGCCCGGCAGGTCATGCCGGCCGAGGAGCGGTACGCCGCCGAACTGGCCTTCCTCGCCGCCCAGGACACCGGGCCGCGGCCGCCCGGCTGGGCGCTGACCCCGCGCGCCGTCGTCACCTTCGTCTGCGGCAGCGACGGCGCCGAACTGGCCCTGCCGGGGCGCCGCGCGGGGCTGCCGGCCAAGCTGGTGATCGCCCCGAAGTTCGTCGGCGAGCGGGCGCTGGTGGAGCGCTGCGTGGTCACCCTCGCGGGTGAGCGCGGGCTGCTCCTGACCGGCGAGCCCGGTACCGCCAAGTCCATGCTCTCCGAGCTGCTGTCGGCCGCCGTCTGCGGGACCAGCGCGCTGACCGTGCAGGGCACCGCCGGCACCACGGAGGACGCCTTCCGCTACGGCTGGAACTACGCGCTGCTGCTGGCCCAGGGGCCGAGTTCGGGCGCGCTGGTCGACTCTCCGGTGCTCTCCGCGATGCGAACGGGCCGGGTGGCGCGCGTCGAGGAGATCACCCGCTGTCTGCCGGAGGTGCAGGACGCGCTGGTGTCGATCCTGTCCGACCGGCGGGTGAGCGTGCCCGAGCTGACCGCCACCGAGGACGCGGTGGTGTCCGCCGCCCCCGGTTTCACGGTCATCGCCACCGCCAACCTGCGCGACCGCGGGGTCTCGGAGATGTCCGCCGCGCTGAAGCGGCGGTTCAACTTCGAGACGGTCGCGCCGATCGCCGACGCGGACGCGGAGGCCACGCTGATCCGCCGGCAGGCGGTCGCGGCGGTGCAGCGGGCCGGGGCGTCGTTCGGGGTGGACGACGCGGTGCTGGACGCGCTCGTCACGGTCTTCCGGGACCTGCGGTCCGGGCGCTCCGCCGAGGGCTGGGACGTGGAGCGGCCGGGCACGGTGATGTCCACCGCCGAGGCGGTGCAGGTGGCCGCGTCGCTGGGGGTCGCGGCCGCGTACCTGCCGGGCGGGGACGTGCTGGACCTGCTGCCGGGGCATCTGCTGGGTGTCGTACGCAAGGACGACCCGGCCGACCACGGGCGGCTGCTGGGGTACTGGGACGGCCCGGTGCGGCGCCGCGCGGAGGACGGTTCGGCGATGTGGCGGCGGCTGTGGGACCTGCGCGGGAGCCTTCGGTGACGGAGCTGATCGATCCGCGGCCCGCGGTGGACGCGCTGGCCGCGAGCCGCGAGCCGTACCTGCTGGGGGTGCGGCACCACAGCCCCGCGCTGGCGGCGGTCGTTCCGGCGCTGCTGGACGAGGCGGGGGCGGAGGTCGTCTGCGTGGAGCTGCCGGCCGACTTCCAGCCGTGGCTGGAGCACCTGGCGGACCCGGAGACGGTGGCGCCGGTGGCGCTGGCCGGGGCCGGGGCGCAGGGCCGGCTGGCCTTCTACCCGTTCGCGGACTTCTCCCCCGAGCTGGCGGCGATCCGCTGGGCGCGGGAGCGCGGGGCGGAGGTCGTGTGCTGCGACCTGCCGCTCGGCGATGCGGGGTGGACGGCGCCGGGCGGGGCCGAGGCCCCGGTCCCGGGGCGGCGGCCGTTCTCGGACGCCCTGTCCGCGTCCGGGACGGGGCGCGACGGTGACGACCTGTGGGACCGCGCGGTGGAGGTGCTCGCCCCGGGCTGCTCCCCGGAGGCGGTCCGGCGCGCCGCGCTGGGCGTCGGATGGGGGCTGCGCGCGGACGCGCCCGTCCCCGCCACCGACCTGGCCCGCGAGGCCCGCATGCGCGAGGTCATCGCCGGCGCCGCGTCCGGCGGCCGCCGCGTGGCCGCCGTCATCGGCGCCTTCCACGCCCCTGCCCTCCTCGCGGCGGTTCCCGCCGCCGGCGCTTCGCCGCCGGGCCGGCCGTGCCGGCCCCGCGCGACGCCGGCCCCGACGCCGGCCCCGGCGCGGGACCGGCTCCGGGCAGGCCCGCTCCCGGGAACCCCGGCGCGGACACCGCCGGTACCGGCGGCGGTGACGTCGTGACGTCGCTCGTCGCGTACGCGTACGAGTTGCTCGACTCGCGGTCCGGGTATCCCGCCGGGATTCGGGATCCGCTCTGGCAGCAGGCCGTGCTGGAGGCCGGTGGGGTGCCGGAGCGGGTGCGGGATGCCGCGTCCGTCGCCATCGTCGGGGTGTGCCGGGAGTTGCGCCGGGTCGGGCACGTCGCCGGGACCGGGGAGGCGGCCGAGATGCTGCGGGTCGCCTGTGACCTGGCCGGGCTTCGGGCGCTGCCGGCTCCCGGGCGCGGGGAGCTGCTGGAGGCCGTGAGCACCGTGCTCGGCCAGGGGCAGCCGCAGGCCCGCGCGCTGGAGGCGGTGCTCGTCGGGACCGGCCGCGGCCGGGTCAGCCCGCACGCCCCGCGGTCCGGGCTCGGGCCCTCCGTCGAGGCCGAACTGGCGGAGCTGAGGCTGCCGTCCCCGCAGGAGCCCGCGTCCCGGGAGGTCCGGCTCGACCCGCTGCGCTCGCCCCTCGACGCCCGTCGCGAGGTCATGCTGCAACGGCTGCTGGTCTGCGGGGCCTCCTACGGGGAGCAGCTGTCCGTGGCGGCCACCGGCGACGGCGCCGCCCTCGGCACCAAGTGGCGGCTGTCCTGGACGCCGTCCGTGCCCGCGCGCCTCGATCTGGCGGGGGTCCGCGGCGTCAACGCCGCCCAGGCGGCCGCCGGGACGCTGCGTGACATCGCACGCCGGGCCACCGCGGAGGGCGGCCCGACGCCCGCGCAGATCCTGGCCGGGCTGGGCGCCGCCGCGCGGTGTGACCTGCCCGAACTGGTCGACGTACGACTGGACGAGGCGGCGGCCGTGCTGCCCGAGACCGCCGGCCTGCCCGAACTCCTCGAAGCGCTCGCGCTGCTGGAAGGCCTGCGGCGCGGGCACTTCCCCGGTACGTCCGCCGGGGCCCGGGCGGCCGCCGCCGAGCTGACCGGCGAGCTCCTGGAGGCGGCGGTACGGGCCCTGCCCGGCCTGGCCGGCAGTGACGACCCCGCCGACGCGGGCGCCCTGGTGGCCTTCGCCGACCGGGCCGCGGGCCGGCACCTGGGGCTCCGGATCGACTCCGCCCTGGCGGAACTGGCCGACAGCGCGTCCCCGCTGATGCAGGGCGCGGCCCTGGCCGTACGGGTGCTCCTGGACCTGGATCCCGCCGCCGGACTCGGGGGCCGCGCCGCCGGCTGGATCGACGGCGCCGTCACGCCCGAGAGCCGGCGCGCCCTGGCCCGTCGCCTCGGCGGCCTGCTCACCGCCGCGGGCCCCCTGCTCCAGTCCTCCCCGGCGGCGCTCACCCCGCTGCTGGACCGCGTGGACAGCCTCGCCGACCAGGCGTTCCTGGACCGGCTCCCGGCCCTGCGCGGCGGCTTCGACGTACTGGCTCCGGCGGCCCGCGGGCGGCTGCTGGACACCGTCACCGAGCGGCTCGGCGACCGGATCGACGTGTCGCTGGAGGCACCGCCCGCGCTGCTCGCCCTGTGGGCGGCGGCGGACGCGGCCGGACGCGCGGCGCTCAAGGCCCTGCCGCTGCCCGCCCCGGACACGGAGGCCGATACGGAAGCGCAGGCGGATGCGGTCGCCGACGCGCCGGCCGGGGCTGCCCGCGGCCCCGTTCCGACGGATCGCCGGCTGGCTCCGGCCGACCGGTGGCGGCTGTTGCTCGGCCGCCAGCGCGACCGGCTTCCGGCCGACGCGCGCCGCTACGCCCGCGCGCTCGACGAGTTGTACGGCGCCGGGCGCGGCGAGGGTGCCTCCGATGTCGAGGGCGGCACGGGCCCGGGCGGCGGCCAGGACCCCTCCTTCCCGACGGCCCGCGAGTGGTCGGCGGAGCTGGAGGCGCTGTTCGGCGCGGACGTACGGGAGGAGGTGCTGGCCGACGCGGCCGGCACGGGGCGCACGGACGTGCTGGCCCAGCTCGACCCGGCGCTGGTGCGTCCCTCGGTGGAGCTGCTGACCTCGGTCCTGTCGCTGGCCGGGGGCATGCCGGAGGCGCAACTCGCCCGGCTGCGCCCGCTGGTCAAGCGGCTGGTGGACGAGCTGGCCAGGGAGCTGGCGACCCGGCTGCGGCCGGCGCTGTCGGGCATCGCCACCCCGCGCCCGACCCGCCGGCCCGGCGGCCGGCTCGACCTGGCCCGGACCCTGCGGGCCAACCTCGCGCACACCCGGCGGCTGGACGACGGCCGGGTGGTGGTCGTGCCGGAGCGCCCGGTGTTCAGCACGCGGGCGAGCCGGGAGGCCGACTGGCGGCTGATCCTGGTCGTGGACGTCTCCGGCTCGATGGAGGCCTCCGTCATCTGGTCGGCGCTGACGGCCGCCGTGCTGGGCGGGGTGCCGACCCTGTCCACGCACTTCCTCGCCTTCTCCACGCAGGTGGTGGACCTCACCGACCGGGTCGAGGACCCGCTGTCGCTGCTGCTGGAGGTCCGGGTCGGCGGCGGTACGCACATCGCGGCGGGTCTCGCGCACGCCCGTTCGCTGATCACCGTGCCGAGCCGGACGCTGGTCGTGGTGGTCAGCGACTTCGAGGAGGGCGCGCCGCTCGGCGGGCTGCTCGGCGAGGTCCGCGCGCTCGCCTCCAGCGGCGCCCACCTGCTGGGCTGCGCCGCGCTCGACGACGCGGGCACGCCGCGGTACTCGGTGCCGGTGGCGCGGCAGCTCGTCGCGGCCGGGATGCCGGTGGCCGCGCTCAGTCCCCTCGCCCTCGCCCGCTGGGTGGGCGAACGCCTTCGTGGAGAATCCAATTGAGCACCACCGACGAGTCGAACACGTTTCCCCTGCCGGCCATCGCCCCCGAGGTGTTCGCCGAGGCGGTGGAGAACCTGAGCGCGCGGCTGCGCAAGAAGCTCGACGCCGCGATCGAGGGCTGTGCCGGCGCCGCCGGTGCCGGTACCGGTACCGTCCGGGACGCTGACGGGAGCGTCAGTTTCCGGTTCGGCGAGGACGCCGTGGTGACGCTCCGGCCCGGGCCGTCGGGCGCGGTCACGGAGGCGGAACAGGCCGTCTGCACCTGCCTGCTGGCGCCACGCTGCCTGCACCGGGCGGCGCTTCTGGGGGCGGCGCCGATCGCCGATGCCGATGCTCTGGCCGAGCGGGACGGGGATGCGCTGGCCGAGCCGGGCGCGAACGCCGAACCGGTATCCGCCCAGGGCCGGCAGCAGCCGGACCGGGACCCCGAGGCAGGCACAAGCGCCGAAGCGGACGCGGGCGCCTGGACGGTGTCCGCGCATGGCGCGAACGCGGCCGCGGGCGCCACGGCGGCCGCGGGCGGCCAGGCAGGCGCGGGCGCCGAAGCAGGCACGGGCGCCGGGCCGGTGTCCGCGCGGGGCACGAAGGCGGCCGCGGGCGCCGAGGAGGGCGCGGGCGCCAGGCGGGGTGGTGGTGGCGGGGCTGGAGTGGGAGGCGAGGCCGGGCGCGGCCTCGTCGTTCAGCGGGGCGGACGGACCGAGGTGGCGGGGGGTGGGGACGGGCAGGGGCTTACCGCCGCGCAGGCGCGGGCGGCCGGGGCGCTGTGGGAGGCGGCTGCCGAGGCGCTGGCTGCGGGGGTCACCGCCGGTGGCGCCGTCGTTCAGGCCGAGTTGCTCCGGGCCGCGCACACCGCGCGGATCGCCGGGCTGCCGCGCGCCGAGGCCGCCGCCCTGCGGGTGGTACGGGGTCTGCGCGCCGCCCGCGACCGCAGCGCCGCCCAGCGGCTCTCGGAGCTCACCACGGCCTTCCGCGAGCTGCTGTACACCGCCGGGCTGCTGGCCTCCGGCGCGGCGGACGCCGGCCTGGTCGGCACCGTCCGCCGCGCCTACGAGGCGGGCGGGAGCCTGCGCGTGTACGGGCTGTGCCGCGAGCCGGTGTTGTCCGCCACCGGGTACGGCGGTGTGGTCACGCACCTGCTGGGCCCGGACGGCGCGCGCTACTCCGTGTCCGACGTCCGCCCCGGCGGCCTGGCCCGCGCCCGGGGCGCCGGCTCCGCCTCCGTGGCGCTCGGCGGGGCGGTGCTCGACCACGCCGGGCTCGCGCGCGGCGGCCTGCGCGTCGTCGGCGCGACCGTCTCCCCCGAAGGGCGGCTCGGGGCCGGGCGCGGGGTGCGGGCGACCCCGGTGGGCGGGGTGGGCTGGGGCGAGGGGCCGACGGCGGCGCTGTTCTCCCGGCCGGCGGCCGAGGCGGTGGCCGCGATGCCCGCCGAGGACGCCGAGCCGGGTCTGCTGGGCTGCGACGTCCGGGTGGTCGGGGCATCCGGCGACCACGTCCTGGTCCGCGAGCTGACCCCGGGCGCGCCGCTGTTGCGGCTGGCGCCCGCCCATCCGCATCCGGAGCTGCCGCACGCGGCCAACCTGCGCCGGATCGCCGGTCGTCCGGGGCTGGAGCTGCGGGTGCTGGGGCGCCCCGACCTGGACCGGGCCGCGACGTTGCGGCCGCTGGCGGTGGGCGCCGTACCCGGGGCGCGGTACACGCTGCGGCTGCCGCCCGAGTGGCTCGGCCGGGCGGACCTCGGCTACGACCGGCTCCAGGGCGTGCACTTCCCAGGTGATGCCGAAGGCCTCGTACCAGAGGTGCCGGCGTCCGCGGTCGCGCCGGCGAGCGGTCCGGATCCGCTGGCCGACTCCCCGTTGTGGCGGGTACGGCGGCTGCTGGAGACGGGAGTCGCGGGCGGCCGGCGAGCGGTCGCCGAGGCCGCGCGCGGCGCGGAGCCGCTCGCTCTCGCCGGGCCGTTGCGGCGGTCCGGGTTCGGCTCGGCGGCGGAGCTGGCCGCCGCGCTCACCGCGGAGGCGGACCGGCGGCCCCGCGACGCCTTCGGCCGGCTCGCGGACGCGTCGGCCGAGCGGTACGCCTGGGCGTGGCTGGCGGCGGCCGCCCATCTCGCGGCGGCGGAGCGGTCGTTGGTGGCGGCGTCCTGGGCGTGATCCCGGGCATGCCCCCGGTGTGACCCCGGCCCTCGGGGCGGCGCCGCCCTTCCGGCGGTTGGATGTCCGGATATGGGTAGTCTTCCCGGGTCGGAGTGCGGAGTCTGCTCGGGGTGGGGTCATGGGACGTCAGATACGTGTACGGGGCGGCGCGCTGGCGGTGGCGCTGGTGCTGGGCCTGTCCGGGTGCGCCGGCTCCGGCGGCGGCGCGGACGGCAAGGGGGACGGCAAGGCCGACGGCAAACCGGGCGGGCAGGCGAGCGGGAAGGCGTCCGCGCCGACCTCGGCCCCTCCGGCGGCCGGCGGCAAGCCGGCCGCCGGGGACGTGCTGCCCGGCATGGTCACCGCCGCCGAGGCGCGCACCCGGCTGGCCGGGCTGAAGGTGGCCAAGGCGGGCACCATGGTCGGCTACAGCCGGGACAAGTTCACGCACTGGGCCGAGCAGGGCAACAAGTGCGACACCCGCGAGGTCGTCCTCAAGCGGGACGGTTCCGGAGTCAAGCAGGACGCCGAGTGCCGTGCCGTGTCGGGCAGTTGGAAGAGCCTGTACGACGGGGCGGCGCTGGGCGACGCGGGGAAGCTGGACATCGACCACATGGTGCCGCTCGCGGAGGCCTGGCGCTCCGGCGCCGCCGGCTGGGACGCCGCCCGGCGCAAGGCCTTCGCGAACGACCTGACCCACCCGCAGCTGCTGGCCGTGTCGGCGTCGTCCAACCGCTCGAAGGGCGACCAGAGCCCGGACCTGTGGCAGCCGACGGACAAGAGCAGCTGGTGCCAGTACGGGCGGGCCTGGACCACCGTGAAGTCCGACTACGGCCTGACCGTCACCGAACCGGAGAAAGCCATGCTGACCACCATGATCGACACGTGCGCCCGGTGAACGCGCCCCAGGAGTGGCGGGACGAGGTCCTGGCCGGGCCGGGCGGCGCGATGACCGACGAGGTCGGAGTCATCACCGGACCGCTCACGCTCCGTACCGTCGCCGGACCGGACGGCAAGGTCCGCTTCGAGGTCCAGTACACCGACGCGGACGAGTGGTACACGCTCAGCGGCAGCCCGCTCCCGCACGGTGATCCGCACACGCTCCACCGGGCCACGCTGGCCGCGATCCGAGCGGGGAACGGGGCCCAGGCACCGGCCGCTCCCGCCTGATCCCGGGCGCGACGGCCGGCGCGGAGCCCGTGCGGAGGAAGTGCGGGAACGGTGCGCGGCCGGCGCGGGGACGGTGCCGTCGCGGCGGCCGTCCGCCACGTCCGGCGGGAAACCGCTGGTCAGCGGGCACGGCAGCTGACAGACTGAAACGGCTTGATCACCCCAGGAGGACAAAATGGCTGACGAAACAGACACCCCGCAGGACGAGTCGCCGGCCGACGCGGCCAAGCGCAAGTTCCGGGAGGCGCTGGATCGCAACGCGGCGAACGCCCACGCGCAGCAGGCCCACCAGAACCGGGCCAAGGTGCAGGGCTCCAGCAGCGGCGCCGGCGGCAAGAACAAGAAGGTCCGCCGCAAGACCGGCTGACCCTCGCCCTCACCGTCGAGGAGCTCAGTCTCGCCGTCCCGACGGCGGGACCGGGCGACTCCGCCCGGCCCGGCCCATCGGCCTGGTCGGCGTCGTTCCCGGGCTCCCCACACCTCCGCGCCGATCATCGAGGGTGACGGCGACCGCGCGATCCCCGCCGGGCGGCCCACCTCCAGGTTCGGCGTGACCATCGCCGCCGTGACCTCGGACCACCCCGACGACAGGGGGGCGCCTCCGGCGCATGGGGGGCGAGTTGTTGGGCCGCACGGGTGACGGGCGATAACCATGAGTCGTGGTGGCAGTTGACCAGCATGTCCCGCCGGGGAACGACTCATGCGACAGAAGGATTCTCAGAGATGCTGAAGAAGTTCATGACCTCCGCCGCGATCACCGCCACCGCCCTGGGCGCGGGCGCCTTCGCCGCCTCCCCGGCGATGGCGATCGGCAACGACAACGGCGTCAACACGATCAACGGCAACCACTCCTCGCAGATCTACGGCAACCAGGAGACCGAGGGCGCCATGAGCCCGCAGCTCAACGTGGTCCAGGGCTCCCTGAACAAGCCCTGCATCGGTCTGCCGTTGAAGGTGAACGCGCAGGGGCTGCTCGGCGCCGTCCCGATCAACGTCCAGGACATCAACGTCCTGTCGAACCCGCAGAACCAGCAGTGCACCGAGAACTCCACCCAGGCCAAGGGCGACGAGCCCCTGTCGCACATCCTGGACAACATCCCGGTACTCTCCGGCAACCTCTCCGCCGGCAGCTGATCCGTTTCCTCCGGTCCGGCGTGACGACCTTCGTCGTCACGCCGGACCGGCGTTTTGCGGCGGGTGCCAGGCTCCCGGAGCGCGAGCGGAGCAAAGGATTCATTTGGTCTAGACCTTGACAGGTCCAGACCACCTTCGGTTCAGTGGCCGTAGTCGCCGCCCCCACGGCAACTCCCCCCACCGAAGGAGCAGTTACGTGATACGTGCGCTACGCCGCCGTGCCCTCTCCCTGGCCGCCGCCGCTGCCGTCACCCTCGGCCTCGCGATCGCCCTCCCCGCCTCGTCCGCCGCGGCCGCCCCGGCCTGCGTCGGCGCCTGGGCCTCCTCGGCCGTCTACACCAACGGCATGACCGCCTCGTACGGCGGCCACAACTGGCAGGCCAAGTGGTGGACGCAGGGCGAGACGCCCGGCACCACCGGCCAGTGGGGCGTCTGGTCGGACCAGGGTGCCTGCGGTGGGGGCGGTGGCCAGGACCCGGACCCGGGCAACCCCTCCGGATTCGTGGTCAGCGAAGCCCAGTTCAACCAGATGTTCCCGAACCGGAACTCCTTCTACACCTACAACGGCCTGGTCGCCGCGCTGTCGGCGTACCCCGGCTTCGCCAACACCGGCGACGACACCGTCAAGCGCCGGGAGGCCGCCGCCTTCCTAGCGAACGTCTCGCACGAGACGGGCGGGCTGGTGTACATCGTCGAGCAGAACACGGCCAACTACCCCCACTACTGCGACGCGACGCAGCCGTACGGCTGTCCGGCGGGACAGGCCGCCTACTACGGCCGCGGCCCGATCCAGCTGAGCTGGAACTTCAACTACAAGGCCGCCGGCGACGCCCTCGGCATCAACCTGCTCGCCAACCCCTACCTCGTCGAGCAGGACCCGGCCGTCGCCATGAAGACGGCGCTCTGGTACTGGAACACCCAGAACGGCCCGGGCACGATGACCGCGCACGCGGCGATGGTCAACGGCGCGGGCTTCGGCGAGACGATCCGCTCCATCAACGGCTCCCTGGAGTGCAACGGCGGCAACCCCGGCCAGGTCCAGAGCCGCGTCTCGAAGTACCAGAGCTTCACACAGCTGCTCGGTGTGACGCCGGGGAACAACCTCAGCTGCTGATCCGACCGCCGGGGGCCGTCGCCCTCGCCGCCGACGATGACCAGGGTGCCGCGCGGGACGACCGCGCGGCGCGGGTCGGCGAGGGCGGCGACCCCCGGCCGCGAAGGGCTCCGACGTCGAAGGGCTCCGGCCGCGAAGGGCTCCGGCCTTTGACGGGCCTCAGCCCGTGCGGAGCGCGGTGGCCAGCTGGGCCCGGGAGCGGACGTCGAGTTTCTGGTAGATCCGGGTCAGCCGGGACTCCACCGTCTTGACGCTGAGGAACAGCTTGGCCGCCGCCTCCTGGTTGCTGGCGCCCTGGCTGACGAGGAGCGCGAGCTTCGTCTCGGCCTCGGTCAGCGCCGCCACCCCGGGATGGTGGGCCGCGGCGGCCTCGGGCGCGGTCTCGCGTGCCAGGTCCAGCCAGGGTTTCGCGCCGGCCCGGTCGAACACCTCGGCGGCCGCCCGCAGCGCGGCGCGTGCCGGGGCGCGGCGGCGCCGGCGCCGCTCCACCCGGGCGAGCGCGAGCAGGGTGCGGCCGCGTTCCAACGGGAGCCCGAACGCCTCGAACCGCAGCGCGGTGGCCTCCAGCAGGGCCACGGCCGCCTCCGCGTCGCCGAGCGCCGACAGACACAGGCCCTGGGCACGGTCGAGGGCGGCCAGGACGGTGGTACGGCCGAGCGCTTCGGCCGTCGTACGGACTCCGTCGATCAGGCGGGCCGCCTCGTCGGGGGCGTCGGCGGCGACGAGGGCCTCGGCGAGCTCCCCGTGCCAGCGCAGCACGGACGGGTCCACCACCTGCTGGGCGTCCTCCAGTTCCGCCACCCGGCGCAGGGTGGCGACCGCCTTCGCGGCCTCCCCCGTGGCCAGCTCGACCAGGCCCAGGGCGTACAGGCTCCGGGAGAGGAACACCTGGTCCTGTTCCTCCTCGGAGGCCTGGATGCCGCGCCGGGCGTATCCGGCGGCCCGGGCGAAACTGCCGCCCAGCGCCTCGGCGGTGGCGGCGCAGTACCAGGCGGGGCCGGGCGAGAGGCCCGCCTCGATGGTCAGCTCCAGGGCGTGGCGGGCGTGCGTGGTCCCGGCGGCGCACCGGCCGCCGCGCAGCTCGACCTCGGTGAGGCTGCGCAGCACCTCGAAGACGTCCTCGGCGGAGCCGGTGCGCCGGACGGCGGGCAGCAGCACTAGCAGCTGGCGGCGGGCGTCGCCGAGCCGGTCGTCGAAGAGGGCGTGGCGGACGGCGAGGTACTGGGGTGCGTTGCGCATGCCGAGCGGCACCTCGGGGGCGGGCAGGGCGAGCGCCTCGGCGAGGATCTCCTCGGCGTCCCGGTCGCCGAGGATGCGGCCCATCCGGGCCCGTACGGTCAGGGCCATGGCCTCGGCGACCTGGTCCCCGCCGGTGGCGGCGAGGGCCCCGGCGGCGGCCGCCGCGTCGCGGGAGCGGACGGGGTCGCCGTCGCTGAGGTTGTGCTTCCAGGCCACCCGGAGCTGGACGGCGGCCTGCAGCGAGGGGTCTCCGGCTGCGTCGGCCATGGCGTGGGCGAAGGTCTCGTCGAGGTCGGCGAGGGCCTGCCCGGCGGCGTCGATCACGGCGAGCCGGGCCCGTACCCGGTCGGCGGGCGAGGCGTCGCGGGCCAGCACGGCGCGGGTGGCTCGGCGGGCGAGGTCGGCGCGGCCGGCCCAGCCGGCGTCCTCGGCGGCGGCGACGAGCCGGGCGAGTTCGTCCCCGGACAGGCGCAGCGGCGTGCGCTCGGCGGCGAGCAGGCCGAGTTCGGCGGCGAGGGCGCGCTGGCCGCGGCGCCGGCAGGCCGCGGCGGCCTCGGTGATCTCGGCGGCGAGCCACTCGTCGGGGGTGTCCACGGCCAGCGCGCGGTGCCGCACGGCCTGGACGGGGTCGTCCACGGCGGTGGCCAGCGCCGCGTGGGCGGCGGCGCGTTCGGGCCAGCCGGCGTCGGCGGCGAGGGCGGTCGGCAGGGCCCCGGCGGTGAACCGGACCGCGCCGTCCTCTCCCACGGTGACCAGCGCGGCCCGTTCCGCCTCCGCGAGCTCGGCTTCGGCGTCGGGACGGCCGGCCCTGCGCAGCAGCGCCGTGGTGGGGCGGGCCGCGAGGGCGGCGAGCAGCAGGGTGCGGCGGGTCTGGGCGGGGGCTGGGGCGAGCAGCCGGCGGGCGACCTCGCGGGCCTGCCCGGAGACGGGCAGGGTGTCGGCGTGGTGGGCGCCGCCGTCGCGGGCCCCGGCGGCTTCGGCGAGGGAGCGCCCGAGGGCGAGTGCGAGCCGGGGGTTTCCGCCGCTGGCCTGGTGGATGCGGCCGGCGAGGCGGGCGGGCAGGCCGTGTCGGACGAGCAGTTCGGCGATCTCCTCGGCGCCGAGCGGGGGCACTCGGATCACGGGGGTGCCGGGGCCGCAGAGGGGTTCGGCGACGGGGGCGCCGCCCTGGACGCATTCGGCCACGAGGACCCGTACGCGGGGCGGGGTGAGGCGCAGGGCGAACCGGAGCAGATCGGTGCTCTCGGCGTCGAGCCACTGGGCGTTGTCGAGGACGATCAGCACGGGGGTGCGGGCGGCGAGGGTGCGCAGGACCTCGACGAGGGCGAGGCGCGGGGCGACGTGGTCGCGGCCGGCGCGGGGCTCGTCCGCCTCGCGGCGCAGCAGGGCGATGGCGGTGCGCTGCGGTCCGGCCAGGCGCTCCAGCGCGGTGCGCGGGACGGCGGAGAGCAGGGAGGCGGCCGCGGCCTCGGGTATCCACTGGTCGGCGGCCTCGGGGGCGAGCCGGAGCACCGTTTCGTGGCGCTCGGCGGCGGCCGCGACGGCGCGGACCACCTCGGTCTTGCCCGCGCCCGCGGGTCCGGTGAGGATGGCCCGGCCGTGCGTGGTCAGCGCACGGTCGACCGCCTCGATGATGTCGCCCTGTCCGACGGTCGTGTCAGCGTTCCCCGTCGCCGCCACCACGCACAGCCACCAGCCTCTCGGTCCCCAGCTCCTGTGCCTTTCCTGTGAGAGGCGACAATACGAGGTCGGGGGGCGAGTGGACCCTGATTGTGACGCAGAATTCAGTCGGATGCCGGGAAAGCCCGGCGGGCCTGCCGCTACGAGGTGTATCGGCAGGCCCGCGGACTCGGTTGGTCCGTACTATCGGCCCGTCAGTTCGGCCCGGCAGTACGGCGGCCTGGTGTCAGAAGCTGAGGCTCCAGGAGTCGATCTTTCCGGTGTCGCCGCCCGCGTTGTCGTTCACGCGGAGCTTCCAGGTGCCGTTCGCGGCCTCGGAGGAGGCGTTGACGGTGTAGACCTGGTTGATGTTGGCGGTGCTGCCGCCGGCCCGGTTGTGGACGGTGTAGACCGTGCCGTCGGGGGCCACCAGGTCGACCTTGAGGTCGCCGATGTAGCTGTGGACGATGTTCACGCCGACCTTGAGGGTGGCCGGCGCGTTGCCGGTGACACCGCTGACGGTGATCGGGCTCTCCACGGTGGTGTTGTCACCGATGGCGAAGTCCGTGGTGTTCTCGAAGCTGCCGGCGGGCGGGGTCGTCGACGTCACGGCGGCGACGGCCGCGGCCGCGTCGGCGAGACCGGCGCCGCAGCCACCGGTGCAGGTACCGGCCAGCGGGCGGGCGCTGGACTTGATCGCCGACTCGATCTGGGCCGGGGTCAGCGAGCTCTTCGCCGACTTCAGCAGGGCGGCGAGACCCGCGACGTGCGGGGCGGCCATGCTGGTGCCCTGGTACGGCTTGTAGGTCTCGGCACCGGGGGTGGTGGTGCCGGCGTTCAGGGTGGAGAGGATCGCGTTCTCGGGGGTGGTGACGGTGCCGGGCGTGTCCGTGGCGCGGCGGGTCTCACCGCCCGGGGCGGCGATGTCGATGATCGTGCCGAAGTTGGAGTAGTACGAGCGGTCGCCGGCGCGGTTGGTCGACGCCACGTTGATCACGTTGTTGCAGCTGGCGGGCGAGAAGCCGGACGCGTTCGCGTTGCTGTTGCCGGCGGCGACGACGACGGTCGTACCGCGGGCGACGGCGGCGTTGATGGCGTTCTGGTAGCTGGTGCCGCAGGCGCCCGAGCCGCCGAGGCTCATGTTGATGACCTTGGCCGGGGTGGCGTTGGCCGGCACGCCCGCGACGGAGCCGCCGGAGGCCCAGGTGATGGCGTCGACGATGTCCGAGGTGGCACCGCCGCACTTGCCGAGCACGCGGACGGGCTGGATCTTCGCGCCGTACGCGATGCCGGCGACGCCCTTGGAGTTGTTGGTGGCCGCGGCGATGGTGCCCGCGACGTGGGTGCCGTGCCAGGAGGAGGTGCTGGCCTTGGAGCCGACACCGCACTCGCCGTCGGTGGCGTTCCAGTCGCCCTCGTCGGCGGGGTTGGCGTCACGGCCGTTGCCGTCGCGGGCCTCGGAGGAGGTCGAGATGAAGTCGTAGCCGGCGACGATGTTCGGGGCGACGTCCGAGTGGGCGACGTAGCCGGTGTCGATCACGGCGACGGTGACGCCGGAGCCGGTGGTCTTGTCCCAGGCGGCCGGAACGTTCATGCCGGCGGTGGGCTCGAAGAGGTCCCACTGCTTGGCGTACTCGGTGTCGTTCGGAGTGACGGCCATGGCGTAGGCGCGGGAGTCCGGCTCGACGTAGGCGACGTCCGGGTCGGCGCGGAACTGGGCCATCACGTTCGCCGCGTCGGCCGGGGCGGTCGCACCACCCAGGTTGACGAGGGCGGCTCCGGTACCGAGGCGGCGGTCGAACTTCGCCTTCTTGCCGGCCTTCTTGCCCTTGGCGGTGGCGTCGTCGGCGGCCGCGGTGTTGGAACTGGCCTCCGTGGCGGAGGACTTGTACCCGACGATGAGGTTCTCGACCGGCGCGTTGCCGGCGGGGACCGCGGCGGCCGGGGCCGGGGCGGGTGCCGGCTGGGTCAGGGCCACCGAAGCGGTGGCGGAACCGGCGAGGAGGGTGACGGACATGGCCACCACGGATATGAGCCGACGTCTCGATGCGTGCACGGTGTTCCCTTCGCCGGCCGGTTCCGGGCAGGCCGGAGCGGCCGGTCTGAGCTGTGTGGGAGGTGAACCGGCGGCCGCGGAGCCTGGCGCGGGGTGGTCAATCCCGCGCCGGCACCGCCGCGCGCCGCGTTGCCCGGCCGCGACGGCGGGGCTGGGCAACGGCGGTTACCGGCGATCCGCCCGGCCACTCGGCTTCACACCATGTGGGGTTGGTGCGGGGGCACGCGGGGCGGGGGAAGATCGCCGGTGGGCAGACAGTAGGCAACGCGGGGATGAACCCGATACGGGGAAAACCCTTGTCGAGCCCCTACGGCACCCCCCACGCGGGGGGTGCGGGCCCTGAGCAGGGGCTATGCGGGCGGGTTGAGCTTGCGGAAGTAGGTCCAGCTGGTCTCGTTCGGCTCGGCCCACTTCTGCGGGGCGTGCGCGAACTCGGGGTGGTGCGCGGCGACGTACGCGCGGGTCCGCTCGGGGACCTCCTCGTAGGAGCCGAGCTTGCGGCCCCGGCAGTGGAAGGTGAGCCCGCCCGGCCGCGCGCCCTGTTCCATCCAGGGCAGCCAGGGGGACATCCGGGTCCACGACAGGGAGGCGGGGACGCCGGGCGCGTCGGTGGTGAGCACCGAGGCGGGTGCGTAGAACTGGAAGAGCTCCAGCGCCCGGTACGTGTCGTCGCCCGAATTGGCCGGATAGTCCGCGACGGGCAGCGGCGAGGGGTAGGCGAGCGGGATCTCCAGGCTGAAGCAGACCTGGTCGCCGAGGTGCGTCATGGGGACGGGGAAGGGCCGCCACCGCTGGTTCGCGGGGTCGTTCCAGACGTGGACCACCTGCTTGCCCCGCCAGGTCTCCAGGATCTCGCGGCTGCCGGGGTCGAGGTAGAACGCGGCCTCCCGGCTGAGGAACCGGTACGCGTCGGGTCCGGCGCCCTCGTCCTCGTCGGGGACGAGCCGTGCGACGTTGACCCCCTCGAAGCCGAAGAGCCGCTCGTACGGCTCGCCCGGCGCCCAGGAGTAGACGTCACCGGTCCACCAGCAGGTCACCTCGCTCCCGTCCAGTGAGGCGCGGGTGCGGGCGAAGGCCTGGAAGAGTTCCGTGGGTGTCATACCGCGTACTCTGCGTGATCTCCGTCGGGGACGGCAAGCGTCGGCCCGGCCAACCGGGCCGGTGCGGGGCGGAGTTCGAGGAGCGGCGGACGGCGCGGGCAAGGCCGGTTCGAGACGTTCGGCGCACCGGGTTCTGGGCAGTCGTTCCCGGCATCCGGATCCCAGGTTGACGGGCATGGCGGACACCGGCAACCGTGACCGCCATGGGGAATGAACACCGACTGCTGACACTGGTCGTCTGCCTGGTCCTGGGCGGCGGGCTGGTCGCCGCCGTGCTCGGGGCCTCGCGGGTGGCCGGGTCGCGGTCGCACGCCTCGGCCGGGTCCGGGACCGCAGTGGAGTACGTGGACATACGTGACGTACCGCCCGGGCCCGGCGAGCCGCGCCCCATCGGGCCCGACGCCTCGACGGGCACGGTGACGGTGGAGTGCGGCCGCAACGAGGAGGGCCACTACAACGAGGACAACCTGGTGGTCTCGCCGGGTCTGAAGGCCGGCGCCCACCACACGCACGCGTACGTGGGGAACCTGTCCACGGACGCCCTGTCCACCGACGCCACGCTGGACACCGCAGCCACGAGCTGCCGCGGGGGCGACCGGTCCACGTACTACTGGCCCGTGCTGCGCCGTACGGACCGGCCGGGCAGCGGGGCGCACGAGAGTTCCGCCGGGCACGGCAACGCGGGCGCGATCCTGCCCGAGACCGCGGTGAGCGTGGAGTTCCGGGGCAACCCGGCCGGCAAGGTGGTGCCGATGCCGCGGTTCCTGCGCGGGATGACCGGGGACGCGGTGGCGTACACCGCGGGCGCCGACGCCGACGTCCGGGCCCGCTGGGGCTGTTCGGGCTCCCCCGACCGCTCGACGACCCGCTACCCGCGCTGCCCGGCGGGCGAGCGCGTGACCCGCACCCTGGTCTTCCCCAGCTGCTGGAACGGGCTGGACACGGCCGGCGCGGGACACCGCTCGCACCTGGCGTTCCCCGGCACGGGCGGGATCTGCCCGAAGGACACCTTCCCCGTGCCCGAACTGCGGCTGTCCCTCGCGTACGAGGTGCCGCGGGGCGCGCCGCTCGCGATGGACTCCTTCCCGGAGCAGCGGCACAGCCCGAAGACGGACCACGCGATGTTCGTGAACGTGATGACCGACCGGCAGATGCGGGGGGTCGTCGACTGCCTCAACGAGGGCCGCCGCTGCCGGATCTGACGGCGCGCGGCGGGAGTGACGTACATCACGTGAACCGGTTCCGGGCGGGTGGCGTGTTCTGTCCGCACCACGGAACGCGAGGAAGACGGAGAGGGTGAGATGGCCGGACCACTGTGGCCCCGCACTCGGCGGGGCTCGACCGATGAAGCACTGATCAGGTCGGTGTACGAGGAGCACGGCCATGCCCTGCTCGCGTACGCCACCCGGCTGACCGGGGACCGTGCCGCGGCCGAGGATGTCGTCCAGGAGACGCTCATCCGGGCCTGGCGGCACTCCGAGGTACTGGTGAACGGGAAGGGCTCGGTGCGCGGCTGGCTGCTCAC
Organism: Streptomyces sp. NBC_01551; assembly: GCF_026339935.1. NCBI lineage: Bacteria > Bacillati > Actinomycetota > Actinomycetes > Kitasatosporales > Streptomycetaceae > Streptomyces > Streptomyces sp. NBC_01551. The sequence goes on from NZ_JAPEPX010000001.1 coordinate 193,312, forward strand.
GGTGGCCCGCAACATCATCACGGACCGGTACCGCGCCAAGGCCGCCCGGCCGGCGGAGGTCTCGGGCTCCGCGGCCACTCCCCCGGTGGAGGCGGACCACGCGGACGCGGTGGTGGACACCATGACCGTGCTCGGGGCGCTCGACCAGCTGTCACCGGAACACCGGGACGTGCTGACGGAGTTGTACTACCGCCAGCTGAGCGTGACCGAGGCGGCCGACCGCCTCGGCATTCCGGCGGGCACGGTCAAATCGCGCTCGCACTACGCGCTCAAGGCCTTGCGCGAGGTCTTCCAGAACAGCGGCGGCAGGGACGACAGACGAAGGGGCAGGCCGCCGCAGAAGCCGGCAGGACTGCGGGAGGTGGTGGCATGAACCGGCAGCGGCACGAGGAGGAGCTGCTCGGACCATACGTTCTCGGCGTCCTCGACGACGAGGAGGTCCGCCGGCTCGAGGAACACATGACCGGCTGCGTGAGGTGCCGGGAGGAGGTGACGGCGTTGCGCGAGATGGAGGCGGTGCTCGGCGAGGTGCCCGAGGAGGCGTTCCTGGACGGACCGCCGCAGGGCGGCGATCTGCTGCTCCAGCGCACGCTGAGGCAGGTGCGGGCCGAGAAGACGTCCGCGCGGCGCCGCGGCGGCGGCCTGGTGGGACTGGCGGCGGCGGCAGCGCTGGCCGCCGTGTTCTGGGCGGGCACGCAGCTGGGCACGGACGACGGGCGCAGCGTGGCGCAGACTCCCCCGCCGTCCCCGACGGTGTCGGCGGCGCCGACCCCGGTGCCGGGGACCAAGGTGGCCTCCGCGACCGACAACGTCACGGGCGCGCGGGCGACCGTCCAGGTGACGCCCGCCGCGAAGTGGGTGCGGGTGCACGCCGCGGTGACCGGGGTGCCGCCGGGTGAGCGGTGCCGGCTGGTCGTGATCTCCAAGGACGGCAAGCGGACCAGCGCGGGCAGCTGGGTCGTGGGCAGCCAGGAGAACGGCGAGGGCAAGGGCGCCGCCCTGGACGGCTCGGCGGCGGTCGACCCGGCCGACGTCAAGGAGGTCCTGGTCGAGAACGAGGCCGGCACCAAGTTCGTCTCCGTACGGGTGTAGCGGACGTGACAGGGCCCGGGAGCATGTCCAGCTCCCGGGCCCCTGCTTGCCACCCAATTGCGCACACCGGCGGCGTTTAAGAGTCGCGGATCATTCTCATACCGACGTGTTCTGCCTTTGAACTACCGCGCCACGAGAGAGGCGCAGAGGGGACTTGAACCCCCATCCGTCGGTGGCCGTCCGCGCTCGGTCGATCCGGTGATCGGCGGCGAATACTGAGACTGGAGCGAGAGTCTGAGATTGAAAGGGCTGACACCCCTTTTTCAGCTTCAACATCAGTTTCAGCTTGCGCTTTCGCGCCACCCCCTGCTCCCAGGGGGCGATCGTGGGGCTACCGGAACAGGTAGCCGAACACCGCGTCCCCGACCCGCTGGTCGGTGACCTCGGCGCCGTTCGCCTCCTCGCGGGCGAACTTGACGGCCTGCTGGAGCTTCTCGACGCGGTCCAGCAGCTCGTTGACCCGGCGGGCGGGAAGTGCCCCCGAGAACTTCACCGTCGTCCAGTATCCGACGGCGACGTCCTCGTAGTACACCTCGACCTGGGCCGGGTGCTTCTCCGTGGCCTCGGCCTTGACGTGGTTGCGCGGCACCTTCTTGGTGCGGATGGTGCGCACCGGATCCGTCTTCCAGGCGTCCGTGGACGGGTCGAGGTTCCAGGACTCGGAGGCGTCCAGGACGGGCAGCTTGCGTACGAAGGTGTGCAGGTCGGTGAGCTGCTTCTCCAGGAAGAGCAGGTACGGGACCGGCACCTGCGCGAGCAGCGTGTTCCCGTCGACGACGACGTCGGCGGCCGCCGTGCGGTTCGCCCAGTCCTTGGTCGCCGTCACGTCGAACAGCCGCGTCAGCGTGGTCGCCGTCGCGCGCAGCACGTCCTCCGCCTGGACCTGGACCCGGGTGGATTCGGGCGGCAGCTGCTCGCCCTCCTCGTCCTTGGGCTGGTACGTCCGCGAGATGCCGGCCAGCAGGGCGGGCTTCTGGACGTCGTGGTGAGCCTGGGTCAGCTCCTGGAGGGACTTGGACTTGACGCCCTTTTCGACTGCGATGATCTGATTCAGCTTCGGCACGTGACGAACCTATCCGCTCCGGTACGCAGGCACATTCGATTTTCCGGGGGCCGTCAGGACAGCCGGACGGGGAGGGTCATCGGTGGGCTCCGAGGGCGGGGGTGGGGGTGTAGGACACCGGCAGTTCGCCGAGGCCGCGCAGCCAGGGCGAGGGGCGCCGCTTCAGCTCGTCGGCGGGCACCGCGAGGTCGACGTCGGGGAGCCGGTCGAGGAGCACCTCGATGCCGGTGCGGGCGATGACCTCGGCGATCTCCTGGGCCGGGAAGGGGCAGCGGTGTTCGCCGTGCCCGAAGGAGAAGAAGGCGCTGTTGCCGCCGGTGAGGGCGCCCGCGTCGGTGCGCACCTGGGGGTCGGAGTTGGCGGCGGCCAGGCCGAGCAGCACCAGGTCGCCGCGGCCGATGCGGCGACCGCCGAGGTGGGTGTCACGGGAGGCCCAGCGGCCGGCCACGTTCTGGGTGGGGGTGTCCTCCCAGAGGACCTCGTTCATGGCCTCGCCGACGCTGTGCCGGCCGCCCGCGAGGGAGGCCGCGAACCGGTCGTCGGTGAGCATGAGGCGCAGCGAGTTGCCGATCCAGTCGGCGGTGGGCTGGTGGCCGGCGGCCAGCATCACCATCAGGTCCTGGGCGATCTCGTCGACGGTGAGCCCGGTGCCGGCGGCGAGCATCCGGGAGGCGACGTCGGGGCCGGGCTCGGCCCGCTTGGCGGCGAGCAGCCCGTACATCGACTCGGCGACGTGGCGCTGGCCGTCCAGGGCGCCCTCCCGCCCGTTGACCATGTCGTTCATGGCGGTGACCAGGCCGGGGCCCTGCTCGTCGGAGAAGCCGTAGATCCGGGCGAGGACGCGCAGCGGCAGCAGCATCGCGTACTCGGCGACGATGTCACAGGCCCCCTTGCCGCACAGGGCGTCGATCAGCTCGTCGGCGAACCGCTCGGCGTGGCCCTTGAGTTCGAAGGGATCCACGGACTCCAGGGCATCGCAGATGAGCCCGGCCCGCTGCCGGTGGCGTTCGCCGACGGTGTAGAGGACCGACTTCTGCTCGCGGCTGATCACGGGGAGCAGGGGCCAGTCGGCCGGGATGCGGTCCCACTGGTTCCACAGGGCCGAGTCGCGGGAGAACAGCACGGGGTCGCCGGTGACCTGGTGCAGTTCGCGGTAGCCGAGGACCAGCCAGGCGGGCACGTCGCCGTCGAGGACGACGGGCGCGACGGCGCCGTGGTCGCGCCGCATCTCCCGGTACAGCTCGGCGGGTTCGGTCTGGAACCGGGGGCCGCCGAGGTAGACGGGCGGGGCTTCGTGGTCGGCGGGCGTGGTCACGGGGCGGGCTCCGGGGTCGGTGGCACGAGGTGCGCTTGGAGGTGCTGGACGAGGGAGATCAGGACGTCCTTGGCGGACGCGCGCGAGCGGGCGTCGCAGAACACCAGCGGGACGTTCTCGGGCAGGTCGAGGGCCTGGCGGACCTGCTCGGCGGTGTGGGCGGGGCCGCCGAAGTCGTTGCAGGCCACGATGAAGGGCGTGCCGTGGTGTTCGAGCCGGTCGATGGCGTACCAGGAGTCGGCGAGCCGGCGGGTGTCGACGAGGACGACCGCGCCGAGGGTGCCGGAGAACAGCCGGTCCCACAGGAACCAGAACCGCTCCTGACCCGGGGCGCCGAACAGGTAGAGGACGTTGTGCGCGTCGAGGGTGATGCGGCCGAAGTCGAAGGCGACGGTGGTCGCGGTCTTCGTCGCGACACCGGCGGTGTCGTCGACGGCCTCGCCGGCCTGGGTCATGGTCTCTTCGGTGTTCAGCGGGCGGATCTCGCTGACGGAGCGGACCATGGTCGTCTTGCCGACGCCGAAACCACCCACGATGACGATCTTCAGCCCGTTGTCGGCGGTGCTCCGCAGCGCCGGGGTCCGGCGCCGGTCGTCGTCGGGCCGGTCTGCGCCCTGGTCAGAGATCGCGGAGTCCAACGAGCACCTGCTCCAGGATGGCGGGATCGGGAAGTCGGTACGAGGGGTACGCCGAGCCGGGTTCCGTGCGGGGTCCTCTGCCGGGAGCCGTGCGCGGGTGGCGGGCGCTGATGCGGCCGGTGCCGAGCAGGTCGTCGAGGAGGATCCGGACGATCGACACCGGCAGTTCCAGCTCGGCGGCGATCTCCACGACCGCGGTCGGGAACCGGCACATCCGCAGGATCGCCGCGTGCTCCGACTGCATGCCCGCCACCGGGTCGCACTCGGCGACGATCAGGGTGACCAGGTCGAACGCGTCGGAGCCGGAGCGGCTGCGGCCCCCGGTGAGGGTGTACAGCCGGTCCGGGGAGTCGTCCCGGCCCGGCCTCTTGCGGCTCAACCCCGTGGCCTGGCGATCAGATGCTCGCTCAGCTGCTCCACCAGTTCGGACATGTTGTGACCGACGAGCCCGGCGTCCGCGTCGTCGGCGGCGACCAGCGCGAGGTGCGCGCCCTCACCGGCTTCGACGATGAACAGGATTCCGCCGTGGAACTCGGCCATCGCGGAGCGGACGCCGCCGGTGCCGTCGCCGAACTCGATGGACGCGCCGTGCGACAGGCTCTGGATGCCGGCGGCTATCGCGGCGAGCTGGTCGGCCTGGTCAACGGAGAGCTCGGGGGTGCGGCACAGCTTGAGGCCGTCCCGGGAGAGGACGAGGGCGTGCCGGGCGCCGGGGGTGCGTTCCAGGAGGCCTTCCAGGAGCCAGTTGAGCGTCTCGTCGGTGGTGGTGCCGGTCATTTTTCCGTTTCGCCTTCCGGGTGCGGGGGGTTCGAGGGCTGCGTCGGCGCGGCCGCGGCGCGTACGGCCTGGCGGAAGCTGCCGAAGCGGGCGGCCGAGCGGGACGCTCCGCCAGGCGGGGGCGCGGTACGGGGCGCGGCGTCGGGCCCCTCGGGGTGAGCGGCGGCCAGCGTCCGCCCCCGCCGCCGCTGCGGCAGCCCGCCGGGGCCGGTCGCCGGCTCCTCGCCGCCGGGGCGCGCGCCCGGGCCGTCCTCTCCCCGGGACTCGACGCCGCGCGCCGCCACCGCGGCGGGGCCCACCGGGTCGGCCGGAGTGCCGTGGGCAGCCTCGGGCTCGGCGGCGTCGGCCGTCGTCCGGGCCGGGGCGCGGCCCTCGGCAGACGCCGGGCCGGCGGCGGGCGGAAGGTCGATCGGGAGGGGGGCCACCGGCGGATCCGACGGCGTGCGGCTGAGGAGGTCGTGCGGGAGGAGCATCAGGGCGCCCGTGCCGCCGCGGGCGGAGGGGCGGAAGGAGACGGTGAGGCCGTGCTTGCGGGCGAGGCGGCCGACGACGGCGAGGCCGAGGCGGGTTCCGGAGAGCCCGGCGAGGTCGAGGGACTCGGCGGTCACGGCGCGTTCGGCGCGCCGCAGCTGCACGTCGCTCATCACCAGCCCGCTGTCCTCGACGGTGATGACGATCCCGGCCGGCACCTCCTCCACGTACACGTGGACCTCGGCGGTCGGCGGGGAGAAGTTCGCGGCGTTGTCGAGGAGTTCGGCCAGCGCGTGCATGACGCCCTCGGCGGCGTGCCCGGCGACGGCGGCGTCGCTGGTGGAGTGCAGCCGGACCCGCTGGTAGGCGCCGATCCGGCCCATGGCGCCGCGCAGGATGGACTCCATGACGATCGGCTTCGCCCAGCGGCGGCCCGAGCGGGCTCCGGTGAGGACGGCGATGGAGTCGGCCATGCGCCCGGCCTGGGCGGTGCGGTGGTCGAGGTGGAGCAGGTCCCCGAGGACGTCCTCGTCGGCGTGCCGGTGCTCCATCTCGCGCAGGTCGGCCAGCATGCCGGTGGCGAGCGCCTGCATCCGCCCGGCCGTGTTGGCGGCGGCGGCCATCGCGGCGGCACGGCCGGACTCGGCGCGGCGCAGTTCCTCGCCGAGCCGCTCGCGGGTGGCGGCGTGGGCGGCGTTCGCGGCGCCGAGTTCGGCGGCGTGCGCGGAGGCACGGCGCGCCAGTTCGTCGGCGTGGATCCCGGTGAGCCGGTCGAGTTCGGCGGTGCGGGCGGCCGTCTCGGAGGTCAGCCGTGCGATCCGCGCCTCACCGTCGCCGATCCGGCGGCGGAGCACCCGGGCCGTCTGGGCCAGCCAGGTCACGGCGAAGGCGGCGACGCTGAGCAGCAGGGCGCCGGAGCCGGCGAACCAGGCCAGGGGAACCTGGACGGACGAGGGGGCCGCTGCCACCGCCGCCGTGCAGAACGCGCCCGAGGCCAGCGTGGTGACCAGCATGGCGAGGGCGGAGGGGCGAAGGGGGGAAGGCGACGCCGACATCAATCAAAGCCTCAAACCGGGGCGAAAATGGAAGAACGGGTTCCTGTGGCAACGAGGCCCAACTATAGGAGGCTCCCTGATCGTTTCGGCTAGCCCCTGGCTGAAATCTCCCCCTCCGCAGACCGGTTGCGCACGATCTGCGACCATTTCTGAGCGCCGCCCGTTCCGCCCACCGGACGCCGGAAGGAGTCGGCGCGCCGCCGACGACGCGGATGCGGAGCGATCACCACATTGCGGTCCATGACATCCTGTGACGTCACAACTCGCCGGACGGGATCGGCGGACGTCCGGGGAATGTGGGGGGATAGGTCGATGAGGCTCTGCTTCCTGGTGGAGGAGCACTACCGTCACGACGGCATGCCCAACGAGGTCGTCCGGCAGCTGACGGCCTGGGGCCACCAGGTCGACGTGGTGCGGCCGGGCGGATCGTTGCTGCGCATGACCGAGGTCGTGGGCGCGGGCACGCACGACGCGTGGGTGCTCAAGACAGTGTCCGGCGGACCGGGACTGACCCTGCTCGAAGCGGCCGCCGCGGCCGGCCTGACCACCGTCAACGACGCGCGCTCCATCCGGGGCGTACGGGACAAGGCGCTGGCCGCCGCCATCGGCCGCACCCGGGGGCTGCCGATGCCGGCGACGTACGCCGTGGCCCGGCCGGAGCTGCTGCGGGAGATCCCGGCCACCGAGTACCCCCTCGTCGTCAAGCCCGCCGACGGCAGTTCGGGGCGGGCGGTGCACCTGGTGTCCTCGCCGCGGCAGCTCGAACCGCTGCTCCCGGAGCTGGCGGGCGAGGGCCTGCTCATCGCCCAGCCGTACGTGCCCAACTCGGGCACCGACATCAAGGTGTACGCCGTCGGCGGGGAGCTGTTCGCGACCGAGCGCTGCTCGCCGCTGCACCCGGATCCGGCGGTACGGGAGCGCCGGGTGCCGCTGTCGGCGGAAGTCGCCGCGATCGCCGCGCAGGTGGGGGCGGTGTACGGGCTGGACCTGTACGGGGTGGACGTCCTGCTGGGCCCGGACGGGCCGATGGTCGTCGACGTGAACGACTTCCCGAGTTTCCGTCAGGTCCCGGACGCGGCGGCCCGGGTGGCCCGGGCGGTACTGGACCTGGCCCGGGCGGGCGGTGCGTCCGCGGCCCCGGCAGCCGCCCCGACGGCCTCCGTCCCAGCGGCCTCCGCCCCGGCCGTGAACCCCCTCCCGCCCACGGCGGCCCCCGTACCGCGCTCCCGGGCGCAGGCGCTGCCCGTGTCGATCCCGGCGCAGGTCTCGGTGCGGGTCGGTGAGTCGCTGTGAGGATCGGCCTCATCACGCCGGAGCCCGGGCATCCGCTGCTGGCGGGCATGGCCGCGCTGCTCGCCCCCGGGCACCGGGTGGAGGTGCTGGACCCGGGGGCGGGGGCCGACGCCGCGCCCCCCGGCTCGCCGGCCGACCTGTATCTGCTGAAGTCGGGCACGCCGCGGGCCCTGGAGCTCGCGCGGGAGCTGGAGCGGCGGGGAGCGCCCGTGGTGAACTCCGCCGCGGCGACCGCGTTGTGCCAGGACCGGACGGAGATGGCGGAGCTGGCCGTGCGGGCGGGCCTGCCGTTCGCGGCCACCCGTACGCACGAGGCGCTGTCGGCCTGGGCCGCCGGGGTGTCGCTGGCCTCCCCCGTGGTGGTCAAGAGCCGGCGCAACCGCCGGGGCGATCTGGTCGCCCGCGTGGACACCCCGGCGGAGCTGCGTGAGCTGGCCCGGGCGTGGCCGGGCGAGCCGGTGGTGGTGCAGGAGTTCGCGCCCAACAGCGGCTGGGACCACAAGCTCTGGGCGATCGGGGACCGGATCTTCGCGGCCCGGCGCCGCTCCGAACTCTCGCCGCAGGGGCGGGGTCCCAACCTGCCGCTCGCGCGGCTGCCGTCCGGCTGGGCGGATCTGACGCTCCGCGTCGGCGAGGTGTTCGGGCTGGACGTGTACGGCGTGGACATCATCGACGTGGGCGACGGCGCCCCGCTGATCGTGGACGTCAACGCTTTCCCCGGGGTCCGCGGCCAGGCCGGCGCCCCCGAGGCCCTGGCCGCGCTGGCCCTGCGCCGGGCCGGATCCCCCTCGGTCCCGGCCCCTCGTGACGGGAGCGACACGTGAACCCCGATCTGCGCGCGGCCCGCGAACTCGTCTACGTCCCGTGCGGCTTCGCCTGCTCCGAGCCCGTGCCCGAGGCGGAGAGCGCCGAGTACGCCGCCCACACGTTCACCCTCGACGGCCGCTCCGTCCGGTTCCGGGCGGCGCGGACGACGCCCACCAAGGCCGGCCAGTTCGTCACGGTGTGGCAGAGGTCCCCCGGCGGGCCCATCCGGCCCTTCGACGCGGCGGATCCCGTGGACCTCTTCGTCGTCAGCTGCCGCGACCGGGGCCGCTTCGGCCAGTTCGTCTTCTCCGTGGACGCGTTCCGCCGGCACGGGGTCGTCTCCGTGGACGGCGCCGGGGGCAAGCGGGCCCTGCGCGTGTACCCGCCCTGGGTGACGACGACCAGCCGCCAGGCCGCCCGTACCCAAGCCTGGCAGCTGGAGCACTTCCTGGACCTGAGCGTGCCCGCCGCCGTCGACCTCGGCCGGGCCCGGGAGCTCTACGGGCCTCCGGCGGCCGCCCCGCCCGACGTCAGCCGCGGCTGACCGTCGCGGCGGGCAGGGAGCGCAGCCGGATGCCGTGCCGGCTGCGCAGGCGCATCAGTTCGAAGGCCGCGATGGCAGTGGTCGTGGTGGCGCCGCCGACGGGGAGCAGGAGGGTGTCCTGCGGCCAGTCCCCGAAGGGGAAGAAGGCGTCCTGGAGGACGAACTCCCAGGCGAGCACCACGGTGATCAGGGCGGGCAGCGCCTGGTGGACCTCGACCGTACGGAACATGTGCCGGGAGACGGCCGGAAAGGCGTAGAGGACGAACCCGATCCCGCGGGCCAGGCCGTAGACGCCGAGCACGATCGCGAGGAACGTCGTCACGGTGAACCCGTAGCGGTCGAACAGCCACCACGGCACCAGGGCGGAGAGCGCCGCGAGCAGGACGTGCCCGAGGAAGGCCCCGACGGCCTTCAGGGGGCCCGGTAATCGCCCGATCATGCGGCGGCGCGACCCCGGCCGGGCGGCCGCGACGTATCCGGCGACCACCACGGGGACGGTGACCAGCAGGAGCACCGGCGTCAGCAGGACGCGCAGAGCCCCGTCCAGCGCCCAGGCGGCCGCCCAGTCGCCCTTGTGCATCGCGGTCGGCCCCTTCACCAGGACCGCGATCCCCAGCCCGCCCCAGAACCGGATCTCCTGGAGCACCCGGATGGGCCGGTCGTCCAGGACCGCCTCCCGCGGCGGCTCCATGAAACGCCCGACCAGCGAGCGGTCCTTGTTCTCCGGTTCCCTGCGCTGTGCGTAGTCCCCCACGGTCATGCGGCGATGGTGGCACCGGAGGGCCGCCGGAGGACAGGGCTCCGCCGCCCGGACGGGGGAATGCGGGCCGCCCGGCGTGTCGGCGGGCCGGGCGGGCGGCGGGCGCCGTGAGGATCGCGGGATGGGCGTCGTCCTGCCGGTCCTCCTCGCGCTGTTCGCGGCGCTCAGCAACGCGTTCGCCACCGTCCTCCAGCGGCGGGCGGCCCTCACCGTGCCGCAGAGCGCCGGGTTCCGGTTCAGCCTGATCCTCGATCTGCTGCGGCGGCCGGTGTGGGTGGCCGGGATCATCGCCGTGATCGCCGCCGGGGCCGGGCAGGCCGCGGCGCTGGCGACGGGCCCGCTGGCCCTCGTACAGCCGCTGTTCGTGCTGGAGTTGCCGCTCGCGCTGCTGATCGCCTCGCTGCTGGCCCGGCGGCGGCTGCCGGGGGCGCTGTGGCTGGCCGTGGCGGCGGTGGTCGGCGGGCTGGGGCTGGCCCTGGCAGGGGCCTCGCCCGAGGGGAATCTGACGGACGTGCCCGCCGATCGCTGGATCCCGACCCTGGCGGGGTGCGCGGTGGCCGTCGCGGCCCTGGCCGTGGCCGGGCTGCGCCGCCCGCCCGGGCGGGCCCGGGCCGGCTGCCTCGGGGCCGCCACGGCCGTCTGCTACGCGCTCACCGCCGCGCTGATGAAGTCGGCCGTGGTCCGCCTCGGCGACGGCGGCGGCATCGTGGCGTTCCTGACCGCCTGGCAGACGTACGCCTTCGTGGTGACCGGCATCTGCGCGCTGCTGCTGCTCGAACACGCCATGCAGGGCGGGCCGCTGGTCGCCTCGCAGCCCGCGCTGACGCTGGGCGACGCCATGCTCGGCATCGCGCTGGGCGTCCTGTTGTACGAGGAGCACGTCCGGGCGGGGTGGTGGCTGCTCCCCCAGCTGCTGGGCGTCGCCCTGATCGCGGCCGGCATCCGCGCCCTGTCCCGCCCGGAGGTCGGGGACGGGGCACCGTAACGCCCGCCGGGAGGCGCAGGCGGCGGGTAGCGTGCGGGGCAGTCGAACGGAGGGCGGAGTGCCATGCGCGCGGTGGTGTTCGAGCGGTACGGCGAGCCGGCCGAGGTCCGGGAGGTGCCCGAGCCGGGCCCGGCCGCGGGCGGGGTCGTGGTCCGCGTCGAGGCGACGGGGCTGTGCCGCAGCGACTGGCACGGGTGGATGGGGCACGACCCGGACATCGTGCTGCCGCACGTGCCGGGGCACGAACTGGCCGGGGTGGTGGAGGCGGTGGGCACGGGCGTGACCCGCTGGCGGGTCGGCGACCGGGTCACGGCGCCGTTCGTCTGCGCCTGCGGGAGCTGCGCGGACTGCGCGGCCGGCGACCACCAGGTGTGCGCCCGGCAGACGCAGCCCGGTTTCACGCACTGGGGGTCCTTCGCCGAGTACGTGGCGCTGGACCACGCCGACGTGAACCTGGTGGCGGTGCCCGAGGAGCTCTCGTACGCGACGGCCGCCTCGCTGGGCTGCCGGTTCGCGACGGCGTTCCGGGCCGTGGTCGCGCAGGGGCGGGTGGCGCCGGGCGAGTGGGTCGCCGTCCACGGCTGCGGCGGGGTGGGCCTGTCCGCGGTGATGATCGCGGCGGCGGCCGGGGCAAGGGTGGTGGCGGTGGACACCGCGCCGGGGGCGCTGGAGCTGGCGCGCGAGTTCGGGGCGGCGCACTGCGTGGACGCGGGGCGCGGCGACGTGGCCGAGGCCGTCCGGGAGGCGACGGGGGGCGGGGCGCAGCTGTCGCTGGACGCCCTGGGGTCCCCGGCGACGGCGGCGGCCTCGGTGTCGGGGCTGCGCAGGCGCGGACGGCACGTACAGGTCGGGCTGCTGCCGGCGGCGGCCGGGGCAACGGCCTTGCCGATGGAGCGGGTGATCGGCTGGGAGCTGGAGATCCTCGGCAGCCACGGGATGGCGGCGCACGCGTACCCGCCGATGATGGAGCTGGTCAGGTCCGGGATCCTGCGCCCGGACCTGCTGGTCACCTCGGTGATCCCCCTCGCCGGGGCCCCGGCGGCCCTCGCCGCGATGGGCACGTCCCCGGGCCGCGGGGTCAGCGTGATCCTGCCGGGCGGGCCCTCCCGCGCCTGACACCACGATCACGGCGCGGCCCGGCCCTGGCTACGGCAACGTCCAGATCTGTCGCGTCACGAGGTAGAACACCGCGACCCAGAACAGGTTGAGCGCGACGACGAGGCCGATGCCGACGAGGTTGTTCTTCCTCGGCGATTCGTCCCGTGGCGGGCGCAGCCACCGTCCCAGCAAGGGGTTCACGTAGAACGGCATCGTGAAGAAGCTCATGACGAGGCTCGACAGCAGGTTGCCCACGAGCAGGCCGATCCAGATCGGCAGCTGCAACGGGGACAGGGCGAGCGCAAGCAACACGACCGTCGGGTACAGGCCGACCCAGACCGCGATGGCCGTCTTGGTCACCGACGGCGGTGGCGCTTCCTTGCCGTTCTCCTCGAAGGCGAACCAGCTGCCGAACGAGTTGTCGATGGTGCGCATCCTGTAGTCGTCGAACTTCTCGCCCTCGGCGAGGACTTCCTGGCGCTCGGCGGAGGTCAGCCACGCATCGAGGTGTTCGGCGCTGTCGAAGCGGTACAGCGTCGTCCAGTCGTCCTGGAGTCCCTCGACCGGGCGGAAGATCTCCGTACCGCGGAACCCCTCGAACTTGCTCTCCTCCTCGCTCATGTGGCGCTGCCACTTGAGGAAGTCCTCGACGGAGTGCGGGTGGACGCGATGGGTGACGACCACGGTCACCAGTGGGTCCGTGGGGCGCGTGCCGCCGCTGACCACCTGCTGGGTCGCGGGGCCGTCGAAGTACTTGCCGCCCGCGTCGAGCAGCCGCTGCCGGGTCGCGCTGTTGATCCACGCCTGCAGATGGGCGATCGAGTCGAACCGGTACACGGTCACCCAGTCGGGTTGCAGCGGTGTCGGCGGGGAGACCTCGGAACCGAGAGATCCGGGATAGCCGGCCGCCGCGGCGTTGACGTCCTCCTGCCAGGAGGCGTATTCGCGCTCCAGCCCGGGCACGACCTTCTGGCCGATGATGGCCGTCGCGGCCTCTTCGTGATCGTGGGTGTTCATGGTGGCCTCAGGCCGTCCGTACCGGCTTGCTCTCGCCCAGTCGGCTGTAGATTCGTTCCGGGGTCAGGGGCAGCTCGCGGTAGCGGACGCCCGTGGCGTCCTGGAGGGCGTTCGCCAGAGCGGGGGCCACCGGGTTGATGCAGCATTCCGCCATGCCCTTCGCGCGCATGGGCCCGACGGAATCGGCCGACTTCACCAGGAGCACCTCGGTGCGGGGGACGTCGGCGTAGGTGGGGATGCGGTAGTTGCGGAAGTTCGGGTTCAGCATTACGCCGCCCGCATCGACCTGGTAGTTCTCGGTCAGCGTGAAGCCGAGGCCCTGGGCGACACCGCCCTCCACCTGGCCCCGTACCTGGGCCGGGTTGATGACGACGGCGGCGTCGGTCGCCTGGACGCTGTGCAGGACGCGGATCTCACCCGTCACCCGGTGGACGGCGATGCGGAACCCCTGCGTGTTGGAGACCAGGCTCCGGGGCGAGCCGTAGGCCTTGCGTGCGGCGGTGAACCGGATGCCGCGCGCCCGCGCCAGTGCGACGAGCTCCGCCAGCGATACGCGGTGGTCGCCGCAGAGGACGCCGTCGTCGTCCATGGAGCACATCACGAGGTGGACGCCGGTGTGGGCGGCGGCGAATTCGAGGATCCGGTCGCGCACGGCGTTGGCCGCGCGCAAGACCGCGTTTCCGGCGACGAAGAGTCCCGCGCTCGCGAACGCGCCGGTGTCGAACCCCGTGCGGTCGGTGTCGGACTGCACGAGGCGTATCCGCGCCGGCGTCGTGCCCAGCTGGTTGGCCGCGATCTGGACGTGCGCGGTCGAGGTGCCCTCGCCGAACTCGACCGTCCCGACGGCCAGTTCGTAGACGAGGTCGTTTCCGAGGGTGACCCAGGCCTCCGAGATGTGCTCGGTCGGGGGTGCGGTCTCGTGCAGGGAGCTCGCGACGCCGACCCCGACGAGCCACCCGGGACCGGGGGGAGACGCGTCGGCCGAGCGGGCCATGGCCCGTTCCACCTCGTCGATGCACTTCGCGAGCCCGTCCTCGGTGAAGATGACGTCGTCGGGGCCGTCGTGCGTCGAGACGAGCGGATCGCCCGGCCTCACGATGTTGCGCCGCCGCAGTTCGAGCGGATCCATGTGCAGGGCGACAGCGAGTTCGTGCATCGCCGATTCGACGGCGAACGCCGGCTGTGTCATCCCGTACCCGCGCAGCGCGCCGCTGGGGACGGTGTTCGTGTAGACGGAGAACGCGTCGTACTTCTTGTTGGGGCAGCGGTAGATCATGACGGCCGCGCCGCCCGCGTAGAGCGTCTCACCGCCGTGGTTGCCGTAGGCGCCCGTGTTGGACACGTTGCGCACCTGGAACGCCGTGAGCGTCCCGTCCGCCTTCGCGCCCAGCTTGACCGTCAGCTTCATCGGGTGCCGGGGCGAGGCCGTGGTGAACTCCTCCTCGCGGGTGTACTCGAAGCAGACGGGCCGACCGGTGTCGAGGGTGGCGAGGGCGACGAGATCCTCCGAGATCACCTCCTGTTTGCCGCCGAACCCGCCCCCGACGCGCTCGCAGAACACGCGCAGCTGGTCCGGGCGCAGCGCGAACAGGTAGGAGAGCTTCACCTTGGCGATCGACGGCGACTGCGAGCTGGTGCGGACGTTGAGGCGGCCGTTGTCCATCCACGCGATCGAGCCGTGCGTCTCCAGGTGCGCGTGCTGCACGCGCGGGGAGACGTACGTGCCCTCGTGGATCACGTCGGCCGCGGCGAAGCCCTCCTCGACGTCGCCGATGTGCGAATGGATCTCAAGCAGGACGTTGCGGACGGGGTCACGGACAAACGGGTCGTCCGCGCCGTGGATCTGCGGGGCGCCCTCGGCCATTGCCTCCTCCGGGTCGAACACCGCGGGCAGCAGCTCGTATGCGACGGCAACCTTGCGGCAGCCCTCCTCCGCCGCCCCGGGGGTGTCGGCCAGGACGGCGACGACGCGCTGTCCGACGAAGCGCACCGTCCGGTCGAGGATGAAGGTGTCGTCGGGGTCGACGAGATGATCGGTGTGGATCGCGGTGGTGAAGCGTCTGCGCGGCACGTCTTCCCAGGTGTAGACCCGGTGCACGCCGGGAACGGCGAGCGCGGCGGTCTTGTCGACCGAGACGATCCGGGCATGCGCGTGGGGCGAGTGCAGCACCTTGAGGTGCAGCATCCCGTCGATGTGGGTGTCCATCGTGAACCTGGCGCGGCCGGTGACGACGTCGTTGGCCGCCGGCGCGCCGACGCTCGTCCCCACGGCCTTGCCGGGCGCGGCCGTCTCCACGCCGACGACGCCCCGCACCGCGTCCTCGATCGCCCTGTAGCCGGTGCACCGGCACAGATTGCCCTTCAGCGCCCGCGGCAGGTCCGCCTTCTGGCCCTCGGTGAACGTCGCCGCCGTCATGATCATCCCTGCGGTGCAGAAGCCGCACTGGAACCCGGGGGCGTCACGGAAGCGCCGCTGCACAGGATGCAGGTCGCCGGGTGAGCCGAGGCCCTCGATCGTGGTCACCTCCCGGCCTTCCGCACGGAATGCGGGGGTGACGCAGCTGTGGACCGGGATCCCGTCGAGCCACACCGTGCACGCGCCGCAATCGCCGGCGTCACAGCCCTTCTTGACTCCGAAGTGACCGAGGGAGCGGAGGAAGGTACGCAGGCACTGGCCGGGGGCGGGTTCCCCGTCGAGGTTCCTGCCGTTCACGCGGTACGTCATGCCGGTCCTCCAGCCGCGAGTTCGCGCCGCATCTCCTCGACGAAGTGCTTCGTCAGGTGGCGGCGGTGTTCGGGGGTTCCGTTGGGATCCGCGAACCACACGTCGACGGGTATGACGTCGAGGCTCTGCTGCAGGGTCCCCGCATCGGGCATGGTGTCGAAAACCATGCGCACGGGCCGGGTGGTGCCCGCGGTGACGGTGAGCAGCAGGTCGCTCGTGCCCGGCGTCTGGGTGGCGATGAGGAAGACCGTCGAGCGGCCGAGGCGGGTCAGCGAGAAGCGGCGGTGCGTGGTGCGCTTGCGCAGGGCGTGCGCGGGGATCCGCACGCGCCGCAGGAGTTCGCCGGGCGTGAGCACGTTCCGGTGGTCGCCGGTCACGAAGTCGAGGGCGTCGACGGTGCGCGTGGACCCGTCGGGGGCCCACAGCTCGTACGTGGCCTCCAGGGCGACGGTCAGCGTGATCATCGGCCCGGCGGGCAGGGACATGCAGATGTTGCCTCCGACGGTCGCCGCGTTCCAGATCTTGAACGAGGAGAGGAACGCCTCGCAGCTCGTCGCGAACAGGGGGCCCGCGGACCAGTGCGTCGGCGGCCGGAACGCGTACAGCTCACCGATGGTGCAGGTGGCACCGATCTCGAGGCCGTCGTCGCTCGGGACGAGGGCGTCCCACCGCAGTGAGGTCAGGTCGACGAGCCGGCGCAGGTCCGGCTGCTCCGCGGAGTACAGCCACGTTCCGCCCGCCAGCCACGCATCACCCTCGCGCCAGTCGGCACCTGGCCGGTCGGCCGGGCGGCGGACGACATCGGCGATCGTGTTGAGGTCCATGGATACGCCCTCCCTCACGGCGACGATCACGTGACGGACTGGGGGAATCCCTTTCAGGATATGCCCGGACGGACGGGGCAGCCCGCCCGGCGAGTGCCCTCCCGGGCAGCGCTTCGCCCGTCACCGCTCCCGCCCGGTCGCGGCGCACCGCGCGGCGGATCGCGCCGACCCGGCCGGGAGCAGGCGCCCCGGCGGGTGCGGCGCGGGCCCGGCGCCGTCAGGCCCGCAGGCCCGTGATCTCGCCGACGTGGCGCAGGCTCGGGTCGAGGAGGATCCCGTGCAGGCGCTGGAAGACCTGGCGGGCCGCCACCGCGTTCCAGTCCGCCGGGAGCAGTTCGGTGGGCAGGCCCGGGTCCAGGTAGGGCAGGCGTCGCCACTGGGTGAGCAGCGGGACGTAGTGCCGGAACGCCTCGGCTGGGTCGGGTTCCGCCTCGGCCCGCGCCAGTCGCTCCGCCACCGGCGCGTAGGTGTCGGTGAACGCCGCGTACTGCGTCTGGATCGCCGGGAAGTCCCACCACGAGCTGACGGTGCCCGGCAGATCGCTGAAAGCGGCGTATTCGGCGGCGAAGAGGTGCACGTAGTCGCTGAGGCCGAGCCGGACGAGCATGCTGCGCGCGTCCTCCAGCAGCCGCCCCGGCGCCAGCCACACGCCCGGAGCGATGTTGCCGAAGCCGAGCCAGCTCAACCGGGTGCGCAGCTGGTAGCGGTGGGAGC
Source organism: Streptomyces sp. NBC_01551 (assembly GCF_026339935.1). Lineage (NCBI taxonomy): Bacteria > Bacillati > Actinomycetota > Actinomycetes > Kitasatosporales > Streptomycetaceae > Streptomyces > Streptomyces sp. NBC_01551. The sequence continues at coordinate 210,490 of NZ_JAPEPX010000001.1, forward strand.
GTTCCGACTCGGGTACGGAGAACACCGCCATGGCCCAGCCGTCCGCGAGGTCGGCGGGTTCGAGGCTGGCGAAGATGCGGCGGTCGCCCTCGTCGAAGACGGGCAGGACGGCGGGGCTGAGGCGGTAGCCGGTGGCGCCGCGGCGCTCCGGTTCGAGGACTCCGCGCTTCTTGAGCCGGGAGATCGCCGAGCGCACCGCCGGGCCGTCGACGTCCAGCTCCCCCATCAGCGTGATCAGGTCGGCGATGGAGATCCAGCCACCGAGGCGGCGCAGGAACGCCCCGTAGACCGTGTTGATCAACGAGCTGGGCCTGAGGGGGCTGTCCGACATGATCGCCTTCCGTTGTACGCGGTCGCGATCATATCGGGGCCCCCTCAGGGCCTCGCCGGCCAGGCGGCCGGTCAGGCATAGGCCCCCGACAGCAGGTGCCCGGCCCCGGGGGCCACGGCCGGGAGGTCCAGGGCGCGCAGCATCTGGTGGGCGGTGCACACGGCCGCCGACACGACCGGCTTGCCCAGGAGCTGTTCGGCCTCCTCGATGACGCCGAGCGAGGGCATCTGCACACACGCGGACAGGACGACGGCGTCCGCCTCGGCGTACTCCAGCGCGCGGGCCAGGCCGGGCAGCCGGGCCGGGTCGTGGGCGGCCACGTCCAGGTTGTCCGGGATCTCCAGGGCCCGGTAGTCGAGGACCTCGATGCCCTCCCGGCCGAGGTAGTCCACGACGGTCCGCGTGAGGGGCCGCATGTACGGGGCGAGCAGGGCGATCTTCTTGGCGCCGATGGTGTTCAGCCCGTGTACGAGGGCGCCCGCGCTGGTGACGACGGGCGCGGGGGCGCCGTTCTCCACCGTGCGCAGGTGCAGCCGCTCCTGCGAGACGCGGTGGTAGCCGGGGCCCATGCTCATGATGGCGACGAGGCAGGCGTAGCCGAGTACGTCGACCCGCGCGTCGGAGAGTTCCACGGCGCAGCGGTCGGAGTCGGCGTCCATGGCCTTGAGCTGCTCCGGGGTCACATGGGTCATGCGCATCCGGCTGGAGTGGAAGGTGAACCGCTCGTCCGGCGCGAGGGCCGCGCGGGAGCGCAGGATCGCGGGGACCTCGGTTTCCATGGTGACGTTGGAGCTCGGCACGATCTGGCCGATGCGGTAGGTGCGGGGCGGCACGGGTACTCCTCGGTTCTCGGGGCGGCGCAGGGGATCAGCGGGATCGGCGCGAGTCGACGACGGGGTTGGCCAGGGTGCCGATCAGCTCCACCGTGGCCTCCACCGTGTCACCGGGCCGGAGGAACTCGGGCGGGACCATGCCGGCCCCGACCCCGGAGGGCGAACCGGTCGCGATGACGTCTCCGGGCTCCAGGGTCACGCCGGAGCTGATGTCGGCGATGAGGCGGGCGATGGGGAAGAGCATGTGCCGGGTGTTCGACTTCTGCTTGGTGACGCCGTTGACCCGCAGTGACAGGTCCAGCGCCATGGGGTCCGGGATCTCGTCGGCGGTGACGACGACCGGCCCGAAGGGCGCGTACGAGTCCTGCCCCTTGGAGAAGAACCACTGGCCGGAGCGGCGCTGGTCGCGGGCGCTGATGTCGTTGACGATGCTGAAGCCGAAGACGTGGTCGTACGCGTCCTCCTCGCTCACCCGGAACGCGGTGCGGCCGATCACGACGGCGAGTTCGCACTCCCAGTCCAGCTGGGTGGTGAGGTCGGCGTTGTGCAGGATGGGCGCGCCGGGGCCGGTGACGGCGGTGGCGGGCTTGCTGAACAGCACGGGGCGGGGCGGGAGTTCCTTGTCGGTGTCGAGACTGCGGCTGGACTCCTCGACGTGTTCCACGTAGTTGAGCCCGACCCCGATGATCTTGCCGGGTCGCAGGGGGGCGCTCAGTCGGACGTCCTCGGTCCGGTGGACGGCGTGGGCGGGCCGGTCGCCGTCGAGCAGTCGGCGCACCGCGTCCAGCGCGTCGGGGCCGGCCTGCACGAGGCCGAGCAGGTCGTGCGGGAGCGCGGCGCCCGCGTGCTCGGCGAGCGCGGCGAGGTCGAGGACGTGGCCGTCGGTCTCGATGCCGAGCCGCGGTGCGGCGCCGGGGGCGGTGGTGGTGAAGGTCAGCAAACGCATGAGGGGCTCCTCGTGGGTCAGGCGGCGGGTTCGGCGGTGACGGGCTGGTGGCCGCCGTGGTCGGGGTAGGCCTCTTCGCGGTGGAAGCCGAGCGAGCGCATGACCGGGAAGTCGTTGAAGGAGAACAGGCAGGCGTCCTCGGACGGGTCGAGGTTGTGGTGCTCGTGCCAGGCCCAGGACGGGACGCAGAAGATGTCCCCTTCCCGCCACTCGAAGCGCCGGCCGGCGATCACCGATGCGCCCCGGCCCTTGGCGACCGTGTAGATCACCGAGCCGGTGTGCCGGTGGGCCGCGGTGGCCTGCCCGGGGCGCAGCAGCTGCATGTGGGCGCCCATGGTCGGCATCACCGAGCCGCCCGTCACCGGGTTGGTGTACTCGGCGATGACCCCGTCGTACGGGGAGCCCTCGGTCGCCTTGGCGAGGCCGCGCAGGGCCTCGTACGTCGGCTCCCACGGGTAGGCGAGGAGCGGCGAGTAGGGCCGGGTCCACTTCTGCGCCCCGTACGGCAGCAGGGTGCCCGAGTAGGTGAGGACGGAGGAGTTGACCACCCTCCCGGGGGTCTGGTGGAGCTCGGGGTGCACCTCGTAGAACCCGGCGTCCAGGGCGTTGACGAGGGGGATGTCCAGGCCGTCCTGCCAGATCACCGGGGCGTCGGTCCCGTCGTTGCCGTGTTCGTGCCAGGTGCCGTTCGGGGTGATGGCGAAGTCGCGCGGGCCGACCTTGAGCTTCTGGCCGTCGACGATCGTCCAGGCGCCGGTGCCCTCGTGGACGAAGCGCAGCGCGGCGGCCTGGTGGCGGTGGGCGGTCATGGCCTCGCCGGGGCCCATGATCTGGAGGCCGGTGTAGAGGAGTCCGGCGGCGGCGCTGACGTCCTTGCGGCCGGGGTTGACGAGCATGACGACGCGGCGGCCGGCGTCGTCGGCCTTGACGAGGCCGAGGGCCTTGTGGACGAGGGGCCGCAGTTCCTCGTAACGCCACAGCACGGGAACGGACTTGGGCTGGGGGTACCAGGGCTCGATGTCGTTGGCGACGGTCCACAGGGCGCCGGCGTCCAGGGCCTCGAGTTCGCCGTAGTAGGCGGTGAGTTCGGGGGTGTCGAAGACCCGGGCGCGGCCGAGCATGGTGTCGTCCTGCTCGATGGTCATGCGTCCTCCTCGGACGTGGTGGTCAGCGGGCCCGCCTGCGCCGCGGTGAAGGTCACGGGCGGGCGCGGGGTGTTGTCGACTTCGAGGCGGAAGATGTCGAAGCGGTTGTAGTGGCCGGTGATGTCGTGCATCTGCTTGGGCTGGATGCAGCGGCCGAGGTCGATCTCGCCGTAGACGATGCCCTCGTCGTCGACGAGCGGTTCGGTGACGGGGCGGCCGTCCGGGCCGAAGATGCCGGACAGGGCGCTGCGCGGCCGCTGGAACAGGGCGCGCAGCTCCTCGTCGTCACCGGCGAGGGTGTCGACGATCTCCGGGGAGACGGTGGAGCAGGCGACGACGGAGAAGACCTTGCCCTCGAAGCTGTGGGCGGCGGTCCGCACGGCGATCGCGTCGGCCATGTCGTAGTCGGCCGGGGCGACGGGCAGTGCGATGTAGCAGGAGGCGTGGACGAGTTCGCCCTGTGCGAGGAGGGTGAACCGGGCCAGGGTGTTGGTGTTCTCGCCACAGGCGAGGGCGCCGAGCGGGCCGACCGGGGTCCGGTGGACGCGCAGCGAGCTGCCGTCGCCGCCGGTCCAGGTGAGCTTCTCGGCCCAGGTGGGGACCAGCTTGCGGTGCACGCCCAGGAGTTCGCCGTCGGGGCCGATGGTGAGCAGGGTGTTGTAGAGGACGCCGAGGCTGTGGGCGGCGCGCTCGTTGACGCCGATGACGAGGACCACGCCGTGCTGGCGGGCCGCCGCACGCAGGGCGTCGACGTGCGGGCCGGGGATGTCGACGGAGGCGCGCTGGAGGCGCTCGAACCAGGGCGAGCCCTGGACCGGGTTCATCGTCCAGTTCCAGTACGGGTATCCGGGGACGAACACCTCGGGGAAGACGACCAGTTCGGCTCCGTTCCCGGCGGCCTCGGCGATCAGGGCGACGGCCTTGTCGACGGTCGCGGCGGGGTCGAGGTAGACGGGCGCGGCCTGGACGGCGGCGGCCGTGAAGCGGGGCAGGGTGTCGAGGGACGGCGGCGGTGGCACGGGATGCTCCCCTTTCAGCGGGCGCGGGAGGCGGCGGCCACGCGTGGCCGCCAGCGCTGGTGCACGGGCGCGGCGGGCTGCCGCAGGAGTTCCAGGCGCGGCGGCACCCGGTCGGTGCGGCCGGCGGGCGGCCGGCCGCTTCCCGCCCGCCAGGACGGCGCCCAGGGCGCGGCCGGGCCGCGGTAGTCCTGGGCGGCGGCCGCGTGCAGGGTCCACAGCGGGTCGTGGAGCTGGGCGCGGCCCACGCCGCACAGGTCGGCGCGGCCGGCCAGGATGATCGAGTTGACGTCGTCGTACGTGGAGATGGCGCCGACGGCAATCGTCGGGATCCCGGTGGCGTTGCGGATCAGGTCGGCGTACGGGGTCTGGTAGCTGCGGCCGTAGCGGGGCTTCTCGTACGGGACGACCTCGCCGGTGGAGACGTCGATGGCGTCGGCGCCCGCCTCGGCCAGCGCCCGGGCGATGCCCACGGCGTCGGCCTCGCTCAGCCCGCCCTGCGCCCAGTCGGCGGCTGAGATCCGCACCAGCAGCGCCTTGCCGGCGGGCCAGACCTCCCGTACGGCGCGCAGCACTTCGAGCGGGAAGCGCAGCCGCCCGGCGAGGTCGCCGCCGTAGTCGTCGGTGCGCAGGTTGGTCAGCGGCGAGAGGAACCCGGAGAGCAGGTGGCCGTGCCCGTACTGGAGTTCCAGGACGTCGAAGCCCGCCCGGTCGGCGCGTTCGGCCGCGCGCGTGAAGTCCCGTACGACGAGGTCCATGTCGGCGCGGGTGGCCTCGCGCGGCGCCGGGCCGTGCTCGTCCCAGGGCAGTGCGGAGGCGGCGATCGGCGCTCCGGCGGCCGCGCGTCGGCCGGCGTGGGTGAGCTGGATGCCGAGGCAGGTGTCGCTCTGGCCGTGCACGAAGCCGGTGATGCGGCGCCAGGCCGCCTCCTGGTCGTCGTTCCACAGTCCGGGGCAGCCGGGGTCCGGGCGGGCGTCGGCGGCGACGGCGGTCATGCCGGCGATGACCAGGCCGGCCCCGCCGAGGGCCTGCGTGCCCAGGTGGACGAGGTCGAAGTCGCCCGGGATGCCGCCCTGGGCCGTGGCGAGGGCGGTGGGCGGGACGACGACCCGGTTGCGCAGCCGCAGCCCGCCGATCCGCAGCGGCCGGAACATGGGCGGGACGGGCGCGGTGGTGTTGACGGCGGTGGTGAAGGCCTCGTCGCGCACGCGCAGGTTGTCGTAGGTGACGCGGCGGCTGCGGGTCAGCAGGTTGAAGGCGAACTGGTGTGGGTCCTGGCCGGTGTAGCGGTCGATGTTCTCGAACCATTCGAGGCTCGCCTGGGCGGCCCGCTGGGTGGACTCCACGACCGGCCGGCGCTCGTCCTCGTACGAGGCGAGCGCGCCCGGGATGTCGTCCGGGTGCTCGTGCAGGCAGGCCGCGAGGGCGAGAGCGTCCTCCATGGCCAGCTTGGTGCCGGAGCCGATGGAGAAGTGCGCGGTGTGCGCGGCGTCCCCGAGCAGGACCACGTTCTCGTGGCGCCAGGTGCGGTTGCGTACCGTCGTGAAGCGCAGCCACTTGGAGTTGTTGGGCAGCAGCCGGTGACCGTCCAGGTGCCCGGCGAGGATCTCCTCGCAGCGCCGGATGCCCTCCTCGTCGCTGGCGCCGGGCGGGTACGGACGGCCTGCGGACTCCGCGAACCCGGCGCGCCGCCAGCTCTCCTCGTCCAGTTCGACGATGAAGGTGGAGCGGGTGTCGTCGTACGGATAGGCGTGCACCTGGAGGGTGCCGAAGTCGCACTCCTCCACGATGAAGGTGAAGGCCTCGAAGACCTTGTCGGTGCCGAGCCACATGTAGCGGCCGGAGCGCTCGTCGAGGTCGGGGCCGAAGGTGTCGGCGTAACCGGCGCGGGTGGCCGAACGGACGCCGTCGCACGCCACCACCAGGTCGTACTCGGCGGCGAGTTGGGCTGCCGGCGGAGCCTGGGTGCGGTAGCGGACGTCCACGGCTAGGGCGGCGCAGCGGTCCTGGAGGATCCGCAGCAGGCTCCGGCGGCCCAGGGCGGCGAAGCCGTGGCCGCCGGAGGTCAGCGTCTGGCCCCGGTAGCGGACGTCGATGTCGCTCCAGCGGGCGAACTCCGCCGACATGGCGGCGTGGATGACGGGGTCGGCGGTCGCGATGCCGTCGAGGGTCTCGTCGGAGAAGACGACCCCGAAGCCGAACGTGTCGTCGGGGGCGTTGCGCTCCCAGACCGTGACCTCCCAGTCCGGGGAGAGCTGTTTGGCCAGGGCCGCGAAGTACAGGCCGCCGGGCCCTCCTCCGATGACTGCTACGCGCACGGGGTACCTCCTGTGGTTCGGGTGATCAGCTCGGGGGCCTGCGGGCCCGCCTTGGTGAGGACCTCGCGTACGTCGGCGGGCCAGGGCGTGGAGCCGGTGGCGCGGGCCGCCGAGTGGGCGATGACCATGCGGCCGGTGGCGGCCTGCCCGCCCTCCTCGCCGAGGACCGTGAAGGCGTAGTGCAGGGAGCTCGCGCCGACCTTGGTGACGCGCAGCTCGGTGCGGACGGCCTCGCCGAACCAGAGCCGGGCGCGGTAGTCGGCCTCGAAGTGGACGCGGGGCGTACTGCCGAAGAGGTGGGACAGGCCCAGGCGGCGCAGCAGCACGGCCTCGGCCGCCTCGACCCAGCGGACGACGGTCGAGTGGTGGTAGTGCCCGGCCGCGTCGGTGTCGGGCCACTCGACGCGGCGTTCGACGACGACGCTGGGCAGGCGCGGGGCGAGCGCCCCGGGGGCTCCGGCGGCGCAGCCGACCTCGGTGGCGTCGGCGGCCACCGCGTCGGCCTCCACGGCATCGGTGTCCACCGATTCGGCGTCCACCGCCTCGGTGCGGGCGCCGGCGGCGCCGTTGTCCTCGGCGCGGGCCTCGGCCCGGGCCCGCCCGCGCAGTTCGGCGCGCTGGAGCTTGCCGTTGGCGGTCTTCGGAAGTTCCGCGACGAACTCGACGGCCCTCGGGTACTTGTACGGGGCGATGGCCTGCTTGACGTGGGCCTGGAGCTCGCGGACGGTGGCCCCGTCCGCCGGGACGCCGTCGCGCAGGACGACGTATGCCTTGACGAGCATGCCGCGCCGCTCGTCGGGGGCGCCGACGACCCCGCAGTCCTCGACGTACGGGTGGGCGCCGAGGGCCTTCTCGACCTCCGGGCCCGCGATGTTGTAGCCGGAGGAGACGATCATGTCGTCGCTGCGGGCCACGTACCAGAAGTACCCGTCGGCGTCCCGGATGTAGGTGTCGCCGGTGATGTTCCAGCCGTTCCGGACGTACGTGGTCTGGCGCGGGTCGGCGAGGTAGCGGCAACCGGTGGGGCCGGTGACGGCCAGCAGGCCGGGCTGCCCGTCGGGGACGGGATCACCCCGCTCGTCGACCACGGCCGCGCGGTATCCGGGGACGGGGCGGCCCGTGGAACCGGGCCGGATGTCCTCGTCCGCGGCGGAGATGAACACGTGCAGCATCTCGGTGGCGCCGATGCCGTCGATGATCCGCAGGCCGGTGGCGGCGTGGAACTCCTCCCACACGGCGGCGGGCAGGGGCTCCCCGGCGGACACGCACCGGCGCAGGCCGGACAGCCGCCCGGTCGCCCCGGCGGCCATGATCGCCCGGTAGGCGGTGGGCGCGGTGAACAGGACGCTCACCCCGTGCTCGGCGACCAGGTCGGCCAGCTGCTCGGGGGTGGCCTGCTCGATCAGCAGGGTCGCGGCCCCCACGGAGAGGGGGAAGACCACGAGCCCGCCGAGGCCGAAGGTGAAGGCGAGCGGCGGGGTGCCGGTGAAGACGTCCTCGGGGCGGGGCCTCAGGACGTGCCGGGAGAACGTGTCGGCGTTGGCGAGGACGTCCCGGTGGAAGTGCAGGGTCGCCTTGGGGCGCCCGGTCGTACCGGAGGTGAAGGCGATCAGCGCCACGTCGTCGGCGGCCGTCTCGACGGCGGTGAACCGGCCGGCCTTCGCGGCGCACCGGGCGGTCAGATCGGCCGCGCCGGCGCCCCCGTACGGGATGACGGGCAGGCCGGGGAGGCCCGGCGGGTCGGCCGCCTCGAGTTCCGCGACGTAGCGGTGGTCGCACACCGCGACCGTCGGGCGGCTGATCTCGCGCAGCTCGGCCAGTTCGGCGGAGCGCAGCAGCGGCATCGTGGTGACGGCCACGCCGCCGGCCTTGAGCACGCCGAACCACGCGGCGACGAGCCAGGGATTGTTCGGGCCGCGCAGCAGGACGCGGTTCCCGGGCCGGAGCCCGTGGTCCTCGGTGAGCACCTGGGCGACCTGGTCGGCGCGCCGCTGGAGCTCGCCGTAGGTCCAGCGCTCGGTCGGGGTCAGAAGACAGGGACGGTCGGGGCCCCAGCGCTCGACGGCGTCGTCGAGCAGGCGGCGGGCGCAGTTGAGCCGGTCGGGATAGTCCAACTCCGGTAGCTCGAAGTGGAGTTCGGGCCAGAGGGAGAAGTCGGGCAGCCGGTCGCGGCAGAAGGAATCGGCATGTGCCGAGGGGGAGAGCTCCATGGGGCGGCACCTCATTCAGGGAGCAGCGGGGAGATGGGGCAAGTATCTCGATAATTTGGCGGCCGTCAACTTTCCGCGATATATCCATGGCGCCCAGAGCCCCCGCGGCGCCACCGGAACCCCTCAGGCGATGGGGACGCGCACCCGCACCGACTTGCCGAACTCGTGTACCAGCACGGCGAGTTCACCGCCCGCCTCGGCGGCCAGCAGCTGGACCAGCAACAGACCCCGCCCACCCTCGGCGTCCAGCTCGACCTGCACCGCCGGATCGGGCAGCCGGGGCAGTTCGGCTGCCCCGTCGGCCACCTCCAGGCGCAGCCATCCCCCGCCGCACGAGACGCCGACGCGCATCCGGCCGGTCTGGGCGGCGGCGTGCTGGACGACGTTGCCGACCAGTTCACTGACGGCCAGCAGCAGGGTGTCCGCGACATCGCCGGCGATCCGCCAGCCGTCGAGCACGGCGCGGACCCGGGTCCGGACCAGGGGGACGCTCGCGGGGGTGGGGGCGCAGACCCAGTGGACGAAGGTCCGGGCGGGAGTGGGGGCGGTGAGCATGACGTGCTCCCAGAGGGGGTGAGCGAAGACACCGCCGGGGCGACTCGTGTAACTGCTTCGAGAATCACACAGCCGATGGGCTTGTCCTCGGCGGAAATGCATCGCTAGTGTCTTGATTACACGTGTAACACGTTAAGACCCCCCGGGCGCCACGCGCAAGCATTTCGGACAAAGCGTTACGAAGCCCGGGGCCGGCAGAAGGGCCGCAATGACGCAATCCCACCCGGCCGAGTTCGATCTGGCCGACATGACCTGGCCGCCCCCGCCCTACCAGCCCCCGGTGCCGCCCGTGACGGACGAGCACGGGGTGCGGCACTTCGACGGGGTCACGTACGCCACCACACCCGGCTACCGCCCCCGGCTCCTCGATGTCCGGCTCCCGGCCGGCGAGGGCCCCTTCCCGGTGGTCGTCTGGATCCACGGCGGCGGCTGGCTGGACGGCGACCGGCGCTACCCGCCGCCGACCGTGCCCGCCGCCCTGCTGCACGGCTCGGTCCTGGCCGCGGGTCTCGCGCTCGTCTCCATCGACTACCGGCACAGCCTCGAAGCCCCCTTCCCGGCGCAGCTGCACGACGTGAAGGCCGCGATCCGCTACGTCCGCCACTTCGCCGACGCCCTCGGCATCGACCCGGACCGGATGGCGGTCTGGGGCGAGTCGGCGGGCGGCCATCTGGCGGCGCTGGCCGGCCTCGTCGGCCCGCACAGCGCGGACGCCGAGGCGCTGGAGGGCGCGCACGGGGTGGGCGCCGGGGACACCGGGGTCCGGGCCGTCGTCGACTGGTACGGGGTCTCCGACCTCGTCGCCCTGGCCGGGCACCCCATGCCGGCGATGCCCTCGGGCGCCGACTTCCCCGACCCGTACGAGGCGCTGCTCGGCGGAACCGAGGCGGAGCGCCCGGCGCTGGCCCTGGCCGCCAGCCCGGTGACGTACGCGGCGGGCGCGACCCCGCCGCCGTTCCTGCTGGTCCACGGCACGCGGGACGGCCTGGTGCCGTTCAGTCAGAGCGAGGTGCTCGCCGAGGCCCTGACGGGCGCGGGCGGCAAGGTGACCCTGCGGCCCGTCGACGGCGCCGACCACATCTTCCTGGGCTCGCCCGACATCCCGGAGATCGTCGCCGAGAGCGTCGCGTTCCTGGCCGGGCACCTGGGCGCGGGGGCCTGAGCCCGGGAGCCCGCTCCCACTCTCCCCCTCCCCCGACCCCTTCCCCTTCTCCCGCTTCCGTCGCAGTCCTGTTCCGCCGCGGGGCCCGGTCCGGCCGGGCCCCGCGGGTACGTCGATCACCAAGGGCCGCGCCTACGTGCCGCGGTCGCGAGAGGCACTCATGTCCCGGAATCCGGTCGCCCCGGTCCTGTCCCCCGTCACCGCGAGAGCGCCCGAGGCGGTGGTCGCCCGGCGCCCTCCCGGTGTCCTCGCGGCAGGACTCCTGCTGCTGGGCGGCGCCGCGCTGCCGGCCCTCGCCGTCCGGCCGGACCCGGCGAACCCGCCGTTCCAGGAGCTGGACGACCGCTGGCTGACCTGGATGGGCGGCCCGCACGACGGGCCGTACGCCGCGCTCGCCGCGGCCCTGAACTGGTTCGGCGGCCCGCTGGGGGTCGTCGTACCGCTGGGCCTGCTGTTCTTCCTGCTCTTGCGCAGGCGCTGGACCTCGGCCGGGTTCCTGCTCGGGGTCTACCTGGCCGGCAGTCTGCTCGTCGTCCAGGGGCTCAAGCACCTGGTGGACCGGCCGCGGCCGGCGAACCCGCTGGTCCGGGTCGACCACGGCTCCTACCCGTCCGGCCACGCGGCCGGGGCGGCGCTGCTGGTCGTACTCGTCGGGGTGCTGCTGGTCCCGGCGGCGCGCCGGCGGGCCTGGTGGCTCGGGGGCGCGGTGTTCACGCTGGCCATGATGTGGAGCCGTACCTGGCTGCACGCGCACTGGCTCACCGACACGGCGGCGGGCGCGGCCGCCGGCGCGGGCGCGGGCCTGCTGGCCTGGTGGCTCTTCGCCCCCGCCCTCACCCGGGAGTCCGGTCGCGACCGCCGGGGGGCGGCCGCGACCGCGGTTCCGTAGCGGAGGGTGACGCGGACGCGGGGGGATTCGGGAAGGGGAAAGGGGCTCAGGACGTCTGGCGCGGGACCAGGACGGCCTCTATCGCCGGGAGCGGCGGGGTCGACCCGGTCTCCAGCAGTTCGTGCACGGCGTCCGCGACCCGCGCGGGCGAGGCCAGGTCCAGGCGGATCGTGGTGAGCGCGGGCTGCTGGAGACCCGAGAGGACGAGGTCGTCGGAGCCAACGATCGCGACCTCGTCCGGTACGGCGATCCCCTCGGCCTGGAGCGCGTGCAGGAGCAACGCGGCGTACTCGTCGTTGTAGGCGAAGACGGAGTCCAGCTCCAGGCCGGCCCAGCGCCGGGCGAGCGCGGTCGCGGACTCCCGGGTGTAGGCCAGCTCCACCGGTGTGACGGTGGCCATGTGACGGGCGGCGACCGACTCGGCTCCCGCGAGGCGCGGCCGGGCGAGGGTACCGAGGCCGCGCTCCTGGGGCATGACGACGCCGATCCGGGTCCGGCCGCGGGAGATCAGGTGCTCGGCGGCGGCGGCGCCGATCCGGGCGTGGTCGAAGCCGATGGTGTGGACGCCGGGCACGGGGCGGGCGGCGAACGCCAGCAGTCCGCGCACCCCGGCGCGGCGCAGCAACTCGGCCGCCTGCGCGGTGAGGCGGTCGCCGTCGAGGGCGATCACCGCCGCCGGGCGCAGTTCCGCCCAGGCCCGGGCGGCGTCCACGGGGTCGGCGAAGCGGCCCGCGTGCAGCACTGCCGTGTAGCCGTGGCGGTCGAGTTCGCTGTGCAGGTCGTCGACCCAGTCGCTGACGAGCCGGCCGATCGCGGAGATCGACGCGGGCATCAGGACGAGGTTGCTGCGGCCGGCGCGCAGGGAGCGGGCGGCGGCGTGCGGGACGTAGCCCAGCTGGCGGGCCGCGTCCAGGACACGGGCGCGGGTGGCCTCGCTGACCCGGTGGCCCTGCGTGTCGTTGAGGACGAAGGAGACGGTGGCGCGCGACACTCCGGCGAGGCGTGCCACGTCGGCGCTGGTGATCGACGCGGGGACGGGGGTTTCTTCGGCCATGACGTCCCTCGGCTGTGTGCGTACCTGCTGTTGCTACCACTCTCTCCTTCGAGGTTACACGAGTTAGACGGCGGGATCGGGGGCGCGCGGCCGTGCGCGGCCCCCGATGCGGCCCGTCGGCCGTCTCCTACGCCGGGAGGGGGCCCGCCGCCTGCGCGTGCAGGCGGCGCGCGTCACCGGCGAGGTCGCCGAGGGCGGTCACCACCGAGTCGAAGCGCATCGTGGTGCGCGTGTCCGCGCCGTACGGGTCCCACGTCGGCATCGCCGGGTGGTTGGGGTCACCGGTGCGGGCGAAGGCGATCCAGGCCTGGTGCATGGTGTGCGCGAGCCCGTCGCGGACCGCGGGGTCGAGCCCGGCCAGGAACGGCGCGTGCGCCCACTGGTCGAAGTTGGCGAACACGAAGGGGAGTTCCAGGCAGTGCGCGGCGCCGAGCCGGCCCTCGTACGCGGGCGTGGGGAGATCGAACTGGTAGGCCCAGACGGGACGCCCCGAGGCCGCCCTGGCCTCGGCCAGCCGCACGGCGGGCACCCGGAAGAGCTCGTCCGTGATCAGGTCCATCAGCACGTCGGCGGGGCGCGCCCCGGGCCGGGCCCGTTCGTACGCCGCGTACACCTCGGGCGCGGCCTCGGCGCCGAAGGTGTCGGCGATCCGGGCGATCACCCGGTCCTGGCCCGCGGCCGCGTACCCCGGGTCGAGGGCGAAGCCGAAGTTGGCCTCCTCGCGGGTCCAGCCGATCATCACGTCGATGCCGGTCGCGGCTCCGTGCAGCAGGGCCTCCACCGGGTGGCGCGTGAGGGTGACCCCGTCGATGACGGGCAGGAACGGGGTCGGCCAATAGCCCCAGCGCACGGTCCGGGCGAAGAGCCCGCCGGTCGCGCCGATCAGCGCGGGCCAGGGCAGCTCGCGCAGCTCCTCGACGGTCTTGACGCCGGCCAGCTCCAGATAGGCGGCGGTCCGCTCCAGGTAGGCGTCCGGGCCGGGGAGGTCGAGGCCGAAGGGCGGGCTCTGCAGGATCACGCGCCGGATCAGCCCCTGGGCCTCGGGGAGTCCGGCGAGGGCGGCGGTGGAGACCGCGCCGCCCGACTGCCCGGCGACGGTGATGTTCTGCGGGTCGCCGCCGAAGGAGGCGATGTGGGCGGCGATCCAGCGCAGGGCGGCGAGCTGGTCGCTGAGCCAGGGGTTCCCGGCGCCGTCGGGGTTGCCCTCCTCGGGGCCGGAGTAGAGGTAACCCAGCGGTCCGATGCGGTAGTTGATGCCGACCACGACGAGGTCGCCGTTCCGGGCGAAGGTCTCGCCGGAGTAGTTGGGCAGCGATCCGGAGCCCGAGACGAAGCCGCCTCCGTGGATCCAGACGAGCACCGGGCGCCGGGCGCCGTCGGCCGCGGGGGTCCAGATGTTCAGGGTCAGGCTGTCCTCGTCGAAGGGCGGCGAGCCGTGGCCGCCGAGGACCGGGTCCCCGCCTTCCGTGTACGGCTGAGGCGCGCTGGGCCCGTCGGTGGTGGCGTCCCGGGTGCCGCTCCAGCCCGGGTGCGGTCGCGCGGGGCGCCAGCGCAGGTCGCCGACGGGGGGTGCGGCGTAGGGCACGGCCCGGAACACGGCCACCCCGCCTTCGATCGCGCCGCGGAGGCGTCCTGCGGGGAGGTCCACCAGCGTGTGGTCCCGGGCCGGGGTCAGAGCCATGAGCCAAATCCTTCCTGGTCCGCACGCCGAGCACGCGCCGACCCGTCGAGGGTATTGCGGAAATTCATCGACCGTCAATGATTCGCGATATCGACTCTTCAGAGCCAGAGGCTGTTGGACGCCACCCGCTCCGCCTCCGTCTCCAGCAGGGGCGCGAACGCCCGCCACAGCACCAGGCCGGCTCCGGCCCCGGCGAGCGCGCCGGCCAGCGTGTCGGTGAACCACTGGGCGTGCAGCCAGGTGCGGCTCCACATCATGGCGCCGACGTACACGGCCGCGAACAGCCACCACCAGCGTCGCGCACGCGGCGGGAACAGCACCACCGCGGCCACGACCATCAAGGTCACGGCGCTGAAGACCTGGCCGGAGGGGTACGAGCCGTCGTTGACGAGGACCCAGGTGTGCGGCGGGCGCGGGCGGTCGACGAGCTGCTTGAGGGGCATCACGACGAACATGCTGGTGAGGACGGCGGCGACGAACACGTAGAGCGCGGAGCGCCAGCGGCCGTAGACGCAGAGGCAGCCGATCAGCATCAGCGGCAGCACCAGGCCGAGGGGGCCGCCGAGCCGGTCGAGGACGGTGGCGAAGCCGGTGGCCGCGTCGGCGGGCGAGCCGTCCATGGAGGCGGCCCAGCGGTCGTCGAACCCCTGGAAGAAGGGGCGGTCGACGATGCGCAGCAGCAGCCCGATCAGCAGCGCCGCGACGAGCAGCCCGACCCCGGAGGCGAGCGCGTGACGCGGGGGCGCGGCCGGGAGCGGGGCGCGGGGTGCGCGCGGAGGGCGCGGGGGACGCGGGGGACGCGGGGTCGGAGCGGCGTCAGGGGAAAGCGGCATGTCGGACCTTTCAGGGTCGCCACCCGAGGCGAAACGATGCGCTGCGACGGGCGGGCGGGGGTATGCGGAACTGGGGTACCGACCCCGGGAAACCCGGAGCGGGGGCGGAGCGGAGCGACGCCGGAGCCGGGAACCCGGAACGGGCGACCCGGAACGGGCGACCCGGAACAGGGGCCCGGAACAGGGGCCCGGAACAGGCCCCTTGGGGCAGACGGCCCGAGGCACACAGCCCGACGCAGGGCCGGAAACAGAACCCCGAGCCGAGGCTTGAGCGGGTGGCCGAGAGCCGGGCGGAAACGGAGACGCGAGAGCGGGAACTCGGGAGCGGATCGCGGAAGCGGGGACGCGGAAGCGGGGACGCGGAAGCGTGGAGTTGGCCCCAGCGGGACAGGTGCGAGCGGGAACGGCCGGCGGCCCGGGGTCGCGTGGGGGCGGCCGGGACGGGGCGCGTGGGGGGCGGCCGGGGCGGTGGGGCGTGGGGGCGGCCGGGACGGGGGCGCGTGGGGGTGATGCGGCTGCCGGGTTGGGTGGCCGCGACCCCGCGGGGTGGGCCGGCGGATCGCGCACGGTGGTGCGGTCGCCGCCGCGGCTCGGTGGCCGCGAGGGGGTGCCGGGGGTGGACCGCGGGGCCGGGGACGGAGCCGTCGCGGTGCGGCACGGAGTATTGCGGATGCGTGACCACCGCCACAAGGGCAAGAGGGTTTCGAGACACGATCGGCCTGGTCAGCACCACCCACAGGCTGGTTACACGTGCTCCACCGGCGAATCCCCTCTCGGTCACGATCTGCGCAACGACGCGCCGCAGGCTCTAGCGGGGCCCGGAAATGGGTGCTACACAGTGTCCAAGCGCTCCGGTGACACGTGTAACAACATCACGTGAATCCCAGCCGGCCGCGACGGCTTCCGGTGACTCCACCGCCCCCGCGACCGCTCGCGCGGCGGAGCGTCTCCCTCACCCCCGTACCGCCCACCCGCGGACCGGAACCGGCGCACCACAGCCACCGCACCACGCCACCTCCCCGCTCCGTCCCCCGAGGAGTCGTCATGGCCACGAACGAGCTCACCGATCCGATCGAGCAGCCGCCCGCCGGCAGCACGACCGCCACCACCTCCGCACCGGAACATGCGGCTCCGCGCCAGCGCGGCCTCATGCTGCTCCTCCTGATCGCGAACTCCGCCATGATGGCGGTCTACATGGGCGTCGGCTCCGTCCTCCTGCCCACGCAGGTCGCCGCGATCGCGCCCGACGACAAGGTCGCCGTCCTCGGCCTGATCGGCGGCATCAGCGCCATCTTCGCGACCGCCTTCAACCCGATCGCCGGCGCCCTCTCCGACCGCAGCGGCCGCCGCAACCCCTGGATCCTCGGCGGCGCCCTCGCCTCGCTGCTCGGCCTGGCCTTCCTCGGCAGCGTCTCCACCGCCCTGCTCGTCGGCATCGGCTGGTGCCTCGTCCAGGCGACGATGAACACCTACCAGGCGGCGGTCACCGCGATCGTGCCCGACCGCATCCCCGCCACCCGCCGCGGCACCGCGTCCGCGCTGGTGGGGCTGGGCCTGCCGATCGGCGGCACGGTCGGCGTCCTGATCGCCTCCCAGACCGCGGCGCACGTGCGCACCGGATACCTGGTCTTCGGCGCCATCGTCGCCGGGGCCGCCCTGCTGCTCTCCGTCTTCTGCCGCGACACGCCCCGCACCGAGCCCGCGCCGAAAGCCGTCAAGGGCTCCCAAATCGCGGCGTTCCTCTCCTCGTTGGCCAACCACGACTTCCGCTGGGCCTTCATCGGCCGCGCCCTGATGGTGCTGGGCTACTTCTCCGTCGTCGGCTACCAGCTGTACATCCTGGACGACCACATCGCGCTGCCCGCCGGACTGACCCCGCCCGAGGCGATCGCGGTCCTGACCCCGGTGTCGATGGTCGCGGTGGCGCTGTCGACCGTCGTCGGCGGCCTGCTGTCCGACCGCTGGAACCGCCGCAAGGTGTTCGTCGGCGTATCGGCCGCCCTCGCCGGGATCGTCATGGTGGTCCCCGTCATCAGCCCGACCTGGACCGGCATGCTCGTCTTCAGCGCGCTCAACGGACTCGCCTTCGGCTGCTTCATGGCCGTCGACACCGCGCTCGTGACGCTGGTCCTCCCCCGGGCCGAGGACGCCGCCCGCGACATGGGCGTACTCAACGTCGCGAACGCCGGGCCGCAGATCGTCGCCCCGTTCGTCGCCTCCGCCATCGTCACCGCCCTGGGCGGGTACACCCCGCTGTTCCTGGCCGGCGGCGCCCTGTCGCTGATCGGCGCGCTCGCCATCCTCCCGATCCGCAGCGTGCGCTGATCCCCGCCGGGCCGCCTCCCACGCCGACGCGGCCCGGCCCGTGCTCCGGCGGGCGCATGCCGAGGGTCACGCGCCCGCCGGTCCCGTACCGAAACCCCCACCGCACCCTCGTTCCCCCTCCCTCCCCTTCCAAGGAGCCTTCTGTGCGACGCACGCGAGTCCTGCCGCCCGCCCTCCTGATGCTGTGCACCGCGGCCCTCGCCGGCACCGCCCCCGCGGTCGCCTCGCCGCAGGCCGCGCCGGCGCCCACCGCCCCGCTGCGGATCCTGCTCACGAACGACGACGGCTACAACGCGCCGGGCATCCGCAAGGCGTTCGAGCGGCTCACCGCCGCCGGGCACGACGTCACCATCGTCGCCCCGCTCACCAACCAGAGCGGCACCGGTACGAAGATGATGAGCGCCCCCACGATCACGGTGAAGCACCCCGAACCCAAGGTGTGGGCCGTGGACGGCACGCCCGGCGACTCGGTGGCCTTCGGCCTCTCCGAGGTGTTCGAGGGGCGCGCCCCCGACCTGGTGGTGTCCGGCACCAACTTCGGGCCGAACGTCGCCGGTCTCGCCACCCACTCCGGTACGGTCGGCGGCGCCGTCGCCGCGCTGGAGTCGGGCGTGCCGGCCATCGCGCTCAGCACGGGCGGCGTCGGGGCGCCGGATCCGGTCACCACCGTCAACGCGATGGGCCCGACGGTCGATTTCGCCGTCAAGCTCATCGACCGGCTCCGGGCGCGGGCGGGGTCCGGGCCGCTCCTGCCCAAGGGCGTCGGCCTGAACGTGAACCACCCGGTGGTCGGCGCCGACGGCAAGGGCACCGCCGCCGGTGTGGCGGCCACGTTCCAGGACCCGCAGACGATCCTCGAACCGGACTTCACCGACTCCGGTGACGGCACCTGGAAGGTGACCGTTTCGGTGGACCTCCGCCCGGCGGCCCGGGGCGGCGACGTGGAGGCCGTCAGCGCCGGCCGGATCGCCGTCAGCCCGATGAACGCCAACTGGAACACCGGCCCCGCCGACCAGGCCACGACCGCGGCCCTGATCGCCGGCCTCCGCCCGTGACGCCCGCTTCGCACCAGCCACATCGGCCGCATCGGCCACACCGGCCCACGCGGCCCACCCAGCCCACCCAGGAGGACGGATGAAGCGGCCCGGCAACCGGCTCACTTCGGCAAGACCCCTGCTCGGTACGGCCCTCGCGCTGCTGGCCCTGCTCGCGACGGCGGGCCCCGCCACGGCCGCGGCGGCGAGCGCGCCGCCGCGACCGGTGGTCACCGTCGCGCAGGGGCAGCTGCGGGGACAGAACCACGACGGGGCGCAGGAGTTCCTCGGCGTCCCCTACGCCGCTCCCCCTGTGGGGGAGGCCCGGCTGCGGGCGCCGCGGGAGCCGCGTCGCTGGAGCGGGGTGCGCGAGGCGGACCGGCAGGCGCCGGCGTGCGTGCAGTTCTCGCCCTTCGGCCTGGCGGACCCGGCGGCCGTCGCCGAGGACTGCCTCTACTTGGACGTGTACCGGCCCGCGGGCGCCCGGACGGGCGCCCGGCTGCCGGTGATCCTGTGGATGCACGGGGGTGCGTACAGCCAGGGCACGGGTACCCAGTTCGGCGGCCGCACGATGGCCGAGCTCACGAACAGCGTCGTGGTCAGCATCAACTACCGGCTGGGCCAGCTGGGTTATCTGGCGCTGCCGGAGCTCGCGCGGGAGAACGCCCGGCGTTCCGGCTCGTTCGGTCTGATGGACCAGGTCGAGGCGCTGCGCTGGACGCGCGAGAACATCGCGGCGTTCGGCGGGAACCCCGGCAACGTGACGGTCTCGGGGCAGTCCGCGGGCAGCGGTTCGGTCTGCGCGCTGCTGGCGACGCCGTCGGCGGCCGGGCTGTTCCACCGCGCCGTGCTGCAGAGCGGGCCGTGCACGCTGCTGCGTACGCCCGACGGCGCGCGGGCCGCTTCGCAGGCCCGGGCGTACGCCGAGAAGGCGGGCTGCGCCGATCCGGCCGGGGTCGCGGCGTGCCTGCGCGCCTCTCCCGCCGCGGCGCTGGTCGAGGCCGCGCGCACGCTGGCGACCTCCGGACCGGCCTCGGGTGACGGGCTGTTGCCGGTGGATCCGGCCGACGCGATCGGGAGCGGGCGCTGGAACAAGGTGCCGGTGCTGATCGGGAGCACCCGGTCGGAGTCACGGCTGTTCGTGGCGCTGACGCAGCCGCGGCTGACGGCTCAGGAGTACACGGCTCAGGTGCTGGCCGGGTACGGGGCGGCGGGCCCGGAGGTGCTGGCGCGCTATCCGCTCTCGGCGTACGGTTCGCCGTACCTGGCGCTGTCGGCGGTGACGACCGACTCCTCCTTCGCCTGTCACACGGCGTGGACGGCGCAGCTGTTCGCCGCTCAAGTGCCCACGTACACGTACGAGTTCGACGACCCTGACTCCCCGACCCTGGCGGGCGCGCAGGTTCCGGGCCTGGACGAGTCGAACGCGCACAGCGCGGAGCTGGCGTACCTGCACGACTTCACGATGGGCGACCGGCCGCTGGCCCCGGCGCAGGTGGCGCTGGCGACCCGGATGAAGCGCTACTGGGGCGCCTTCGCCCGCTCCGGGTCGCCGGCCGTCCCGGGGCAGACCGCCTGGCCCGCGACCGGGACCGGGACGGGTACGGTGCTGACGCTCAACCCCCGTACGACGAGCCCGAGTTCGTCGTTCACGGCGGACCACCAGTGCGCGTTCTGGCGGACCCTGCCGACCCGGCCGCCGCTGTAGGCGCTGACGGGGCGTCCGGCGCGCCGCGGCCGCGGTCAGGCCGTGGCGCGCCGGACGCCCCGCGCCCGGCGGACGCGCAGGCCCACGGCGGCGGCCACGGCCAGCAGGCCGCCGCCGGCGGTCAGGAGCCAGACCGGGATGTCGTCCCCGACGGTGAGCAGCCTGTCGCGGTAGACGACCCGGCGGTAGGGGGTGTCTGCGGCGGTCGCGCGCAGTTCGTGGTCGCCGTCGATGCGCCCCGGATCGGGGAACCGCTGGTCGATGGCGGTGAGGAACGCGGGCTTGCCGCCGGTGAGTTCGGCGAGCCCGTCCCTCGGGGTGATGCGCCCGGCGAAGGTCACCTCGGGCGTGTTCCCGCCGATCGGGGAGCTGGGTTCCATCCGGTGGTCGGCCAGTACGTACAGCCCGAGGGACTGGGCGGTCTTGGCCATCCGGGACAGCCGCATCGGGTAGACGAGCCGGTCGCTCTCGAAGCGGATCCGCAGCGGGTCGAGGGTGCCGAGCAGCGGCTTGCCCGGCCGGCGGGGCGCGAGGCGGACGGCGACGTACTCCCACTTCTGGTCGACGTAGGGCCGCAGCTCGGTGGCGAGGCGGTCCGGGAGCGTGAAGCCGTTGGACTCCAGCCAGTCGCGCAGGGCGTCGGGGTCGGTGGCGGTGAGCCGGGCCACGTCGAAGTCGCCGAGCTGTTCGCGGCCGACGACGTCGACGGAGGGGGCCCCGGCGCCGGGCAGCGCGGCCGTGGCCCCGTCCCCGATGTCACTGGAGAAGGGCCAGTCGCCGCCGCGCGGCCAGAAGTGGGTGCGGGTCCTGCGCTCGGGCCGGGTCATCTCGGTGAGCTGGTCGAAGACGGTCGGGTCGCCGAGTTCCACCGTGGCGCGGTGCGGCACGGGCATGACCCAAGCCGCCCGCTTGGCGTCACCGCCGACGGTGAAGCGCATGACGATCTGCTCCGTGGCACCGTCCCAGCGCACGACCGACGTCTCCCGGTCGACGCCGATCCGCGACATCCGGTCGGGGATCATCGCGCCGCAGCCGCACGCGTACGCCGGGCTGACGAGCGACCCCACCTGCGTCGCGAGCAGGGCGAACAGCAGCGCCAGAATTCTTCGTTTCATCCACACGGGATCTCAGACGGCCCCTCCCGGGATACGGTTCCGGCCACTTGGGGACCAGGGCGGGGCCCGGTCCGGGGCCGGCTCCGGGCCACGATCCGGAACCCGGCCGACCACCCTCGCGGGCCGGCCGCCGCGGCCCTCATACTGTGCGCCATGTGGGGAAACGACATGCCGCAGCGGACGGGGAAGCGCCGTTCCGCGCCGCCGCCCAGTCCGCTGATTCCGGATTCCGTGGAGGCGGAGCTCGCCCGGCACGACTGGGACGCGATCCCGTGCGGCTGCGGGCATTCCGCGGGCCATCTGGTGGGCACCGTGCGGGACGCGGCCGAGGGCCATCCGTCCGCGTTCCGGGCCTTCCAGGGCCACGTCTTCTTCCAGGAGGCCCTGATGCCGCCCGCCCCCGCGGTCTGCGGCGTGCTGATGGCGGTGTGGGCCGCGGGGCCGCCCCGGCGGGACACCCGCGAGGCCCTGCTGTGGACGCTGCTGAGCCTGCTGTGCTGCGTGGACGACGGGAGCAGCCACGAGGCCGGGCTGTACGGCCAGTGCGCCGCGTTCATCCGGACCGGGACGGCCGGGTTCCGCCGGGAGGCGGCGGGCGGCCCGGCCTGCGGGGACGGCGAGTACGCCCGGGCCGTCCTGGACGTCCTCGGCATGACCTGACCCGCGCGGCGGGCCGGGCGACCGGCATCGGCAGGCCGCCCGGCCGCCCGCCCTCGGGCCCGGCCATCCGCCCTGCGGCGGGCCCGGTTATCGCGCCTGGGCCGCCGCCAGGCAGCGGCGCAGCAGCCCCGTGTCCGCCTCCTCCAGCGAGCGGGCGAACACCCGCCGCGGGGACGGCACGACCGGCAGCAGCGAGGGCACGACGAGCACCCCGCACCCGGCGGCCTCGGCCGAGGCCGCCCCGTCCGGGGAGTCCTCGACGGCGACGCACACGTGCGGCTCCAGGCCCAGTCTCCCGGCGGCCGCCCGGTAGGGGTCCGGGTGCGGCTTGGTGCGCGGGGTGTCGTCGGCGGACATCGTGAACGCGAACGGCACCCGGGCCAGCGAGCCGCCGACCACCGAGTCGACGACCACCCGCGGGGAGGCGCTGACCAGGGCGAACGGCACGCCCTGGGCCTCCAGCTCGGTCAGCAGCCGCTCGGCGCCGGGCCGCATCGGCGCCCCGGCCTCCACCTTGCGGAAGAAGTTCGCGGTGAGCTCCGCCGCCACCGCGGCGGGGTCTCCCGCGCGGGCCACCCGTACCAGGTGGGCGGCGGTGTCCTCCACCGCGCGGCCCACCACCTCGGGCGCGTCGGCATCGGAGAGTCCGTACCCCAGGCCGTCCGCGATCTCCTCGGTGGTGCGCCACCACAGCACCTCGGTGTCGACGAGGGTGCCGTCCATGTCGAACAGGACGGCTCCGAGCTCGTTCACTCGGTCCTCGCCACGACGAGTACGGGCCGCTCGGTCAGGCCCACGGTCGCCCGCGCGCCCGGGACCAGCTCGCCCGCGTCGCGCGACGGCAGGTCGGCCTTGACGGAGGTGCCGCCGGGCAGGTCCAGGTGGAGCCGGGTCACGGAGCCGAGGAAGGAGGCGGAGACCACGGTGGCCGTGCCGTCCGCGTCGGCGCGGACGGTGACGTTCTCGGGGCGTACGAGGACCTCCACGTCCCGCGTCGCCGGCACCGGGCCGTCCACGGGGAGCCGGGCGCCGGCGACTTCCACCAGCCCGGAGTCGGCGAGCCGCCCCGGCAGCCGGTTCATGGTGCCGACGAACTCGGCGACGAACGGCGTGGCGGGACGCTCGTACAGCTCGGCGGGGGCCGCGCACTGCTCCAGGCGGCCGGCGTTCAGCACGGCGACCCGGTCGGCCATGGACAGGGCCTCCTCCTGGTCGTGCGTGACGAACACGGTGGTGATGCCGAGGGAGAGCTGGAGGCGGCGGATCTCCTCCCGCAGGCTGGCCCGGACCTTGGCGTCCAGCGCGGAGAGCGGTTCGTCGAGCAGCAGCACGCGCGGTCGCAGCGCCAGGGCGCGGGCGAGCGCGACGCGCTGCTGCTGGCCGCCGGACATCTGGTGCGGGTAGCGGTCGCCGTGGTCGGGGAGGCCGACCAGGTCGAGGAGTTCGGCGGCCCGCTCCCGGCGCTCGGCCGCGCCGACCTTGCGGACGCGCAGGCCGAAGGCCACGTTGTCGCGGGCGCTGAGGTTCGGGAAGAGGCTGTACGACTGGAACACCATGCCGGCGTCGCGGCGGTTGGCCGGGACCCGGGTGATGTCCTGCCCGTCGACGAGGACTTCACCGGAGTCGGGCTGCTCGAAGCCGGCGACGACGCGCAGGGCGGTGGTCTTGCCGCAGCCGGACGGGCCGAGGAGTGCGACGAGTTCGCCGGGCTCGATGGTCAGGTCGAGGCCGTCGAGGGCGACGGTGGAGCCGAACGCCCGGCGCAGGCCGCGGAATTCGACGCGCGCTCCCGCCGGGCTGTCCGTGTCGCCGGCGTCTCCCGGCTTCCGCGCCGCGGGAAGGGTGGTGGACATGAGGGTTCAGGACTCCTTGCGGGAGGTGGCGGGGGCGGAGGACACGGTGGCTGGGTTGGTTCCGGCCCGCGACAGGAGGAGGAGCAGCAGCCAGGTGATGAGCAGGCTGAGGATGGAGACGGCGACCGACATCCGGGCCTGGGCGCCGGAGATGGAGACGATCCACACGGCGAAGGGCTGGAAGCCGAGGAGCGAGGCGATGGTGAACTCGCCGAGTACGAGCGCCAGCGTGAGGAAGGCGGCTCCGGCGAGCGAGGCCCGCAGGTTCGGCAGCAGCACGCGCAGGACGACGTGGGGCCAGCTCGCCCCGCAGCTGCGGGCGGCCTCGACCAGCGTCGGCACGTCGACGGCGCGCAGCCCGGCGTCGAGCGAGCGGTAGACGAACGGCAGCGCCAGCACGGTGTAGGCGAGGACCAGGACGACGGGGAAGTCCTCGTTCTGGACGGCCAGGAACGTCTGGTAGAGCGGGGTCCGCGAGAGGTGCTCCGGTCCCCAGCGCAGCACCGTGGTGATGCCGGTGACCAGGGCGATCGGCGGCACCACCAGGGGCAGCATGCACATCACCTCGACGACGGGCCGCAGCCGCGGCGAGCCGATCCGTACGGCGACCAGTGCCGGGACGGCCAGCAGCAGCGACAGTGCGATGGTCGCGGCGGCCAGGCCGAGGGAGAGCAGCAGGCTCTCGGTGAATCCGTCGGCGGCGAGCAGCTCGGTGTACGCCTCGAAGGTGATCCCCTGGCCGGGCACGTGCACGGTGAAGACGAAGGAGGCGATGAGCGGGGTGAGGAAGTACGCGCCGGCCAGCGCGAGGACGGCTCCGCGCCAGACGCGGGGGCGGGCGCGCGGGCGGTGGGCGCTCGCGTGCGGTGCGGCGTCGGGGGTCCGGGCCGGTTCGGCCGTGTCCGCGGCCGTCGGGGTCATCGCAGCCATCGGGCGCTCCGTCGCTGGAGGGGCAGGTAGACCGCCATGACCAGGCCGGCGATCAGGATCATGTCGAGGCCGAGGGCCAGCGCCACGTTCTCCTGGCCGGTCAGCACGTTGCCGGACAGCGCGTCCGCGATCTTGAGGGTGACCAGCGGGACGGAGCCGCCGACCAGGGCTGCGGCCGTGGCGTGCGCGGCGAAGGCGGTGCCGAAGAGCAGCACGAAACCGCCGAGCAGGGAGGGGGCGAGGACCGGCAGGCCGACGTGGCGCCAGAACTGGCCCGCGGTGGCGCCGTTGTTCTGGGCGGCCTCGCGCCACTGGGGACGCAGTCCGTCCAGCGCCGGGGCGATCACCAGCACCATCAGCGGGATCAGGAAGTACAGGTACACCACGGTGAGGCCGGTGAAGGAGTACAGGCTCCAGCCGAGGCTGCCGAGGTCGGCGAGCTGGGTGACGACTCCGGAGATGCCGACGGTCGCGATGAACGCGAACGCGAGCGGGACGCCGCCGAAGTTGGCGAGGACGCCCGAGGCGGTCAGCGTGGCGTTGCGCAGGGCGGTGGAGCGGGAGGTGACCACGGCCTGGGCGATCAGGACGCCGAGCAGTCCGCCGACGAGTGCGGTGAGGGCGGAGAGCTGCACGCTGCCGATGAGCGAGCCGAGGTAGGGGCCCTGGAGCGAGCGCGCCAGGTGTTCACCGGTCGGCTGGACGGCGCCGGTCACCGGGTCGGTGCGGGTGACCGCCCCGAAGGCGATGGCGCCGAGCGGGATGCCGAAGCAGAGCCCGGTGAAGACGAGGAGGGGGAGGGCGGCGAGCCAGGTGCGCGGGCCGCGCCGCCGGCGGCGGTTGCCGCCGGCGGTCCCCTTCGGGTGAGGGGTGGTGGTTGCGGACATCAGCTGACGGCCTTGTCCCACTTCTGGGCGAGGGCGGCCTTGGCCTTGTCCAGCTCCTCGGAGGCCGGGAAGGACGGGGTGCCCTCGACCTTGGGGAGCTTGGTGACGGCGTCCTTGTCGGCGGTGCCGTCCTGGGTCATGCCGGGGAGCAGGACCGGGCGGGCGTACCCCTTGAGCCAGAGGTTCTGGCCCTCGGCGCTGTAGAGGAACTCCATCCACAGGCGGGCGGCCGCCGGGTTCGGGGCCTCCTTGTTGATGGCCTGCGAGTAGTACTGGGCGTAGACGCCGTCGGTGGGAACGGCGACCTTCCAGTCGACGCCCTTGCCCTTGAACTGGTCGGCGTAGCCGGCGTTCAGGTAGTCCCAGTCGATCGAGATGGGCGTCTCGCCCTTCTCGACGGTGGCCGGGGTGGACTCGACCGGGATGAAGTTCCCGTTCTTCTTCAGCTGGCCGAAGAAGTCGATGCCGGGCTGGATGTCGGCGAAGGAGCCCTTGTTGGCGAGGGCGGCCGCGTAGACGCCGCCGAAGGCGGAACCCGACTTGGTGGGGTTGCCGTTGAGGGCGACCTTGCCCTTGTACTCGGGCTTGAGCAGGTCCGCGAAGGTCTGCGGGCAGTTCGGGATGCGGGCGGCGTCGCAGCCGATGGAGACGTAGCCGCCGTAGTCGTTGTACCAGCGGCCGTCCGCGTCCTTCTGGGCGGCGGGGATCTTGTCCCAGGCGGTGACCTTGTACGGGGCGAACAGGTTCTCGGCGGCGCCGCTGCGCGCGAAGGCGATGCCGAGGTCCAGGACGTCGGGGGCGCGCTTTTGGCCCTTGCGGGACTTCACGGCGGCGATCTCGTCGGCGCTGGCGGCGTCCGGGTTCTCGCTGTTGATCTTGATCTTGGGATACTTGGCCTGGAAGGCCTTGACGATCTCGCCGTAGTTCGCCCAGTCCGGCGGCAGCGCGATCACATTGAGCTGGCCCTCCTTCTCGGCGGCCGCGACCAGGGCTTCCATGCCGCCCAGGTCGGCCACCGAGGCGGCGGCGCCCGGCTGGACCTTGGCCTTGCCGTCGGCAGAGGTGCCGGCGGACTTCTGGTCGGGTGCCGCACCACACGCGCTGAGCGTGGTGAGAACGGCGGCGCTGAGCAGTACGGCCGCACCGCGACGGGCGGAGGAACTGAGCACGGTCTCTCCCGGAGACTAAGGGGGCAATCACTTGTCTGAACAAGTTGGCTCCAGTTCGCCCGGGCTCGCTGTACGGACGGTGAACGGCGACTGGACCGCGGAGCACGGCTCGACGAAGAGATGCGATTGACCGAAAGAAGTCGTGACAGAGCAGCGTTAATGATCAAGGGCAGCGCCGCGGCGGGCGCGCTGCGCCATGCTGGCCAGGGTGGCCGGACACGACGACGATCAAGGGGCACAGCTGATGGGCACGGTCCGCTATCTGGAGATCGCCGAGGCGCTGCGCGCCGCGATCCTCTCCGGCGAGTACCCGGTGGGCGCCCAGCTGCCCTCCGAGAGCGACCTGGCCGCGCGCTGGTCCGCCTCGCGCGGCACCGTCCGGCAGGCGGTGGCCACCCTCGCGTCCGAGGGGCTGATCGGCTCCCGGCAGGGTGCCCGGCGGATCGTGCTGCGCCAGGAGCGCCGGCACAGCTTCGGCGAGCTGAACAGCTTCGCCCAGTGGGCCGAGGGCGTCGGGCACGAGGTCCGCAGCCGGTTCCTGTCCCGGACCCGGCGGCCGGCCACGCCGGAGGAGGCGGAGCGCCTCGCGCTGGCGCCGGGCACGGAGATCCTGGCCGCGCTGCGACTGCGCCTGCTCGACGGGGAACCGACCATGGTGGAGCGGACCGCGTACGCCGACTGGGTCGCGGCGGCGGTCGAGGCGATGCCGCTGGACTGCCGCTCGGTGATGGACGGCCTGGCGGGCGACTCCGGGATCGTCGCGCACTACGGCGAGCACCTGATCGACGCGCTCGCGGCCGGCAGCGAGGACGCCCGGCTGCTGGGGATCCGGCGCGGCAGCCCTCTGCTGCGCCAGCGGCATGTTTCGGCCACCAACACGGGGCGCCCGATCGAGTGGTCGGACGACCGCTACCTCGCCGGAAGCGTCACGTTCAGTGTGAGCAACTCGGCGGTAGCAACCCCGCTGGAACGGCACGCCGGCGATCGTTAGCCGGAGGCCGGGGCGGCGTTCACCGTCTCGTCGACGGCCCGCGGCAGCCAGTGCGCGACCCGGCCGAAGCGGAAACCGAGGGCGGTGGCCCGGGAGTTGTCCAGGGCGTACGCGCGGTCGAAGGAGAACGGCGAGGCCGTGGCGCCCCGGGGGACGACCCGGTAGCGCACCGGCCGGCCCGTCCGCTCGCCGATCAGCGCGCACAGGTCGCGGACGTCCAGCGCGCCGTGGGAGGCCGCGTCGACCGGGCCGGTGAAGCCGCCCACCGCCGCCCAGCCCAGGAACTCCGCGATCTCGCGGTGGTGGATGAACGAGGTGGCGTACGGGGCCTCGTGCACCTCGACCGGGGTTCCGGCGCCGATCCGCCCGACGTAGTGGGCCAGCCGCCCGGTGAACTCCTCGCGGCCGCCGCCGAGGACGTGGGCGGTGCGGACGGTGACGAAGGCGAAGGGGACCGGCTCCGCCAGGAACACCGCTTCGGCAAGCCGCTTGCCCTCGGCGTAGTCGAGGGCCTCGGGGGTGGGCGGCGCGGGGTCGTACACCTCCATCGTCGAGGTCATCACGTACCGCGCGGTCCGGCCGGCGAAGACGCGGCGGGCGACGGCCGCTTGGGCTGGCGTGTAGCAGACCTGGTCGACGACGGTGTCGAAGGTGCGCCCGCCGAGCGCGGCGAGCAGCTGCCCCTCGTCGTCGCGGTCGGCGACGAGGTGGCCGACGCCCCGGGGCGGGACGCCGGAGCCCCGGTTGAGGACGGTCACCTCGTGCCCGGCGTCCGCGAGCAGGGCGACCAGGTGCCTGCCGAAGTACCGGCTGCCGCCGATCACAAGAATTCGCTTCATGGGTCCGACTCTGCCGCTGTAGGGTCCCCAGCGGAACTGGCCACTTGCTGAACGGGCGTTAAGGAAAACTGTTGACTGTCTCCCGCGAGATCGACCGGCAGGCGGCGCGGCCGCGCTACGCCGAGGCCCGCGTCGCGGCCCTCATCGAGTCGGGCGACGGTCCGGACGCGGGCACGGATGGCTCTGCGGGGGCCGGGCGCGCCTCTACGGGGGCCGGGGGCGCCTCGGGGGCCGGGGAGGGGGTCGGGTGAACCACGTCCTCGAAGGGCTCGCTGCCAACCCCGCGCTGCCGTCCCGGCTGGTGGACCGGCTGATCCCGGTCGCGGAGGAGTGGGTGGCCCTCGCGCTCGGCGAGCGCACCGACCTCGCTCCCGCTCAGGTCCTCGCGCTCGCCGCCCGCGACGAGGACGCCGCGACCAGGCTGGCGCGCACGGGCCTGCTGGCCGCCGGGGACATCGACCCGGTGGCGCGGCCGGAGGCCGCGCTCGCTCTGCTCGACGAGCGCGGCGGACCGCCCGAATGGGCCCGCCTGTTCGCGGCCGACCCGGACCCCTACACCCGGCAGCGCCTCGCCGCCTGCCCCGGTCTGCCGCCCGAGGTGGTCGAGACGCTGGCCGCCGACCGGGCGGTCTCCGTGGTCGCCGAACTCGCCCTGGAGGCCCCGCCCGAGCTGGCCGGGCGCCTCGCGCGCCATCCGCACGCCGAGGTGCGCCGCGCGGTGGCGGCCAACGAGACGGCCCCGCCGGCCGTGCTCGCCGCGCTGGTCACCGGCGCCGGGCTGCCACCCGCGACGTCGTGTCTGGTCTGCGGCGCCGAGTCGACGCCGTCCGAGCGCGAGCAGTACCAGCCGTACGGGCCGGGGCACGGGGACGGCTGTGACGGCGTCCACGCCCTCACGCTCGTCGCGACGCTGTACGCCGCCGCGGGGAACCCGGCCACGCCGCCCGAGGTGCTCGCCGGGTTCGCCGGCCACCCCTCTTCGGGGGTGCGCTGGGCGCTCGCCGAACGGGTCGATCTGCCGCCCGAGGTGTACACCCGGCTCGCCGGGGATCCGGTACCCGGGGTACGGGCGGCCCTCGCCCGGAATCCCGCGATCGGGGAGGCGCTGGTCCGGGCCATGGCCGCCGACCAGGACAGCGACGTCCGGCGGGCCCTGGCGCACCATCCCCGGGTGCCGCTGGACGTCCTCGCTGAGCTGGCCGAGAGGACGCGGATCGGGGCGATCCCGCTGCCCCGGATCGCCGCCGCCTCGCCGGGCGAACTCGCGGAGCTGGTCGCGTCGGCTCCCGCGACCGTACGGGCGCTGGTGGGCGAACGCCATGACCTGCCGCCTGGGATACGCGACGCCCTCGCCGCCGATCCGGACACGAAGGTGGCCAAGGCCGTCGCCCCGCACCCCGGGCTGAGCGAGGCCCGGTTGCGCGGCATGGTCGCGCGGCACGGCGTGGCCGTCCACGCGCGGGTGGCGGCCAACCCGGACGCCCCGCCCGCCCTGTTGGCGCGGCTGGCCCGGCACGAGCCGCCGGTGCGGGGGGCGCTGCGCGCGATCGCGGGGCACCCGCGCGCGACGGCCGAGGCGCTGCTCCCCTGCCTGGACGACGAGCGGGCCGCCCGCCACGCCGCGGCCCATCCGGCGCTGCCCCCGCAGACCCTCGTGGCCTTGCTGACCCACCTGGACCCCCGGGGCGCGGAGGCCGCGGCCGCCCATCCGGCGCTGCCGCCCGAGGCGATGGAGGAGCTGCTGACGCAGCAGTTGGCGGCGTTGTCGCCCTGAGGGATACACACATGCCCACCGCCGCGTTCCGGCAGCCGTCCTCGCGCCCCGGCGGACGGCCCGGGTCATGCTCCAGGCACCGGACGGCGTACTGAACCGGCCGAAGGGCTGACCGACCCCGGGGTGACCGACCCGGGGGTGACCGACCCGGGGGTGACCGACCCGGGGGTGACCAGGCCCGTCTCATAGGCGAGGACCACGGCCTGGGCACGGTCACGGAGGCCGAGTTTGGCGAAGATCCGGGCCACATGGGTCTTCACCGTCGCCTCGCTGAGCGTCAGCTCCCCCGCCAGCTCCGTGTTGGAGAGGCCCTGCCCCATCAGGGTCAGCACCTCCCGCTCGCGCGGGGTCAGCGCGTCGAGGCCGCGGTACGCGCCCTCCCCCGCCCCCCGGTCCGCCGCCGGGCCGGCGGGGGCGCAGCGCTCCACCAGTCGGCGCGTGATGGACGGCGCGAGCAGCGCGTCCCCGGTGTCGACGAGGCGGACGGCGGCCGCGAGGTGTGCGGGGGTGACGTCCTTGAGCAGGAACCCGCTGGCCCCGGCGGCGAGGGCGGCGTAGACGTACTGGTCGAGGTCGAAGGTGGTCAGCATGACGACCCGGCAGTGCGCGTTCTCGGCGAGGATGCGGCGGGCGGCCTCCAGGCCGTCCATGTTCGGCATCCGGATGTCGAGCAGGACCACGTCCGGCCGCAGCCGGCGCGCCATCGAGACGGCTTCCACCCCGTCGGCGGCCACCCCCACCACATCGATCCCCCGGGCCGTCAGGATCAGCCGGAACCCGGTGCGTACGAGCTCCTGGTCATCGGCGATCAGCACCCGCGGCGCCGTCACGGCCGGTCCAGGGGCAGCTTGGCGCGGACCCGGTAGCCGCCGCCGATGCGGCGCCGGGCGTCGAGGTCGCCCCCGTAGACGGCGACCCGCTCGCGCAGGCCGATCAGCCCCCGCCCGGCTCCCTCGGCCTTCGGTATCGAACGCCGCCGCTCCCCCGCCCCGTGAGCGGGATCCGCACCCGCACCCGCCAGCACGCTCGGGCCGCTGTTGAGCACCTCCACCCGCAGCGCGTGGTCCGCGTATCTCACCGTCACCTCCGCCTTCACCCCGTCCCCGTGTTTGAGCGCGTTGGTCAGCGCTTCCTGGATGATCCGGTACGCCGTCACGTCGATGCCCGCCGGCAGCGGCCGCGGCTCGCCGGAAATCCGGACCTCAACGGGCAGCCCCGCGAAGGCGATCCGGTCGACCAGCCGGCTGAGCCCGCTCAGGCTCGGCTGCGGCGTCAGCGGGGTCACCGCCGTGAGCCGGGTGTCCGCGCC
Source organism: Streptomyces sp. NBC_01551 (assembly GCF_026339935.1). Lineage (NCBI taxonomy): Bacteria > Bacillati > Actinomycetota > Actinomycetes > Kitasatosporales > Streptomycetaceae > Streptomyces > Streptomyces sp. NBC_01551. The sequence goes on from NZ_JAPEPX010000001.1 coordinate 242,057, forward strand.
GCCGCCCCCGTACGCCGCGAGCGGCTCGTCCGTGCCGTCCTGCGCGGGCGCGAGCAGGCCCAGCAGGTGGCGCAGCTCGGTCATCGTGTTCCGGCCGGCGCTCTCGACGGCGCCCATCGCGGCCGCCGCCTCCTGCGGCATGGTGGCCAGCACCTCCCGGGCCGCCCCGGCCTGGACCACCATGAGGCTCACGTTGTGGCTGACTATGTCGTGGAGTTCGGCCGCGAGCCTGGCCCGCTCGGCGTCGACGGCGGTACGGGCCGCGCTCTCGCGCTCCCGCTCCAGCAGCCACCCGCGCTCCCCCATCGCCTCCCGGTGCGCACACCGTGCCCGCCGCAGCGCCACTCCCAGCAAGCCGGCCGCCCCGCACACCGCGGCCAAGGCGGCCCACAGCCATCCCACCCCGCCCGACCCGAACACCGCCCCGCCCCCTCTCCCGCAAGATCATCGACCTGGACAAGCCTCGCAGGCAAGGCCCGTAGTCCGCATCCCTCCCCCGAGCCAGCCCGCGTACATCCCCAGGATGACCTCGCCGACCGCTTACATCCGGGGGGTGACGCAGCCGCCCCGGGCGCCCTTCTACGTTCGTGCCATGACAACTGATCACGGCAGTGACCGGCAGGTCGTCGTACGGCTCGACGGGGTGCACAAGGAGTACGGCGACGCGAAGGCCCTGGACGGGCTGTCCCTGGAGATCCGCAAGGGCGACGCGGTCGCCGTGATGGGCCCCTCCGGTTGCGGCAAGTCGACCCTCCTCAACATGGTGGCCGGCCTGGACCGCCCCGACGCGGGGACCGTCGAGGTGCACGGCCAGGACCTGGGAACGCTCAACGAGACCGGCCTGGCACTGTTCCGGCGGCGCGGCGTCGGCATGATCTTCCAGTTCTTCAACCTCATCGACGACCTCCCGGCCCTCGACAACGTGGCCCTGGCCGCCCAGTTGACCGGCACCCCCGCCAAGCAGGCCCGCCGCCGCGCCCTGGAACTCCTCGACGAGCTCGGGGTGGCCGACCGCCGCGACAACTACCCGGCCACCCTCAGCGGTGGCGAGCGCCAACGCGTCGCCGTGGCCCGCGCACTGATGAACCGTCCGGCCCTGCTGCTGGCCGACGAGCCGACCGGCGCCCTCGACAGCCGCTCCGGCGAACAGGTGATGGACCTGCTGATCGACCTCAACCAGATCGGCCAGACCCTGCTGATCGTCACCCACGACCCGCACCTGGCCACCCGGTGCGCGAGCCGCCTGGTCGAGATGGCCGACGGCCGGGTGGCCCGCGAGCGCGCGATCGACGACAACGCCTCGCTGGGAGCGGCCGTATGAGCGCCGTGTGGCGGGCCTCGCGCGCGGCCGTCAAGCGCCGCCGGCTCCAGACGTTCGTCATCGGGCTCGTGGTCCTGTGCTCCACCACGACCGTCGTCCTCGCGCTGGGGCTGCTCGCCTCCGCCTCCGGCCCCTTCGACACGGCGTACGCCGCACAGCGCGGGGCGCACGCGGTGGCGACCTTCGACTCCTCGAAGGCGTCGCCGGAGCAGCTCGCCGCCACCGCCCGGCGCCCCGGGGTGACGGCGGCCGCCGGGCCGTTCGGGCAGGCCGTCCTCGACGTGCCCGAGGACTGGCTCTGGATGCCGGCCGGCCCCCTGACCGTGGTGGGCCGGGCCGATCCGGGCGGCCCGGTGGACCGGATCGAGCTGCTGGACGGGCGCTGGGCGACGGCTCCCGGGGAGATCGTCGTCAACTGGGGCGTGGACGGCGCGCCGTACAGCGAGCTGCTGGGTACGCGACTGGAGGCCCGCGGGGCCCCGCCGCTCACGGTGGTCGGATTCGCCACCAGCATGAGCAAGTCGGCGGCCGCCTGGGTGACTCCCGAGCAGCTGTCGGCGCTGCACCCGACGTCCGCCCAGATGCTGTACCGGTTCGCGGACGCGTCGACGGGCGCGGCGCTGCGCTCCTCGCTGGCCGGCGCCACCGCCGAGCTGCCCGCGCGGTCGCTGGCCGCCTCGCAGTCCTACCTCACCCTGAAGAAGGCCTTCTCCTCCCGGGCCGACGCGTACCTGCCGTTCATGACCCTCTTCGGCGTCCTCGGTCTCCTCGTCTCCGTCCTGATCGTCGGGAACGTGGTCAGCGGCGCCGTGGTCTCCGGACACCGGCACATCGGGGTCCTCAAGGCGCTCGGCTTCACCCCGAACCAGGTGGTGGCCGTCTACCTGACGATGGTCTCGGTCCCCGCCGTCGCGGGGACCGTCCTCGGCACGGCGCTCGGCTCCGCGCTGACCGGACCGATCCTCAAAGTCGCCTTCTCCGGGGTCGAGACCGGCCTGGCCGAGGTCGGACCCGTGTCTTCCTGGGTCCCCGCCGTCTGCCTCGCGGGGATGCCCGCCCTCGTCCTGCTCGCGGCGCTGCTCCCGGCCCTGCGGGCGCACCGGCTGTCGGCCGCCGTCGCCATCAGCGCGGGCGGCGCGCCCCGGACCGGGCGCGGACGGCGCGTCCAGCGGCGCCTCGCGGCCACCCGGCTGCCGCGCCCCGTCAGCCTGGGCCTGGGCCAGCCGTTCGCCCGTCCGGCGCGGACGCTGCTGACCCTCGCCGCCGTGGTCCTCGGCGTCACCACCGTCACCCTGGCCACCGGTCTGACCGGCACGATGCTCGCGTTCGGGGAAGCCGCCCGGGGCGACGGAGGCCCGCGGATCGCCGTGTACACCGGTGGTCTCGGCAGCGAGCCCGGCCCGCCGCGCCTGAGCGACGCGCGGATCGAGGAACGGCTGCGGGCCCTGCCGGGCGCGCGGACGGTGGTGGCGCGCGGTCTGTCCCAGGTGACGGTGGTCGGGTACACCCAGCCGGCGTTCGCAAACTTCCACCGCGGGGACCTCGCCGGGTTCGCGTCCCACCTCGTGGAGGGGCGGCCGCCGACCGCACCCGGCGAGGTCGTCGCCGGACCCGGGTTCCTGACCGAGCGCGGACTCGCGCTCGGCGACCGGATCACCCTCGGGCTGGGCGGCCGGCAGGTCACCGGAAGAATCGTCGGCGAGCTCGTCGACGGCGACGCCCGCGCCCTGGACACCACTTGGGAGACCCTCACCCTGCTCGCCCCGGACGCGCGCGCCGTCGACTACGGCGTACAGCTGGCCCCCGGCACGGACGCCCGGGCCTCCGCGGACGCGGTCAACGCCCTCGACCCGGGGCTGCGCGCCGAGGTGGCGGAGTCCGGCAACGCGGCGACCACCACCGTCGTCGGGTTCTCCTCCGTCTTCACCCTGCTGCTGACGGTCGTCGCGGCGCTCGGCGTCTTCAACACGGTGCTGCTCAACACCCGTGAGCGCCGCCGGGACCTGGGCATGCTCAAGTCGATCGGGATGACCCCGCGGCAGGTTGTGGTGATGACGGTGACCTCGGTGGCGGGTCTGGGAGCGGTCGGCGGGCTGCTCGGGATCCCGCTCGGGATGGTGGCGCACCGGCTGGTCGTCGACAACGTCGGGGTGGTCGCCTTCCCGGAGTCCATGAAGGACGTATGGCACGCCCCGCAGCTGACGGGGCTGCTGTTGGCCGGGGTCGCGATCGCCGTCCTGGGCGCGCTGGTACCGGCCCGTTCGGCGGCCCGCATGACGATCGCAACGGTGCTGCACACCGAGTAGCGGAACCCGCCCGGCCGCTCCCCGGCGTCCGCGGGCCGGGCTCGGTTTCACAACTCCCCGGCGCGACGGCTAGGTTCGTCCGCTATGCAACGACGGCCCCTCGCACTGGTACTCGACGTCCTCCTGATGTTGCTGGGAGCCCTCCTCGGGATCGCCACCAACTACGCGACGAGCGTGGAGGGCGAGGTGCCGCTGCCGCTGCGCGTGCTGCGCCAGTGGTCGATCCCCCTGGTCGGGCTGACGCTCCTCGCCCTGGCCGTCGGCCAGTTGTGGCTGCGCTGGCTGGAGCGGCGCCCGCTGCCCGCGCCCCCGACGTGGACGGCCGGGCAGCCCCCGTACCCGGGCCTGGAGGCGTTCGGGGAGCAGGACGCGGCCGTGTTCTTCGGCCGCGAGCGGGAGACCGCGGAGCTGGTGGCGCGGCTGCACCCGCCGGTGCCGGCCCAGGCCCGGCGGTTCGTGACCGTGGTCGGCCCCTCCGGTTCGGGCAAGTCCTCCCTGGTGCGGGCCGGGTTGCTGCCCGCCCTGACCGCCCGGCGCTCCCGGTGGAACGCGGGAGGGGCGTTCACCCCCGGGACCGACCCGGTCGGCGCGCTCCGGCAGGCCTTCGCCGAGGCCGGACACGCGCGCCCGCTCGCGCTGGTGGTGGACCAGCTGGAGGAGCTGCTGACGCTGTCGGGGCCCCGGGAGCGGACGGCGTTCGCCGAGGAGGTACGGGAACTGCTGCGCCGGGAGCCGAAGGTGTGGCTGATCGGCACGCTGCGGTCGGACTTCCTGACCGGCTTCCTGGAGGCCGACCTCGCCGCCCTCGCCCGCGAACCGGTGGTGATCGGGCCGCTCGGCCGGGACGCCCTGCACGAGGTGGTGGCCCGGCCCGCCGCCGCGGCCGGGGTCGGGTTCGAACCGGGCCTGGTCTCCCGGATCGTCGACGACTGCGGCGGTGGCGACGCCCTGCCGCTGCTCGCGTACACCCTCCAGGAGCTGTACGGACGCGCCGGCGGCGCGGGGTCCACGATCACGCACGCCCACTACGGGGAGGTCGGCGGGGTCGCGGGGGCGCTGGTCGGGCAAGCCGACCGGATCCACGCGGCGCTCCTGGGGCCGGGCCCCCGGACGGACGCCGACCCGGTCGTGGCGATGCTGCTGCGGATGGTCACCGTGGAGCGCGACGAGCCGACGCGGCGGCGGGTGGCCCGGGAGGAACTGGGGCCCGCCGAGCGGGAGATGGCCGACGCGTTCGTCGCCGGTCGGCTGCTCACCTCCGACGCCGGGATGCTCGACGTCGCGCACGAGGCGCTGCTGCGGCAGTGGCGGCCGCTGCGGTTGGCGGTGGCGGACCGGCTCGACCAGCTGCGCCGCCGGGCCGAGTTGGAGCGCTGGGCTCAGGAGTGGGAGTTCGCGGGCCGCGCGGAGGCGTACCTGCTGACCGGCGAGCGCCTCCAGGCGGCCCTGGCGTGGCCGGCGGCGGCAGGCCCGGCGCTGTCCGCGCTCGCGGCGGAGTTCGCCCGGGCCTCCGCCCGGTCCGACGGCGACGCAAGGGCCCGCACGGCGGACGCGGTGGCGGCGCGGGTGCTGGAGAACGTCGAGCGGGAGCCGGAGACCGCGATCGGCATCGCGCACGCGGCGGTCACCGAGTACGCCCCGACACCGGCCGCCGTCCAGGCCCTGCGCTCGGCGGTCGACGCCTCCCGGCTGCGCGCCGTCCACCACGACTTCGACCGCCCCGTGACGGACGCCGCCTGGTCCCCCGACGGAAGCCGCCTCGCGGCATGCTCGGGCGACGGACGCATCCGCGTGTGGTCGCAGGCGGGCCTGCAAGCCCGGCCGGTCCCCGACGCCGCACCCGGACCCGCACCTGCTCCCGGGTCCGGGTCCGCGGCGGGGCCCGTCGAGATCCGGGTCCCGGGGGACTGGCCGCGGGCCGTCGCCTGGTCCCCCGACGGGAGCCGGCTTGCGTGCGTGACGCGCGACGCCCACCTCACGCTCTGGTCCACCACCACCTGGCGGCCGCTCAACACCGTGAGCCAGCCCGACATGCGCGGCGGGGGCGGCGGCGCCGGTCTCGCCGTCGTGGCGTTCTCCCCGGACGGCCGCCTCCTCGTCACGGGCGGCGCCGGCCCGCTGCGGCTCTGGCACACCGACAGCCTCACCCTGGCCGGGACCCTCGTCGGCCACGCCCGCATGCTCTGGAACGCCGTCTGGTCCCCCGACGGAACGCTGCTGGCCGCCTCCGGCAAGGACCGCCGGGTCCGGATCTGGCGGGTGGCGGACGGCCGGGTGGTCCGCGTACTGCGGCACCAGGACACCGTCGCCGCGCTGGCCTGGTCCCCGGACGGCACCCGGCTGGCCTCCGGATCGTCGGACCGGACGGCCGTGCTCTGGGACCCGTACACCGGCGAGAACCTGCGCACGCTGCGCAGCATGGACGGCATCAACTGCCTGGCCTGGTCTCCGGACGGCACCCGGCTCGCCGCCGGGGACCAGGACCGGGGCGCCCGGATCTGGGACCTGGACGCGCCCGACCCGGAGGACGCCGCCGCCGTCTGGCTGGCCGGGCACACCGACACCCTGTACGCCGTGGCCTGGTCCCCCGACGGGACCCGGCTCGCGACGGCCTCCCGGGACCGGACCGTCGCCGTGTGGGACGCGGGCGCCCCGCGCGCGGTGCTGCGCGGGCACACCGAATCCGTGTGGCAGACCGCCTGGTCTCCGGACGGCACCCGGCTCGCGAGCGCCTCGCAGGACGGCACCGTACGGCTGTGGGACCCGGCCGACGGGACGCCCGCCGGAGTCCTGCCCACCGGGCAGTGCGGGGACCTGGCCTGGTCCCCCGACGGCACGCGGATCGCCGTGGGGCGCCGCGACGGCACCGCGGCCGTCTTCGGCCCGGACGGTACGGAGCACGCCGCCTTCCACGGGCACGGCGAGGAGCTGTCGGCGGTGTGCTGGTCCCCGGACGGCACCCGGATCGCGACCACCTCGCGCGACAGCACCGTACGGATCTGGGACGCGGCCGAAGCCCGGGCGCCGCGGGTCCTTTCGGGGCACGCCGACTGGGTGACGGGGGCTGCCTGGTCCCCGGGCGGGGCGTGGCTGGCGACCTGCGGAACCGACCGTACGGTCATCGTCTGGGACACCGAGACCGGGCGGGCCGTCGCCACCCTGCGGGGCCACACCGACCACGTGTGGAAGGTCGCCTGGTCCCCGGACGGCACCCGGCTGGCCACCGGATCACGGGACCGGACCCTGCGCGTGTGGGAGTTCCCCGGGACGAGCGGAACACCCGGGACACCGGGGGCGGCCGACGCGGTCGACGCGGTCGACGCGGCCGTCGTGCTGTCGGGGCACGACGAGCGGATCCAGGACCTCGCCTGGTCCCCCGACGGAACGCGGCTCGCGTCCGTCTCCCGGGACCGGACGGTGCGGCTGTGGGACCCCGTGCACGGTACGGCCGTCTCCGTCCTCGGCGTGCACGCCGACTGGGTCAACGGGCTGTGCTGGTCCCCGGACGGCACCCGGATCGCCACCGCCTCGCGCGACCGGACCGTACGGCTGTGGACCCCGGCCGGCGCGGACGCGGAGCCGCTGCTGCGGCTGGCCGCCGCCCGGATCCTCCATCCGCCGACCCCGGAGGAGCGGCGGGCCTATCAACTGCCCGCGCCGTCCTGAGGCCCCTCCAGTTCACGCAGCCGGCGCTCGGCGGCCGTCGCTGCCCGGGCGGCCCGGCGCGCCGCCTCCCGCGCCGCGCGGTGGCGTTCCCCGGCCTCGGTCGCGGCGGCGTGCGCCAGGTCCCGGGCGGCGTCCGCGGCGGCGGCGTCGGCCTTGGCCCGGTCACGGGCCTCCTCGGCCAGGCGCCGCTCCTCCTCCCGGGCGGCGGCCTCCCGCGCAGCTTCCCGGGCGGCGGCGCGGGCCGCCTGAAGACGCGCGTCACGCGGCCCGGGCGCGGCCTCCGGCGCAGGCTCGGACGCAGGCCCGGACTCCGGCTCGGGCCCGGACTCCGGCTCGGGCCCCGGCGTATGCCCGGGCTCCGACCCCGGCGCAGGCCCCGGCTTCCGCTGCCCTGAAGGCCGCTCCGAATCCCGTACCGCCTGCCGCCCCGGAGGCCTTGCGGAGGCCACCGCCCCCGGGTCCACCGCCGGGAACTCCGCCACCAGCGCCGGGGCCTTCGCCAGCCGCCCGGAAGCCCACTCCGCGGCGACCTCCGGATCGGCGAGGACGGCGTGCAGGATCTGCTCGACCTCCCGCACCACCGCCTCCGAAACCGGCGTCCCCGCCTCCCCCGTCAGCCGCCCGGCCTCCCGGGCGAGCGCCCCGATCACCACGTGCTGCTCGTGCGACAGCTCCCGCAACCGCTCCCCGTCCAGCGAGCGGTGCGCCGCCCTCAGCGCCTCGCCCAACTGCATGAACTGCTCCGCCTCCTCGGACTTCTCCCGTACCAGCGCGTTCGACGCCCAGGCCGCCAGGGTCGGCCGCCGCAGGCCCGCGATCCGCTTGGCCGCCGCCGGGTCCCCGGCCTCCTTCACCCGGGCCGCCGCCCGGTCGCGCGCCGCGGTGAACCCCGCCGGGGGCAGTCCGTACAGGCCGTCGATGACCTCGTCCACATCCACGCCGCCCACTTTCGGCCATCGCCGCCCGGGTACGCGGGACCGGCGCGGCGACGGGCCGACCGCTACTCGGTCGGCTCCACGAGGCGCCCGTCGCGCAGTTCCACCACCCGGTCCGCGAGTTCCATCAGGGCCGGGTCGTGGGTCGCCACCAGGACGGTCACCCCCTCGCTCCGCACCACCGCGCGCAGCAGCCGCATGATCGAGCGGCCCGTCTCGGAGTCCAGCTGCCCGGTGGGCTCGTCCGCGATGATCAGCGCGGGGTCGTTGGCCAGGGCGCGGGCCACGGCGACGCGCTGCTGCTGTCCGCCGGAGAGTTCGCCGGGGCGCTGTTCGGCGTGGTCGGCGAGGCCGACCAGGGCCAGCAGGGTACGGACCCGCTCCTCGCGCTGCTTGGCCGGAACCTTGCGCATCCGCATCGGGACGCCGACGTTCTCGGCGGCGGTGAGCACGGGTATCAGGCCGAAGGACTGGAACACGAAACCGATGCGGTCGCGGCGCATCGCGAGCAGTCCCTTCTCGTCCAGCCCGGCCAGGTCGGTGCCGTCGAGGGTGACGCTGCCGGCGGTCGGGGAATCGAGGCCGCCGAGCAGATTGAGAAGGGTGGTCTTGCCGGAACCGGAACGTCCTTTGAGGGCGGTGAGTTCACCGCGGCGAATTTCGAAGGAGACCCCGCGCAGGGCGTGTACGGCCCTCTCTCCGGTGCCGAAACTGCGGTGCAGGTCCTCGGCCACCACCATCGGAGCCAGGGTCGTGGTCAGTTGTCGCGTCATGCTGGAATCCCCCTCGATTCGGCCGGATAATTCCCCCCGGCACGCTGCTTTCTCGAATTTGCTCATCTCTCACATCCTGCCCGCAAGGCCCTTCCCTTGCGTTTTGCCGTCTGACAGCATCGTCCGCTATCCGGTGCCGAAGGTCCGGATGGGGGAGGGTGAAACAGATGATCGGCTTCGTCATGCGCCGGTTGCGCGGGCGATGGCCGCTCGCCGCCGCCGTGCTGCTGACCGCGCTCATCACCACCACCGTGCTGACCGCGCTGCTCGCGTTCACCCGGACCGTGGGAGACGCGGGAACACGCCAGGCGTTCCAGGGTCCGGGCCGGGCTCGCACCGCGGTCGTGGTCGGCGGCGACCATCCGGTGACGGCCCGCGCCAAGGACGACGAGGCGGTACGGGCCTTCGCGCTCGGGCTGTTCGGTGAGCGGCGGGTCGGCGTCGAGACCCTGGCGCGCAGCCGCTCGTACGGGCTGCCCGGTACGCCCGCCCCGGGCAAGGACGCCGATCTGACCGTGCTGGCGGCCCTCGACCGCGACCGCGTGCGGCTGCTGGCGGGCCGGCTGCCGGAGCCGGTGGCGGACCGGGACGACCGGATCCAGCTGGCCGTTCCGCAGACGGCCCTGGCCCGGCTCGGGCTGGCCGCGGGCGCGCTGCCCGCCGCGGTGCGGCTGGACGACCGGTTCGGCGGGCCGCCGCTGACGGTGCTGGTCACGGGCGTCTACCGGGCGGCCGAGCCCGACTCCCCGTACTGGCGCCTCGATCCGCTGGGCGGCCGGGAGATCCAGGTCGGCACGTTCACCACGTACGGCCCGCTGCTCGTGGACGACTCCGTCTTCACCGCGGGCGAGCTGCCGCAGAACAGCCGGGGTTCGCTCCTCACGCCCGCTCTGGAGGGCATCCGGCCCGCCGAGTCGGAGGCGATCCGGGCGCGCGTCGCCAACTTGCAGGCCGGGCTCCAGACCTCCGCCGGGCTCCAGTCGGAGACCGAACTCCCCCAGTTCCTGACCGACTTGGCATCGGGCCAGCTGGTCGCCCGGTCCACCCTGCTGGTCGGGGCGCTGCAACTGGCCGTACTGGCGTCGGCGGCGCTGCTGCTCGTCGCCCATCTGCTGACGGAGCGGCAGGAGTTCGAGCGGGTCCTGCTCACCGCGCGCGGCGCCTCGCGACGGCGGCTCGGGGTGCTGACCGCGGCCGAGTCGCTGCTGCTGGCCTTGCCCGCGGCCGTGCTCGCACCGCTGCTCACCCCGCCGCTGCTGGGTCTGCTGGGCCGGTTCGGCCCGCTGGCCCGGGTGCCGTACGACACCTCCGGGACCTGGCTGCTGTGGCCGGTGGCGGCGGGCTGCGCGCTCGGGTGCGTGCTGCTGACCGCGCTGCCGTCCGTACTGCGCGGGGCGGCCGCCGGGGCCCTGCGCCTGACCGGGCGCCGCCAGGCCCTGGTCGGGGGCGTGGCCCGCTCCGGCGCGGACCTGGCGCTGCTGGCGCTCGCCTTCCTCGCGTACCGCCAGCTCGACCGGTACAGCGGGGAGGGCGGCGTGTCGGCTGACGGGTCCGGGAGCCTGGGCGTGGACCCGGTCCTGGTCGCGGCGCCGACGCTGGCGCTGTGCGCGGGCACCGTGCTCGTCCTGCGGCTGCTGCCGTTCGCCGCGCGGCTGGGCGGCCGGGTCGCCGCCCGGGGGCGGAGTCTGGGCCCCGCGCTGGTCGGCTGGCAGCTGGCGCGCCGGCCCGGGCGGGCCACCGGGCCAGTCCTGCTGCTGGTGCTGGCGGTCTCCAGCGGGGTCCTGGCGCTGGGGCAGCACACCGCGTGGTCCCAGTCCCAGCGCGACCAGGCCGATTTCGCCACCGCCGGCGGCCTTCGGATCTCCGGGAGCGAGCTGGCGCCGCTGGGCCGGGGCGGCCGGTACGCGGCCCTGCCGGGCGGGGATCGGGTCCTTCCCGTGATCCGGTCCCAGCAGGACCTGCCGGCCGGGAAGAAGGGGCAACTGCTGGCGCTGGACGCCGCCGCGGCCGCCGACCGGGTGCCGCTGCGCGAGGACTTGCGGGGCGGGCGGTCGATGGAGCGGCTGTTCTCCCCGCTCGCCGCGGGCGCTTCCGGCTCGGGCGCCTCCCCCGCCTCGGCCGGGATCCCGCTGCCCGGGAACCCCCGGCGCATCGACGTCGACGTGACGATCCAGGGCACCGGTGACGGCGCCGGCCCGCGCCTCGGGCTGCTGCTGCGCGACCGGTTCGGGCTGACCTACCAGGTGCCGATGGTCCGGCTGCCGGCCCGCGGTGACGCCACCGTGGCGCTCGACATCGGCGCGCTGGTCGACGCCCCGCTAGGTTCGGCGGCGACACCGCTGAGCATCGCCGGGGTGCTGGTCGCGCACAGCACCCCCTCGGGCAGCGCCGGCCGGCTGACCGTGCGCGGGGTCTCCGTGGCCGAGACGGCGACCGGCCCGGCGGTTCCCGTCCGGGCCACCGCCCCGGCCTGGAACCTGTCGGCCCCGGCGCGGGGCGGCAACGACGCCGCCTCCCCCAACGGGATGCTGCTGGCGGACGACCCGGACGGCTCCGGTGGCACCGCGGCCCTGTTGCGGCTGGGCTTCAGCGGCGGCGCCGGCTCCGAGCTCGCGGCGACCACGGGCGGGCGCGGAGCCGCCGACATCCCCGGGATCGCCACGCACACCTACCTCGACGCCCTCGGTGCCGAGGTCGGCGACGTCGTCCCCGTCTCGCTGGGGGACACCACCGTGCCGGTCCGCGTCACCGCCGCCGTCGGCTCGCTCCCCACCGCCGGGGACACCGCCCTGGCCGTCGACGCGGCCACCGCGGGGCGGCTGCTCGCCGCGCGCGGCGGGCTGGCGCTGCCGGCCCCCGGCGAGTGGTGGCTGCCGGCCGCGTCCGCCCACGACCGGGCGCCCGCCGAGGCCGCCGCCGAACTGCGCGCCGGTGCCCGCACCCAGCGGGTGGAGCTGCGCGAGGAGGTGGCCGCCGGACTGCTGGACGACCCGCTCAGCGCGGGCCCGCAGGCGGCGCTGGCCGCGCTCGCGCTGGCCTGCGCGGTGCTCGCCGCGATCGGTTTCGCCGCCTCGGCGGCTGCCGCCGCACGGGAGCGGGGCCGGGAGTTCGCCATCCTGCTCGCGCTCGGGGCGCCCCGGCGGGACCTGGCCCGGACGGCCGCCGCCGAGAGCGCTGTGCTGGTCGGTCTCGGGACCGGGGTCGGGCTCGCGCTGGGGGCGGCCATCGTGCACCTGGTGGTCCCGCTGGTGGTGCTGACCCCCGCAGCGCGCCACCCGGTGCCGGAGGTCCTGGTGGACCTGCCGACGGGAGAAACGTTGCTGCTGGCCGCCGCCATCGCCGCGGTACCGCTGCTGTCGGCGGTCCTCGGCGGCAGAAGGAACACGAACGTCATGAACACAGCAACCCGGCTGCGGCACGTGGAGGAGATGTGACCACCCCGGCCCCCGAGCCGCCGCCGAACCCCGTGCCGACCTCGGCCCCCGGGTCGCAGCCGGCCCCCGAGCCGCCGGCCCCGCGGACCCGCCCCGCGCCCTGGGTGCGTACCCGGCTGCTCGCGACCCCGACGGCCTCGCTGCTCGCCGCCGCCCTGGCCTTCGTCGCCGTACTCCTGGCCGCGGGGCTGCCGCGCGCCCTGGACCGAAGCGCCGACCAGGCCCTGCGCGACTACCTGACGGACAAGGGCCCCACCGCGGCGAGCCTCTACGCCACCGCCGGCGCCCGGCCCGTCGGCACCTCCGCCGCCGAACTGGACTCCGTGCTGGACGTCCTGCGCGGCGAGGCGGGCGACGGCTACGCCCTCGTCCCCGGGGGTGAGGTGCACGGCTCGCTCGGCACCAAGACCCGCTCCCTCACCAACCCCGAACTCCCCCGGCCCGAAGGCAGGCCGGTCACCCTCGGCATCGGTTACCTCAAGCAGGCGCCGCAGCACACCAGGCTCACCGCCGGACGCTGGCCGGCCGGCGGGGCGGCCGGGAAGCCGGTCCAGGTCGCGCTGTCGAGGCGCGCGGCCGAGACCCTGAACGTCCGCGTCGGCACGGTGCTGAACGCGGCCCCCTCCGTCCACGCCCCGGTCAGCGCCGAGGTGGTCGGCCTGTACGAGGCCGACGAGGCCGATCCGTTCTGGAGCGACCTGCCCTGCTTCACCAGCGCCTGCCTGCGCATCTGGCCCAGCTTCCCGCCCGAGGCGTACTGGCAGACCTACGCCCTCGTCGGAACCGACGGCCTGGAGCGGATGGTCGAATGGGGCGAGGGGGCCCAGGACTTCTGGCGGCTCCCGGTGGACACCAGCCGCCTGCACGCCGACCGGCTGCCCGAGACCAAGCAGAAGATCGCCGCGTACGTGGCCGGCCCGACGGCCGCCCTGCTGACACAGGCCACCCGCCGCAACGACCTGCGGATCAGCTCCAAGCTGCCGGGTCTGTTCGAAGAGGCCGAGGCGCGCCGGCAGGCCGCCGCGCCGCTCACCGCGATCGGCCCCGCCGGGGTCGCCGGGGTGGCCCTGGTGGTGTTCTGCCTGGCCGCCGCGCTGACCGGGGACCGGCGCGAGACCGAGCTGCGGCTGCTGCTGGCGCGCGGCGGCTCACGCCCCGACATCCTGCGCCGGCTCCTCGGCGAGGGCGCCGTGACCGTCCTGCCGGGCGCGCTGGTCGCGACGGCGCTCGCGGTGGCGCTGCTGCCGACGCCCCGGCTGGCGCCGGCCCTCCTCGCGGCCGCCGCGACCGCGTTGTTCGCCCTCCTCGCCTTTCCCGTACGAGCCTTCGCGCTGCTGTCCGCCCGGCGCGGGCGGGGTCCCACCGCGCGCCGCAGGCTGGTCGGGGAACTGCTCGTCGTCGCCGCCACCGCGGCGGCCGTGTACGAGGTCCGCTCGCGCGGGATCGCCCCCGCCGGGCAGGGCGTGGACCCGCTGCTCGTCGCGGCGCCGCTGCTGCTCGCCCTGTCCGGCGGGCTGTTGCTGGCCCGGATCCAGCCGCCTCTGATGGCGGCACTGGCCCGGGGCGCCGGGCGGGGTTCCGGAGTCGTCGGCTTCCTCGGCCTGGCGCGCGCGGCCCGGGATGCCGGCGGCCGGGGGCGGCCCTCCGTGCTGCCCCTGGTGGCACTGCTGCTGGCCGTCACCACGGCCGGGTTCGGGGCGAGCGTACTGACGGCGGTGGACGCCTCCCGGTCGGCGGTCGCACGCCAGACCGTCGGCGGCGACGCCGTGATCTCCGCGCCCGACGGTGACTCGGTGCCGGAGGAACTGGCCAGGGCGGCCGACGCGCTGCCCGGTGTGCGCACCGGACTCTCCGTGTGGACGGACCACGAGTCCTTCCTGTTCGGCGTCGACGGCCTGGGCTCCCCGCAGGTCACGGTGGTCGTCGCGGACCCCGTCGCGTACGCCGAGCTGGCCCGGGCCGTCGGGCGCGGGCGGTTCGACCCGGCGCTGCTCGCGGGCGGCCCCGGGGCGGCGGACGCGCCGGTGCCCGCCCTGTTCAGCGCGGACATGGCCGCGAAGGCCACCGAAGGCGGCTACCGGCTGCGGCTCGGCGGCGGTGAGGAACTGCGGGCGCGGCCCGTCGGGGTGTTCGACGGCACGCCCGCGCTGCCGGGCGCGGGCGCCGCCACGGTGGTCCTGCCCGCCGGTCCCGTCCTGGCCCACGTCCCCCGGGCCGCGAAGCCCAACCACTGGTTCGCGGTCGGGCCGGTCGAGGACGCCCGGCTGCGCGCGCTCGTCCGCGAGACGGTCCCGGCCGCTGCCGCCGACCGGCTGCTGATCCGGACCAGTGACGGGGCCGCCGCCGAGCTCGGGCGCGATCCTCTCCAGGCGTCCGCCGGGCGGATCTTCTGGGCCTCGGTCGGCGCTGCCGCCGCCTTCGCGCTGCTGGCGTTGCTGATCACGCTGGCGCGGGCGGCGCCCGAGCGGGTGGCGTTGCTGGCCCGGCTGCGGACCATGGGCCTGCGCCCCCGCCAGGGCATCGCCCTGATCCTCGCCGAGGCCCTCCCCCAAGCCGTCGCCGCCGCGCTCGGCGGAGGACTGCTCGCCGCGGCCGCCGTCGCCCTCCTGGGCCCCGCCGTGGACCTGTCCGCGCTCGTCGGCTCCCCCGTTCCCACCGGCCTCACCGTCCAGACCGGCCCCGTGGCCACCCAGGCCCTCGGCCTCGCCGCGCTCGCCGCCCTCGCCGTACTCACCGAAGCCGCCGTCTCCGGACGGCGCCAGATCACCACCGAGCTGAGAGCGGGAGACACCCCATGACCAGCCCCATGACCAGCCCGAACCCCAGCCCCACGCTGGAGGAGCTGCGCCGGGAGGCCCTCACCGCCGCCGCACCCCGCGCCACCGCCCCCGACACCGCCATCACCTGCGACCGCCTGGTCCGCGTCTTCACCACCGACGGCATCGAGGTCCAAGCCCTCCAAGGCCTCGAACTGACCGTCCGGCAAGGCGACCTGGTCGCCCTCGTCGGCGCCTCCGGCAGCGGCAAGTCCACCCTCCTCAACATCCTGGCCGGCCTCGACACCCCCACCGCCGGCCACGCGAGCGTCGCGGGCCACGACCTCCTCGACATGACCCCCAAGGACCGCCTGCGCTACCGGCGTCAGGCCGTCGGCTTCGTCTGGCAGCAGACCGCCCGCAACCTCCTCCCCTTCCTCACCGCCGCGCAGAACATCGCGCTCCCCATGCAACTCGCCACCGGCACCGGCCGCAGAGCCGCCCGAACACACGCCGCGCGCGTCGACAGGCTCCTCGACGCCCTCGACATCGGCGACCTCGGCCACCGCCGCCCCGGCGAACTCTCGGGCGGACAGCAACAACGCGTCGCGATCGCCGTGGCGATGGCCAACAACCCCGCGGTCCTCCTCGCCGACGAACCCACCGGAGAACTCGACTCCGAAACCGGCGCCGCCGTCTTCGAGGCCTTCCGCACCGTCAACCGCGAACTCGGCGCCACCGTCGTCATCGTCACCCACGACCCCCTCGTCGCCGGCGAGGTGCGCCGCACCGTCGCCATCCGCGACGGCCGCACCAGCAGCGAAGTCCTGCGCCGCATGACCACCGACGAACACGGCACCGAGACCCTCACCGAACGCGAGTACGTCATGCTCGACCGCACCGGCCGCGTCCAGCTCCCCCACAGCTTCCTCGAAGCCCTCGGCATGGAGCACCGCGTCGCCGTCGACCTCGCCGGCGACCACATCGCCATCCACCCCGACGACACCGAAGAGCCCGACGCCACGGGCCACTAGGTGCTGTCGTCAAAGTGGCGCCCGGCCCGCGACGCCCGGTGGGCGTCACTTCCTTGTGGGGGGTGTCGTTAGGGGCTCGGGGTTGACTCTGGGGGCGAAGGGATGACGGAATGCGGCAGTTTCCTCTGGAGATGCACCACATGGCACCCGGACGGGTGGTCGAGTGGCGGTTGCGGTCCACGGCGGCGCAGGCCCCCGGCCGGGACGAGACGGCGGACAGGAGGGCGTCCTTCAACCAGGACAAGCACTTCACCGTCGCTGAGGAGAGCCGTGGGTCCGACGACCCGGTCGCGTCCTGGCTCGCGGTGACGTTCGAGGTGGCGGGCCCGCTCGACGAACGAGCCCTAGCCCAGGCCCTGTTGGCCTTCGTGAGGCGGCACGAGGTGCTCCGCTGCGAGTTCCGCCGGCTGGCGGGGGAGCTCGCGTGCGCGCCCTTCACCCCCGGCGAACTCGCCCTCGACACCGAGCACGTGGGCACCTTCGACACCACCGAGCGGCTGCGCCGGTTCCTGACCGAGCGGTTCACGCGGAGCATCGACACCCTGTCCTGGCCCCTGTTCACCATGGGCGCCGTCGTCCGCGAGGACTCCGCCACCGTCTACCTGGCCTTCGACCACATCGTCTGCGACGGCATGTCGATGCCGGTCGTCGTCCGCGAGGTGCTGACCGAGTACGAGGCGCTGAGCCGCGGCGCGGATTCCGGACTGGCTGCCGCCGCCCCGAGCTATCTCGACTTCGCCGACGAGCAGCGGCGGCGCTACCTCTCCATCGACGTGAGCGACGAACGCCTCGACTACTGGAAGTCGTTCATCGCGCGGGGCGGGGAGTTCTTCCCGAGGTTCCCGCTCGACCTCGGTGTGGAGCCGGACCGGATGTACCCGATCGTCAACGAGGCCTCCGAGCTGCTGGACGCCGCCGAGGCGGAGGTGTTCGAGAAGTCCTGTCTCGCGGTCGACGGGAAGCCGTTCATGGGCGTTCTCGCGGCGGTCGCCGTCTGCCTGCGGGAGGCCGGCGGCCCCGGCGTCTACCGCGGGTTCATGCCGGTCAGCGAGCGCGGACGCGGCCCGTGGAACGATGCGGTGGGCTGGTTCGTCAACACCATGCCGATCGAGTTCGACGCCTCGCCCGGCCGGGACTTCGCGCGGGTGATGGCCGGGGTCCGGGCCGGATTCAGCGAGATGATCGGCCACATCGACGTGCCGTTCGTCCGGGCGTGGCAGCTGCTGGCGCCCAAGGAGTTCGCCGCAAGGTCCTGGCCGTACCCGGTGAACTTCTTCTCGTACATCGACATGCGCAAGGTCGTGGGCGCCGAACGCCACGGCGACTGGCGGCCGGCCACCCACGTCTGGTCGGCGCGCGCCAACGGGGCCTGCTCCTGGTTCCAGCGGGACGCGGACGGCCTGCACATGAACTCCCTGTACGTGGACACCCCGGCGGCGCGCCGCACGATGGGCGACTTCCAGGAGGCGCTGCGGCGCACGGTGCAGGACATCGCCCGCGGCGGCGGCTTCCGGCGGCCGATCGCGCTGACCTCGCCCCGGCAGCCGACGCACGAGCCCGTCGAGGCCTGACCGGCGGGCGTCTCCCGCGCTCAGGCGTCCGACACCTCGGCGGCGCGCCGCAGCAGCAGGGCCCGCTCCCGGGCGTTGCGGGTGAGGGAGGCGGCCCGCTCGAACTCGGCGCGGGCCTCCGCCCGGCGCCCCAGCCGCCCCAGCAGGTCCCCTCGTACGCTCGGCAGCAGGTGGTACGCGCGCAGGGCCGGTTCCTCCGCCAGGGCGTCGACGAGCGGAAGCGCCGCTTCCGGGCCGTCCGCCATGGAGACGGCGACCGCCCGGTTGAGCTCCACCACCGGGGACGGGATCAGCTGGACGAGCCGCCCGTAGAGCGCGGCGATGGTCGGCCAGTCGGTGTCCTCGTACCGGACGGCGTCCGCGTGGCAGCCCGCGATGGCGGCCTGTACGGAGTAGGGGCCGCTGCCCGCGCGGCCCATGGCCAGGACGCCCCGGCGGATGAGCAGGCGGTTCCACTTGCCCCGGTTCTGGTCGGCGAGCAGCACCGGCTCGCCGTCGGGGCCGGTGCGGGCGGCGATCCGGGAGGCCTGGAACTCCAGCAGCGCCGCGAGGCCGTGCACCTCGGGCTCCTTGGGCATCAGGGCGGCCAGGACCCGGGCCAGCCTGAGGGCGTCCTCACACAGGGCCGGGCGGACGAGGTCGTCGCCGGCGGTCGCCGAGTAGCCCTCGTTGAAGATCAGGTAGATCACTTCGAGGACGGAGGAGAGCCGTTGCTCGCGGTCCGCTCCGTACGGGACCTCGAACGGCACCCCGGCCTTGGCCAGGGCCCGCTTCGCCCGGACGATGCGCTGGGCGACGGTGGGTTCGGAGGTGAGGAACGCGCGGGCGATCTCCTGCGTGGTCAGCCCGCCCATCAGACGCAGCGTGAGCGCGATGCGGGCCTCGGTGGCCAGTACGGGATGGCAGGCCGTGAAGATCAGCCGGAGCAGGTCGTCGTCGATGTCCTCCGGGCCCGCCGGTTCCTCCGGCGGCGGTACGTCCTCCAGGGTGCGGCCGACCTCGGCGAGCTTGCGGGCGTAGGTCTCCTTGCGGCGGACGAGGTCGATGGCGCGGTGCTTGGCCGTGGCCATGAGCCAGGCGCCCGGCTTGTCCGGGACACCCGACTCGGGCCACTGTTCGAGCGCGGCGACCAGGGCGTCCTGCGCGATCTCCTCGGCGATGCCGACGTCCCGCACGATGCGGGCGACACCGGCGATGATGCGCGCGGACTCGATCCTGAACACCGTCTCGACCGCTTGGGCCGCGCTCACTGCCGTCACGGCCACCCATCAGAGCAGCCGTGACGAGGCAGGGCAAACGCGGCGCGGCGCTCGGCGGCCCGGTCAGCCTTCGGCGATCTGGCGGAGCTCCGCGCCGACCGTCCACTGCTCGGGGTGGATCTCCAGGAACCGCTTCGTCCACTCCAGCGCCTCGGCCTTGTCCTTGGCCTGGAGGATGGCGTAGCCGCCCACGACCTCCTTGGTCTCGGTGAAGGGACCGTCGGTGTAGCTCAGCTTGCCGCCGGACCAGGTGACCCGGGTGCCCTCGGCGGTGGGGAGCAGCCCGGCGGTGTCGAGCATGACCCCGGCCTTGGTGATCTCCTCCATCAGCGCGCCCATGCGCTCCATGAAGTCCGGGGGGAACTCGGTGTCGGCGGTGAGGCTCTGCTCGTCGATGCGGATCATCGAAAGGAAGCGCGGCATGGTGACTCCTCGGTCGGGAGGGCGGGGGCTTTCCCTGCCTCTCACCCCTGCGTCGAACGGGAGACGCCCGGATCGACAGCTTCCCGGAAATTATTCGGGGAATCTTCGGCGCGGGTGCGGCGGCTCGGCGGGCCGGCCCGGAAACCTGCCTCCGCCCCGCCCTACCGACGAGTAGGATCGCGGGCCCAGGCCCCTCCGAGAGGAACCCCCGATGCCGCGCACCCCCTCCTCGCCCCTGCTGCTCGCCGGTCTGCTGGCCGCGGCGGGCGTGGCGCACGCGGTCGTGCCGAAGAAGTTCGACGCGACCGTCCCGCGCTCGCTGCCCGGCACCCCTCGGCAGTGGACGTACCTGAGCGGAGCGGCCGAACTCGCCCTCGCCGCCGGTGTCGCCCACCCGCGGACCCGGCGCGCGGCGGCGATGGCCACGGCGGCGTTCTTCGTCGGGGTGTTCCCGGCGAACGTGAAGATGGCCGTGGACGCGCGCGGCCAGGCGCCCGCCGTGCGGGCCGCGGCGCTCGGCCGGCTGCCGCTCCAGGTCCCGCTGGTCCTGTGGGCCCGCAGCGTGAGCCGCGGGGCCGGCGGGAACTGACCCGCCGGGCCATCACCCACCCCGCGGCGCATCCGAACGACACCCGGCGGCCGAAGTGAGGTACAGAGCCCCCGGACGGTAGTCGGCGGTCCGGGGGCTCGGGGCCACGGGGGCTCGGGGGCTCGGGGGCTCCAGGGCTCGGGGGCTCCAGGGCTCGGGGGCTCGGGGGCTCGGGGCCCAGCGTCACGGGGTCACGGGCTGTCCCCCGACCAGTCCCAGCGCCCCGGATCGGCCGCCCGGCGGCGGTAGTGGGCGCGCCCGCCCGCTCCGTAGCGCCCTATCTCGGTGGGGAGCCGGGCCTCCTCGGCGAGTTGGGGCTCGCTCCAGCCGGTGACGTCCAGGAGCAGCCCGTCGAGGGGCCCGCCCACGAGTTCGCCGTAGACGTGGCCGGGGCGCGGGCCGGGGTCGGGGTCTTCGTGGTCGGCGCCGTAGACCCGGCGCCGCAGCATCCTGTCGTCCATGCCCCCAAGCTTCACAGTCGGCACTGACAACGGGCCCGTCCGGTGCCCGGGCCGCTCACCCTTCGAGGAGGGCCTGGCCCACGTACTCCCCCTCGGCCGCCCCGCGCGGTACGACGAACAGCGCCGAGGCCTCGTGCTCGACGTAGCGCGCGAGCGCGTCGCCCCGGGCCAGCCGGTGCTGGACGGGGATGAAGCCCGTACGCGGATCGGCCTGCCAGGCGACGAACAGCAGCCCGGCGTCGGGCGTGCCGTCCGGGCGCAGCCCGTCGTAGTACGACCAGCCGCGCCGGAGCATCGTGGCCCCGGCATTGCCCCGCGGGGCGGCGAGCCGGATGTGCGCGTTGGTCGCGATGACCGGGACCCCGTCGGGCCGCGCGGCGTCGAGGTCCACGGGGGTGCGCTCGGTGCCGCCCGTCAGCGGGGCCCCGTCGGTCACCCGGCGCCCGACGGCCTGTTCGCGGTGTTGCTCGGGGAGGCCGTCCCAGTGGTCGAGCAGCATCCGGATCCGGCGTACGACGACGTACGAACCGCCCTCCAGCCACCCGGGCACGCCTGACCCGGATCCGGAACCGGAACCGGTGACCAGGATCCGGGCCCGCTGCGCGGGGTCGGTGGCCACGGCCGGATTGGCGGTGCCGTCGAGCTGGCCCATGAGGTTGCGGTGCGTCCCCTCCGCAGCGCCGTCGGCCGCGCGCGCGAAGCCGGACATCACCCAGCGGGTACTCGCGGCGCCCCGGGCGAGCCGTTGGAGGGTGCGCAGCGCGTGCACGGCGACGAGCGGGTCGTCGGCGGCGACCTGGAGGTACAGGTCGCCGCCGCACCGGGCGGGGTCGAGCGCGTCGTCGGGGAAGGCGGGCAGCGGGGCGAGGGCCTCGGGGCGGGCGGCGGCCAGTCCGGTCCGGTCGAAGAAGCCCGGCCCGAGGCCGAAGGTGACGGTGAGGGCGGCCGGCCCGGCGCCGAGGGCCACGCCGGTGTCGGCCGCGCCCTCGGCCGGCGGCTCGCCCCGGGTCATCCGCGCGGCGGCGGCGCTCCAGGTCCGCAGCAGGGCCGCCGCCTTGGCCCGCCCGGCCGCGGGCTCCGGGTCGGGCGCGCCGGCGGCCGGGGCGGCCAGGTCGAGGGCGGCGAGGTGGGCGTGTGACTGGCGCCGCGTCAGGATCCCGGCCTGGTGCGGTCCGTGGAACGGCACGGCCGCCGCTCCCCCGCCGTCCCGGCCGTCCCGCGGGACCCGCGCGTCGGCCGTGGTCAGTACGGCGCCGCCCGCCGCGAGCGCGGCCAGCCCCCCGGCGCCGAGGACGGCCCGGCGCCCGAGCCGGGAGCGGCCGCCGTTCTCCTGCGGACGGCCGGGCTCCTGCGGACGGCCGGGCTCCTGCGGGCCCACCGTCACTTCACCCCGTCGACCACCGGGTCGACCACCCCGACCCACAGCTGGTTCAGCTCGGACACGTACCGGCCGCCCTTGGTGTCCTGCGGTACGACGAGCCGGGGCCCCGCTGCGTCGTCGAAGGCCACACCGTCCTCGGAGACGGCGAGCAGTACCCGGCTCTTGGCGAACGCCGGGTCGAGTTCGGCCCAGGCGAAGACGGCCCGGTAGTCGCCGCCGCCGGTGGCGGAGACGAAGCCGCGCAGCTGGCCGTTCTTCTTGGTGGAGTCGAAGCGCGGCTCGGCCGTCTTCAGTACCTCGTGCAGCAGGACCCCTTGGTAGGTGTGCTCCTGCTCCCCCTTGGCACTGGCGAACTTGACCTCCACCGAGGCCTGGGGCAGCTTGCGCAGGTCGGCCAGGGTGACGGAGTACGGCTTGGCGACCTCGCCGCCCACCCGCACCTCACCGGGCTTGAGCGGCGCGACGGACGCCTTGGCCGAAGCCCCGGCCCCGGCCCCGGCCCCGGCCCCGGCCCCGGCGGACGGGCTCGCGGACGGGGCCTTCGCGTCCCCCTTCGCGTCCTCCTTCGGGTCCTCCGACTGCCCGCAGCCCGCCAGGAGCAGCGCCGCCGCGAGCGCGAGGCCCGCTCTCCGCTGGTTCTGCCTGCCGTAAGTCATGGACGACCCCTCCCGACGCGCCGACCAACTCCCTCGCAGATGCAAGGCGATCGGCCCCCTGATGGCGGAAATGCCGTGCGCAACATACATCAGGGGACGCACCTGCCCTACCTCTCGCGAGAGGTCCTGGAGCATCGACCGGAAGACCCCCCGCGGACTCCCCGGAACCGGCCGCGCGCCTTGGCGGAAACACCCACCGCGGCGGGCGGCGATGATGGTCACCCGGCCCAACCGAGCACGAGCAGGAGCCCCACCCATGGCACGTCGGATCCATCAGCCACTCGAAGACCAGGAGTTCGACTTCATCCTCTCCATGGCCCCGGGGCCGGTTCTCGCCTACTTCACCGGCACCTGGCCGAAGGCCGTCGAGGCCTGCCGGGCGATGGACACCGTCGTCGCCGAGCTGGCCGAGGAGCACGGGACGCGACTGACCGCCGTCCGCACCGACATGACCCGCTGCCCCGGGCCGACCAGGCGCTACGGCGTGACCGGCGCCCCCACCGTCGTGCTGGTCGAGGGCGGCGAGGCGGTGGCGAGCCAGGCCGGGCCGATGGGCCGGGAGGAGTTCCGCGCGTTCCTGGACGCCCACCTGGGCGAACTCGGATGATGTGGCCGAAAGTGGCATAGGTGGGATAGGTGCCCAAGGCATGTAATGGAGTCCGGCACGACGGAACCATCGCTTGCGAGGTGCTGCAATGTCAGAAACCGTTGCCTTCCCCCAGGACCGGACCTGCCCCTATCACCCCCCGGCCGCCTACGAGCCCCTCCGGGAGGGGCGGCCCCTCTCCCGGGTCACCCTCTTCGACGGCCGCTCCGTGTGGGTGGTCACCGGCCATCCCGAGGCCCGCGCCCTCCTCTCCGACGGCCGGCTCTCCGCCAACCGCCAGAACGCGGCCTTCCCCACTCCCAGCCGACGCTTCCAGGGGCTGCAGAACCGCCGTACCGCCCTCCTCGGCGTGGACGATCCCCAGCACAACACCCAGCGCCGGATGCTGATCCCGAGCTTCACCCTGAAGCGGACCGCCGCGCTGCGGCCGCGGATCCAGGAGACCGTGGACCGGCTGATCGACGAGATGGTCGCCCGGGGCCCGCGCGCCGAGCTGGTGAGCGCCTTCGCCCTGCCGGTGCCGTCGATGGTGATCTGCGCCCTGCTCGGAGTGCCGTACGAGGACCACGAGTTCTTCGAGGCCCAGTCGAGGCGGCTGCTGCGCGGGCCGGAGGTCGCGGACGTGGAGGACGCCCGTGACCAGATCAACGGCTACCTGGCCGGCCTGATCGCGCGCAAGCGGACGGACCCGGGCGACGGGCTGCTGGACGAGCTGGTCGCGCAGCGTCTGGAGACGGGCGAGACGGACGTCGAGGAACTCGTCTCGCTCGCCGCGATCCTGCTCATCGCGGGCCACGAGACCACGGCGAACATGATCTCGCTCGGCACCTTCACCCTGCTGCGGCACCCGGAGCAGCTGGCCGAGCTGCGCGCGGACCCGGCGCTGATGTCCGAGGCCGTGGAGGAGCTGATGCGCTTCCTGTCGATCGCGGACGGGATGCTCCGGGTGGCCACCGAGGACATCGAGATCGGCGGGGTGACGATCCGCCCGGACGACGGGGTGGTCTTCTCGACCTCCGTGATCAACCGCGACGGGGCGGTGTTCGAGAACCCCGACGCGCTGGACTGGCACCGGCCCACCCGGCACCACCTGGCGTTCGGGTTCGGCATCCACCAGTGCCTGGGCCAGAACCTGGCCCGCGCCGAGATGGAGATCGCGCTGGGCACGCTGTTCGACAGGCTGCCCGGGCTGCGGCTGGCGGCGGAGCCCGACCTGATCCCGTTCAAGCCCGGGGACACCATCCAGGGCATGGTCGAACTCCCCGTGGCCTGGTGAGCGGCGTGCGGATCTCGATCGACACGGGCGTCTGCATCGGCGCGGGGCAGTGCGCGCTGACCGCGCCCGAGGTGTTCACCCAGGACGACGACGGGTTCAGCGAGCTGGTGCCGGGGCGCGAGGACGGCCGCGGCAGCGCCCTGGTCCGGGAGGCGGCCCGGGCCTGCCCGGTCGCCGCCATCTCCGTACGGGACGCGTGACGCACGGGACGCGTGACGCCGGAGCCTGACGCCCGCCCGCCGGGCTCAGCGCCCCAGCAGCGCGACCGCCTCGCGCTCCAGGGCCACGGAGCGGTCCACCTCTTCGGCGCACGCGTCGAAGAGGGCCCGCCGCGCGGCCGCGTCGGCGTCCGGCGCGGCCGTACGGGCCAGCTCGGCCAGGCTCGACCAGTGGCGGCCGGATTCCCGGAAGAGCCCGGCCGCCTCCGGCCGTCCGGCGAGGTCGAGGAAGTCGGCGTACAGCGGCCGCGTGGCGCCGGGGGCCGTCCACTCCCGCTCCAGGCAGGCGTGGAGCCGGCCGGTGCCCGCCGCGAAGGCCTCCGGGGTACCGAAGCGGCGTTCCCAGCCGGTCTTGGTGCGGGTGTCGCGCAGCTGGGCGGCGAACTTCTCCATGCCGGAGAAGCCGAAGTTGACGTCGAACTGGTTGCCCAGCACGGGTCCGGTCATGCGGGTGACGGTGGCGGCGACGGCCCCGTCGACGTCCGGCCCGGCGGTGGCGCGCCCCGTCGGCACGACCATCTGGTGGCGGCCCTGGCGGTGCCCGGACCAGGCGGCGCCGAACTCCTCCCGGTCGATCCGGTACGGGGTGGCGGCGCCGTCCTCGATGTAGAGGGCGTCGCCCTCGTACCCGGCCACGACCACGGTGTACGGGTCGGCGCCGGCCATCTCGGGGCTGACGGCGGCGCCGTGCCAGGGCAGTGCGGACTTGTCGACGGTACAGAACACCGGCCACCCCGCGTCGAGCGCGGCGCAGACCCGGCCCCAGCGGGGCTTGGTGCTGCGGGTGGCCTCGTAGGGGACGTTCAGGCGGCCGAGGGCCACTTGTACCCAGGGTTCGGGGTGGGCCTGGGCGACGATCGTCGCGATCGGCGGCCGGCCCGTGTACTCGAAGACGAAGTACATGAATCCGATGCCGCCCGCGAGACCCGCGACCAGCACCTCGTCGTGCTCGCTGCCGAGCGCGTGGCGGATCAGGGAGCTCTCACGGTGGCGTCCGGTACCGAAGTCCTCATACACGAGCACGGTCATGCCGCCACCCTAGCCGGGCTCGGCAGCGCCTCGACTTCCTGGACAACTGTCCAGGAAGTGCTACCTTGAACCGGCGCGCAGCCGCGCACACCTCACAGAGTGGAGACAGCCGTGCACACGGTCGCCCAGGTCCTCATCGGCATAGTCGCCGCGCTCCACGCGTACTTCCTGGTGCTGGAGATGTTCCTGTGGCAACGGCCGCCCGGCCGCGCGCTGTCCGGGTTCGACGCGGACACCGCCCGCCTCACCGCGCCGCTCGCCGCAAACCAGGGCCTCTACAACGGGTTCCTGGCCGCCGGTCTGGTCTGGTCGCTGGTCATCGACTCGCTCGCGACGCAGGTCTTCTTCCTCGTCTGCGTGATCGTCGCCGGGCTCTACGGGGCCGCCACCGCGAACCGGCGGATCCTGATCGCCCAGGCCCTGCCCGGAGCGCTCGCCCTGGGCGCGGCGCTGCCGGCCGCGTGAGCCCCGAGGACCCGCGCACCGCCCGTACGAAGGCCCGGCTGCGCGAGAGCCTGTTCGCGGAGTGCGCGGACCGCCCGCTCGGCGAGGTCAGCGTCTCGGCGGTGGTCCGCCGGGCCGGGGTCGGCCGCGCCACGTTCTACCTGCACTACGAGGACCTGACCGCGCTCGCGGTGGACGCGTGCGCCGAGGTGGTGCACGCGGCGGTCGACGCCCTGCACGCCTGGCAGACGGAGCCCGCCGCGCCGCCCCCGGCCCGGCCCCCGGCGGCGCTGGCCGGCTTCCTCGCGGGCGTCGCCGGGCACGGCGCCCTGTACCGCACCCTGCTCCTGCCGGGCGGCGGCGGCCCGCTGGGCGAGCGCCTGCACCGGGAGCTGCGGGCCCGCTCCCGCGCCGAGCGGGCGGCGGTGGGCGCACCGCACCCCGATCTCGTCGCGTCGGCCGTGGCCGCGGCCTTCACCGGCGTCCTCGCGGACTGGCTGCACGAGCGGATCCCGGTGGCGGACCCCGAGGAACTCGCGGACCTGGTCTGGCGGCTCCTGAAGGCCCTGCACCGCGCGGTGTGAGCGCCGGTTCGGCCGCTCGGGCCCGGCCGTCGCGGCATGGGTGAGCCCCGCCGGGCCGACCCGGCGGGGCTCACCTCACGGGCGGTACTCGTGAAACGCCGTCAGGAGAGGCCGACCACCCGCTCCGCCTGGGGACCCTTGGGGCCCTGGGTGACGTCGTACTCGACCTTCTGGCCTTCCGCCAGCTCCTTGAAGCCGGTGGTCTGGATGGCGGAGAAGTGCACGAACACGTCCGGGCCGCCGTCGTCCTGCTGGATGAAGCCGAAGCCCTTTTCCGCGTTGAACCACTTCACGATGCCTGTTGCCATCAGTACTGATCCTTCTCAACGTTCCACTGCGGGCCGCACACGCGGCCGTCTCGATAGTGCCCGGGTGTCACCCCCGCCACACCCCGGGCGCGGCCAACGGGGGGTTCTCGAACTTACGGTCGCCCCGTACGCGATTCGGGGGGCGGCGGCGTCGGGAGGGCGCGGCACGGCAGCCCAGGCAGTGCTCGTGGCCGGTGCGGGCGGCCGCGTCCCGGGTGCGCCAGTCCCACTCGGACGCCGGTCGGGGGCCGCTCGGCTTGCCCCAGCCGGCGAGGTGCAGCAGCCAGGTGACGAGCCCGGCGACGGCGACCAGGGCGAGGCCGAGCCAGATGCCCGGCGTCCAGGCCGCACACACGGCGAGACCGGTTCCGGTGCAGCCCAGCAGGGCGAGGATGGTTCCGGACCAGCCGGCCACGGTGTGGCCGAGGTCGACATGGCCGTGCGCGCTCATACGTTCTCCCTGGAAGGGCGGGCAGCAGTAGGCTCGGAGCAGGATCTTTTATCTCACGAGCTAAGTAACTTAGATGCTAAGGAGTATCGGCGTGCAGGGCAAGTCCCGCCCCCCGGCCACGGCCGCGGAGGCGATTTCGCGCATGGACCAGTACGTGGCCCTGGGCCTCATCGGCCAGCAGGAGGTGGCGCAGCTGCTCGGGCTGAACGTCACGGACCTGACCTGCCTGGGCCACATCCTGGGCGCCGGGGACACCCCGCTCGCCGCCGGCGACCTCGCCGGGCTGACCAACCTCACCACCGGGGCCGTCACCGGCGTTCTCAACCGCCTGGAACGGGCCGGGTACGCGCACCGGCAGCCGGACCCGGCCGACCGGCGACGCGTCCGGGTGGTGGCCGACCCGGCCGCAGCCGCCCGGCTCGTCGCCGTGTACGAGCCCTTCTACGCCCGGCTCGGCGCCGTGTTCGCCGAGTACTCCCCCGAGGAGGTCGCCGTCATCGCCGACTGGTTCGGGCGGGCGACGGTCGAGATCCGGGCCCATCTGGCCCAGGTCCGGACCGGGGAGCTGGGATCCGTCGCCCCGTAGGCACCGTCGCCGACTGGTAAAATGGCCGGGAAACTTGAAGCGCGGGGCGCATTCGCCCGGTGCGGACACGCACGACGAGCCGGGGCCCGTACCGAAGGGGTACGGGCCCCGGCTCGTCGCCGTTCACCACCCGTGTCCGCATTCCGCGTGTGCACTCCTCACGGAAGGTTCTGCATGAAGAACCCGTCACCTCATGGGCGTTTCGGCATCAAGGCCGGAGCGAAGGCAGGCACCAAGCCGGGCGCCAAGGGCTCCGGCAAGGCCCCCCGGACCCTCGGGCCGCAGGGCGAGTTCGCGATGCCCGCGACCGTCACCCCGGCGCTGCCGCCGGTGGCGGCCTTCGAGGAGCTCGGCCTGCCCCCAGAGCTGGTGACGACGATGACCGGCCTGGGGGTGAAGGAGCCGTTCCCCATCCAGGCGGCGACGCTCCCCAACTCCCTCGCGGGCCGGGACATCCTCGGGCGCGGCCGGACCGGTTCCGGAAAGACCCTCGCCTTCGGGCTGGCCCTGCTGGCGCGTACGGCCGGGCAGAAGGCCGACCCGAAGCGGCCGCTCGCGCTGGTCCTCGTACCGACGCGCGAGCTGGCGCAGCAGGTGACCGAGGCGCTGGCCCCGTACGCCGAGGCCCTGGAGCTGCGGCTGGCCACGGTCGTCGGCGGGCTGTCGATCGGCCGCCAGTCGGGCGCGCTGCGCACCGGCGCCGAGGTCGTCGTGGCCACGCCCGGGCGTCTGAGCGACCTGGTCGGGC
This sequence comes from Streptomyces sp. NBC_01551, assembly GCF_026339935.1. Classification (NCBI taxonomy): domain Bacteria; kingdom Bacillati; phylum Actinomycetota; class Actinomycetes; order Kitasatosporales; family Streptomycetaceae; genus Streptomyces; species Streptomyces sp. NBC_01551. The sequence goes on from NZ_JAPEPX010000001.1 coordinate 270,873, forward strand.
GGCGTGACGTCCACCTGGAGCGCGTGAAGATCACCGTCCTCGACGAGGCCGACCAGATGTGCGACCTGGGCTTCATGCCGCAGGTCACCGAGATCCTGGACCAGGTCCACCACGCCGGGCAGCGGATGCTCTTCTCGGCGACCCTGGACCGCAACGTGGACCAGCTGGTGCGCCGGTACCTGAAGGACCCGGTCTCGCACTCGGTGGACCCGCAGTCGGCGACGGTGTCCACGATGGACCACCACGTGCTGCACATCCACGCGGCCGACAAGTACTCGGCGGCGACCGAGATCGCGGCGCGCGAGGGCCGGGTGCTGATGTTCCTGGACACCAAGCACGGCGTCGACCAGTTCGTGAAGCACCTGCGGGCCATGGGCGTACGGGCGGAGGGGCTCCACAGCGGCAAGTCGCAGCCGCAGCGCACGCGCACGCTCGCGCAGTTCAAGACCGGGGCCGTCACGGTCCTGGTCGCCACCAACGTGGCCGCGCGCGGCATCCACGTCGACGACCTCGACCTCGTGGTCAACGTGGACCCGCCGGCCGACAGCAAGGACTACCTGCACCGGGGCGGCCGTACCGCCCGGGCCGGCGAGTCCGGCAAGGTCGTCACCCTGGTCACCCCGAACCAGCGCCGCGACATGGTCCGCCTGATGTCCGACGCGCGGATCCGGCCGACCATCACGCAGGTGCGCTCCGGCGAGGCCGCCCTGAGCCGGATCACCGGCGCGAAGGCCCCGTCCGGGGTGCCGTTGGCGGGCGCCGCGCCGACCGACGCCAAGGGCCGTCCGTCGGGCTCCGACCTCGGGTTCCGGGGCATCGGGACCCGCCCCGGGCGGCCCGGCAAGGGCAAGGAGTCCCGTAAGACCATCGAGGCGCGGCAGGCGGCCGAGGCCCGCCGCGCGGCCCGGGTCCGCAAGGGACTCTGACCCCGCCGGTCCGGGGATGCCCCGACGACGGCGTCGGCCCCCGGAGACGGGGGCCGACGCCGTTTCGGCGTTCGGGCGCGGTCAGCGGCGGCGCTTGCGCCGCACCACGATCGCGCGGGTGACGATCGGCGGGAGCAGGTCCTTGGCCAGCTTGCGCCAGCCCGCCGCCGGCCTGCGCGGCGGGGCGGGCGCCGCCGTACGGGCGGGCGCCGCGGCACGCTCGGGTGCCGGGGCCGGGACGGCGGCCTCGGGAGCGGGGCGCAGCGGCTTCGGAGCCGGCGGCGCGACGAGGCCCTTGTCGCCGATGCGGACCAGCGGGCGCTCCGCCACCGTCTCCACGCCGTGCCAGACGCCCTCGAGCCCTTCCAGCCAGCCGCGCAGCTCCTTCTGGAGGGGCTCCGGGTCGTCCCAGGTCGCGTACAGCTTGTTCGGCGAGATGCAGATGACCCGCAGGTCGCCGGAGGCCACCGCGCCCCAGACCGCGGCGGCGACGCCCGGGCAGTGCGCGGCGCGGTAGTCGTCGAAGACCACGACGGCGCCCGGGGCGGCGAGCAGGCGCGAGGAGGCGACGTCCTCGACGACGTGCTCGTAGAGGTGCGAGGCGTCGATGTGCACGAAGCGGCAGCTGTCGGCGCGCACCTTGCCGGTGACCACGGAGGTCGGGGCCTGGATGACCGTCGGCAGCTCCTCGTGGAACGCCGTGTAGTTCGCCTCGAAGGCGCGACGGGTGAGGGTGGAGTACGAGCCCTGCATCTCGGCGAGGTTCGCGTCGTCCGGCGCGGGCGAGTCGAAGAGGTCGCAGACGGTGAACTCCTCGCCGTCACGCAGGTACCGGCCGAGGAAGATCGCGCTCTTCCCCATGTAGACGCCGAGCTCCAGGATGTCGCCCCGCTGGTCCGCGTCACGGTTCTGGCGGGTCAGGAACCAGTCGAAGAGCGCCTGGTCGTACGCCGAGAACCAGCCCTTCACCTGGCCGAACGCCGTGGGCACCGGCGGGGCGGGGGTGGTGGCGGACATGGGTGAAGCCTGCGACACGGAGAGTCCTCCTCTAGCGGAGTGGCATCGGACAACACTGATCACCGGCCGGGTACGCAGACCATAGACCCCCGAATGGGCGCATGACCCGGTTCTTCGGCGCCGGGTACGGAATGACACTCACCGTTCCGCCGGGGGACACCTGCCCGAAGCTCCGGCGTCCGCCGGAGGTCAGGAACCGCTCGGGGCGCGGCGCTCCCCTCAGCCCGCGGTGCGCCGGAGCAGCCGCTGGGCGGCGGCGTTGCGGACGCGGCGGGTGCGGCCGGCCTCTGCGAGCAGGCCGAGGGCCTCGTACGAGGTCAGCAGGGTGACGGCGGTCCGCTGGCACCAGTCCGAGGCGGCCGAGAGCTCGGCGACGGACCAGGGCTCCCCCTGGTTGATCGACTTCAGCAGGGTCCACTCGCGGAGCCTGCGTACGGGGAACGCGCGCCCTCCGAGGACGCCGCCCATGGCACCGGCCCAGCCGGGGAACCGCTCGTCGGCCAGCAGCTGAGCGGCCCGGCGGTCCATGTGGGTGACCACGGCGCTCTCGGCCATCACCGTGTCGGGGTCGCGCAGTACGGCGGCCACCCGCTCGGCCTCGGCGGCCTCGTCGGGGGCGGCGGCCAGGGAGTCGAGGTGCCGGGCGTAGCGCCAGTGCTCGGGCGGGACCGTCCCCTCGGGCGCGGACGTCTCCTCGGCCGGCCGCACCGGGTCGCCGCCTCCCGCGCGTATCTGGTTCTCAGCTGTCGCCATGGTCCCATTCCACACGACGCGGGCGAACATGTGGCGCGCAGGGTACGGATCAACATCAACGCGCGCGAGCCGGCGCCGCCCGGACCCGTGCGGGGTCAGCGCTGGTGCGCCTCGTGGCCCCCGTGGCCCTGGGGCCCTTCGTGTTCCGGCTCGGGCAGCGCGGCCCCGGTCTCCAGCAGGGTCTTCAGACTGGAGGCGAGCATCGGCCAGGCGCGGCCGCACATGCCGATCAGGATGCCGCCGGGCGTGAACCCCTCGTGGAGGATGGTCAGCCGCGCGAGGGTGTCGCCGACGGGCTCGATCTCGTACGTGACCTTCGTGCGCGGCTCCCCCTCCAGCTCGGCCCGCAGGTCCTCGGCGATCCCGACGGAGGCGGCCCACTGCGGGGTGAAGGTGTGCCAGGTGTAGGAGAGCAGACGGTGCGGAACGCAGGCGAGGACCACCTGGGCGGGGTCGCTGGTGCGGGCTCCGCGCTCCACCCAGGCCATGGCCGAGCCCACCGTCCAGTCGGTCTCGAAACTCAGGCCCCAGTAGCGGCGGGTGAAGGCGGGCTCGGTCAGGGCCTGCCAGACCCGGGAGGGGTCGGCCTGGATGTAGAGGGTGTAGGTGATCGCACTGTCGCTCATGGGCCCCATGCTCCTGGACCGCGGGCCGCGCGCCCGGGATTTCCCCGGTCGCGGCGGCGGCCCGGCGGGTCAGAGGCGCAGACCCTCCCGGGGGAGTTCCGTGGCCGGGGTGCGGGGCGGGGCGGGGAGGGAGAGGCCTTCGCGGGCCGCGTGGACCGCCGCGAGTTCGCGCGAGCCCGCCGGGCCCCAGTCGCTGAGCTCCCGGACCTGTTCGGGGGTGGCGAGCAGGCGCGCGTACGCCGGGTCGGCGGCCGGGGACACCGCTGTGAGGCGGGCCGCGGTGCGGGCGTGCGCGGCCGGGGCCCCGTCCTCGTGGCGGTAGCCCAGCGGGATCGCGTCCCCGGTGGGTTCGGCCTCCGGGGGCGGGAGGTGGGCGGCGCCGGTGGCACGGGAGATCAGCAGCAGGACCCGGCCGTCGGGGGCGAACAGCCAGGCCGAGCGTTCCCGTACCGGCAGGTCCGCGGGGACGGGTCCGGGGTGCCAGGCATCGCGTTGCGGGGCGCGCCGGGTGCGCAGGACGCCGAGCCGGTCGAGGGCGGTGGGCGCGGTGGGGCGGCCGTCCTCCAGCAGGGCGGGGCCGCCGCCGTTGACGCGGGCGCGCAGGGCGGACAGTGCGCGGCGGGCGTCACCCGGGTCCATGAGGCCGGGGAGGTCGGCGGGCTCGGCGAAGTCGATGCCGGTGATCTCCTGGGCGGGGAGGCGGACGGCGTCGATGCGGTCGGGGGTCCAGGTGCCGCCGTCGAAGACGTAGAGGATCTCCCCCGGGAAGCACATCTCGGGCGGGAAGCCGGGGGTGTCCGCGGGGATCCAGTCGACGGCGAGGCCGCGCGGGTAGTGGCCGTCGACGCCGAGCTCCTCGCGCATCTCGCGGGTGGCCGCGGCGGCGGGTGACTCGCCGGCGTCGACGGCGCCGCCGGGCATGAGGCGGTCGGTCCGGTAGTCGACGCTCTGGACGAGGACCCGGCCGTCGGTGTCGGTTACGAGGACGAGAGCTCCGGTCCACAGGGCGGCGCGGGAGGCCCCGTACGCGGCGGGGGTCATCCAAGTGCCGGACCGCTCGGCGCCTCCGCCCCCCGCGGCACCGCCGCGTCCGCCCTCGCCCACCCGGCGCCCCGCCGCCCCGGCCACGGCCCCGGTCGCGACCCCGGCTTCGGGCACAGCCCCGCTCGCAGCCCCGGCCACGACTCCGGGCGCAACCCGGGCCACGACTTCGGGCGCTGCCTGGGGCGCAGACCCGGCCACGGCCTCGGGCCCAGCCCCGGTCTCCGCCCCGATCGCTGCCCCAGCCCCGGCCTCGGGGGCAGCCCCGGCCACGGCTTCGGGCCCAGCCCCGGTCTCCGCTTCGGGCCCGGCCCCGGGCGCAGCCCCGGACGCAGCCCCGGGCACGGATTCGGGCGCGGCCCCGGGCACGGATTCGGGCGCAGCCCCGGGCACGGATTCGGGCGCAGCCCCGGTCGCCGCCTCCGGCACAGCCCCGGGGGCAGCCCCGGCCACGGCTTCGGGCCCAGCCCTGGTCTCCGGTTCGGGCCCAGCCCCGGGCACGGATTCGGGCGCAGCCGTGGTCGCCGCTTCGGGCGCGGCCTCGTCGGTCAGCTGCGGCATCGGAACTCCGTTCACCGTGGGTGGACCCGCCGGGCTGTGCAACAGCGGGCGCGGCCCCCGGGTTACGGCGGTCAGCCGCGGGGAAGCCGGGACTCCGCCGCCGTCCCCATACCTCCTTATTGGCAGGTTATGTCGATCTTGCTACGGTCCGCTTGCGGACTTGCGGCGTGAAAACCGCCGGTCCGACCACGTCACCGACCGAGGAGCAGTCGGCTCGCCCCGCCGCGCTCCTCGGCTTCGGTGTGACCCCTCCCCCGGGCGCCGGGCCGCCGGTCGACCGGCCGTTCTGTTCACCCGTCCGCGTGACGGCGCGTACGCCCAGGGGCGCGGGTGCGGCAGGGTGGGCGGATGCAGCTGCGCCGGGCCCTGCCCCTGACCCTTGCCGTGCTGGTGATGACCGCCGGGTGCGTGACCGTACGGCCGGCGGGGCCGCCGGGACCGCCCGGCCCGGCGCCGGCAGTGGCCCGCCCGGCACCGGCGGTCCGTGAACCCGCGCCCGGGGAACCTACGCCCGGGGCCTGGCCGTTGGGGCAATTGCCGACACTCTCCCCCACCCGGGAGCCGGCTCCAACGGGGCAGCCGGTACGGGAACCCGCCGCTCCGGAGCAGGCCGCCCCGGAGCGGGCCGCCCCGGCCGCGCCGCCGGAGCGGGTCAGGCCGGTGCGCCCGTACCGGCCCGTCCAGCCCGGGCGGCGGCCCGTCCGGCCGCCGAAGGCCGTGCGGCCGGTCCGCCCCGGCGCCGCCGCGAAGCCGCGGGTTCGCGAGCCCGCGCGCCCCAAGCCCCGGCCGGCGCCGCGGCGTACGTACGACATGGCCCCCTTGTGCACGGCGGCCCGTGGCACGCTCGACCCCTCGATCGTCGCCCTCTGCACGAACCGCTACGGCGGCTGAGGCGCCTCCGGCCCGGCCGGCTTTCCAACCGGCAGGAAGCCCCGGGCGATTAACCGGTGGATGACCCCGCTCCGCTTACCTAGAGTGACAGGGCACAGCCTCGTCGACCAGGAGCGGATCATGCGCACCCATTACCCCCGTACAGCGCATCTCCCCTGGTCACCGGGGGTGGGCGGGGATGACGTGCGGGCCGCCGCCGGGCTCGCCGGCCTGGTCGGGCAGGAGGTGGTCGTCACCGAGAAGCTCGACGGCGAAAACACCACCCTCTACGCGGACGGGCTGCACGCGCGCTCGCTCGACTCCGGGCACCACCCCTCGCGGGCCTGGGTGAAGGGCCTGCAGGGCCGGATCGGCGCCGGCATACCCGCCGGGATGCGGGTGTGCGGGGAGAACCTGTACGCCCGGCACTCCATCCCGTACGAGGACCTCGACAGCTGGTTCTACGGGTTCTCCGTGTGGGACGGCGACCGCTGCCTGGACTGGGACCGCACCGTGCGGTTCCTGCACGGCCTCGGGGTGCCCACCCCGCGCGTGCTGTGGCGCGGCACGTTCGACGAGCGGGCGCTGCGCAAGCTGCGGCTGGACACCGCCCGGCAGGAGGGTTACGTCGTACGGACCGCGGCCGGCTTCGGCCGGGCCGACTTCGGGCGGTGCGTGGCCAAGTGGGTGCGCGGCGGGCACGTACAGACCGATACGCACTGGATGTACGCGCAGGTGGTGCCGAACGGCCTCGGGCGCTCCGCACCGCTGTGGGCGGTGCGGTCCGGGGCCGAGCCGGACGCGGCGGAGCTGCTGCACGCCGTCGGGTTCGAGCCGGACGAGGCGGGCCCCGCCGATCCGATGGCCGGTGAGGTGGCCGCCGGGATCGACGGGTTGGGCCGCACCGGGGAGGCCCGGCTGGCCGGCGTGCTGGCCGCCGCGCTGCACCGGGTACCGCGGGCCAGGATCGCGGCGCGGCTCGCCGCAGGGCCGGCCGGGATGCCGCTCGCGCGGCGCGTGGCCGACCTGGTGGGTCTGCACCCGGCGCTGCGGCGGCCGTTCCCGGACGAGGAGCGGCGCGCCGGGCTGGTACGGATGGCCCTCGCGGCCGATCTCGGCGTGCTGCACGCGCTGGCCGGGGCCACCGCCGATCCCGTGGAGCGGGAGCACGCCGAGTGGTCGGCGCTCTGCGCGCAGGAGGCGGGGCTGCTCGGCGCGGCGCCGCTCGAACCGCTGCGCGCCGGGCTGCGGGAGGCGCTCGCCGGGCTCGGCGACACGGACCCGGACGCGGCCGACCGCTGCTGGGCCGAAGCGTGCGAGGCGTTCGCGCGGGGCCGGATCTCCACGCCCGAGGAGGCGGTGGCCGCGACCTGGCGCTGGCGCGGCGGAACGTATCCGCGCCTGGTGCAGCTGTGCGGCCCCTCCGGCAGCGGCAAGAGCACCTTCGCGCGGAACCTGCCCGGCGTCTCCGCGTACATCAGTCTCGACGATCTGAGGGAGGCCCGGGGTTCCCGGTCCGACCAGAGCGCCAACGCCGACGTGCTGCGCGAGGGCCTGGACCGGCTGGACGCCGCGCTGGCCGCGGGCGGCGGCACGGTGGTGTGGGACGCCACCTCCCTCACCGAGCAGCAGCGCGGCCTGGCCGGGGCGGTCGCGCGCCGCCGCGACGCGCTGGTGACGCGCGCGGTGGTGCTGGTGGACGAGGCGGAGCTGCTGCGGCGCAACGCGACGCGGGCGCACCCCGTGCCGCCGCGGGTGCTGACCACCCAGCTGCACCGGTTCGGGCCTCCGTACCCGGGGCAGGGCCGGGCACACCGCCTCTGGTACATCGGCGCGGGCGGCACGGTCGAGGACACGGCGGGCGGTATCCGGAGCGAGGGCGAGGACGGCTGATGCGTACCAGCGAGGAGCTTTACCACCAGGTCCGCTGGGATCCCCGGTTCGACCCGGCGCGGTTCGTGTTCGGGCTGCTCCAGCGCGGGGCCGCCCCGAAGCGGGTTCCGCTGCCCTCCTTCGTGCCCGGGGGCGACATCCCGTGGCACCGGGTGCTGTTCGCGGAGGCGGACGGCGAGCTGGTGTGGGACCGGGCGACCGGCCTCGACCTGATCGACACCACGCGGGCCGGGCGGATCAGCGACCCGCGCCTGCTGCGCTCCCCCTTCTTCACCGCCCGGACCCCGTACGCGTGGGATCCGGCGGGCGGCGGCGCCTGGCGGCCGTCCGAGCCGGGGCCGGCCGCGCTCCTGCCGGACCGGATACGGGTGTTGACCTGGAACACGCTGTGGGACCGGTACGACGGCCCGCTCATCTCCACCGCCCGGCGCAGGCCGCTGCTGCTGGCCGACCTGGCGCGGGCCGACGCCGACGTCATCGCCCTGCAGGAGGTGGAGCCGGCGCTGCTGGACATGCTGCTGGCGGCGCCGTGGGTGCGGGCCGGCTACACCCTGGGCACCGACCCGGGCGCCCGCGACGTCGCCGACAGCGGGCTGCTGATCCTGAGCCGGCTGCCGGTGCGGGAGGCCGGGCTGCACGTGCTGCGGGCGCACAAGGCGGTCGCCGCCGTGACGGTCGACAGCGCGGCCGGGCCCCTCGTGGTCGCCGCCACCCACCTGACGAGCGATCACACCGAGGACGGAGCCGGCCGGCGGCGCAGCGAACTTGCCCGCATCGCCGAGGGGTTGGGCGGCACCGAGGCCGAGATCCTGCTGGTCGGCGACTTCAACGACGGCCGCGGCGGCGCCGAGGGGCCGGCGGCCGCGCTGGGGATGCGGGACGCGTGGAGCGAGGTGCACGGGGCGGCGGACGGGACGCCGACCTTCGACCCGGCCGCCAACCCGCTGGCCGCCGTGGGCTCGCTGTCGGGGCGGGCGGCTCGGCTGGACCGGATCCTGCTGCGCTCCGTCTCGGGGGCGGCGCGGGTACGGGAGGCCTCGCTGCGGGGCGATTCCCCCGCGCCGGACGGGCTGTTCGCCTCGGACCACTACGGCGTGCAGGCGGTGCTGGAGTTCGGTGCGCCCGGCGAGGGCGACGCGCCGCTCGACGTACCGGCGACCGCGCGGACGGCGGTGGCCTGGCTGGCGCCGCACGATCCGGCGGTCGACGAGCTGCGCCGGGCCCACGACCCGCAGGCGGAGCGCTGGCCGGCGCACGTGAACCTGCTGTTCGGCTTCGTGCCGGAGTCCTCGTTCGGGGCGGCCGTGCCACTGCTGGCCGAAGTGGCCGCGGCAACACCGGCGTTCACGGCCCGGCTGGCGGGGGTGCACGGTTTCGGGCACCGGGAGGACGCCACGATCTGGCTGGACCCGGCGGCGGACGGCGACGGCCCGTGGCAGGAGCTGCGGCAGGCACTGGCGCGGCGGTTCCCCGGGTGCCGGGGGCGGCTGGAGGGGTACACGCCGCATCTGACGCTGGGGCGCAGCCGGGATCCACAGCGTGCGGTACGGGAGTTCGCGGCCCGGCTCGGCAGCGGCGCGGGCGTCTCGGCGCGGGTCGCCTCGCTGGCCGTGCTGTCGCGGCGCGGGGACGGGCCGATGCAGGTCCGGGCGACGGTGGAGCTGGGGACGGGCGAGGTGCGGTGGATCCCGGAGCCCGTACCGGAGCCGGTGGTCGAGGCGTCCGGGGCGCGTGACCTCGCCGAGGCGGTCACCGCGCGGATCACCCGGGCGCTGGACGACGGGGTGGTGCACCTCGCCGGATCGCGGCGGATGGGCTGCGCGGGGCCGGGTGCGGACCTGGACCTGGTGGCGGCGCTCCCGGGAACGGTGGGCAGCGCCGAGGTCCGGGACCGGATCGCGGCGGCCCTGCCGGAGGCCGGGCGGCTGCGCGAGGTGAAGGGCGCACGGGTGCCGGGGCTGCGGTTCCGGGTGGCCGGGCTGGACGTGGACCTGGTGGTCGTGGCCACGGGCGCGCTGGACCCGGCGCAGGCCCTGGCCCGGCGGGCGGAGCTCGGCGAGGCGGCCGCGCTCGCGCTGAGCGCGGTGAGCGACGCGGACGCGGTGCGGGAGTCGGTGGGCGCGGAGCACGCCGCGTTCGCCCGGCTGGCGCGCCGGGTGAAGGCGTGGGCCCGGGCCCGGGGCCTGGACTCGGCGCCGTTCGGCGGGCTGCCGGGCATCGCCTGGGCGGTCATGGCGGCGCGGACGGTACGGGAGGCCGCCGACCCGTCCTGCGACGACCTGCTCCGGGAGTTCTTCGGAACCTGGGCCGCCTGGGACTGGCGCGACCCGATCGCGCTGTACCACTCCTCCCCGGGCGTGGGCACGGCCACTGGCACCGGCGCGGGCACGGCCACGGCCACGGGCACTGGCGCGGGCCACGCCGTCACCGTCCTCACCCCCTCCGAGCCGGTCCGCAGCTGCACGCCGCAGGTGGGCCCCGGGCTGCGCGACCTGCTCGGCCGGGAGCTGTACGAGGCGTGGGAGTCCCCGCAGGCCGGGCCGCCGCCGCTGCACCGCCGGCACGCGGCGTGGGCGGTGGTCACCGTACGGGGCGCCACGCCCCGGGAGTTCGAAGAGGCCCTGGGCCGGATGCGCGGTCGCCTGCGCGCCGTGCTCGGCGCCCTGGAGGGCGGCGGCGTCGCGGACGCGCACGCCTGGCCCCGCCCGTTTGAGCTCGGCGACACCGTGGCCCGGTACGCGATCGGTCTCGGCGCCGCGCCGCCCGACCCGGCCCGCCTGGCCGCCCTCTGCGCACCGTGGGCGACGGCCCTCGCGGGCGTCGAGGTTGCCTGGGCGGAGTGCGGGGCGGTCCCGGCCCTCTCCTGAGCCGGGCGGTCCCGGCCGACAAGTAACGAACGCACGACAGCACCTGCCCGGGCGGCGAGGTCACCCCTCGAACCTTCGTGACCACTCCGTCCCGACCGGCGAGCGCGGCGGAACGGAGCGGTCAGGAGCCTCAGTACAGCCCTGCCGTCTTTTTTCGTCAACACTTTTCACAAGGATTGAAGAAACCCCAAGTTCACAGGCCTGACGGCCAGTTGACACAACTTCCGGCCTTCACTTCATGAACGCCGAACCCCTTGACGGCCCTCGTGGCGGGGCAGTTCACTCACGCTTCGATCCCCCGGATCCAAGACGTCAGGAGCGCCCCCCATGCCTCGCCTCTGCGACCGTCCACCACGACTCACCGCCGCGACCCTCGCCGCCGCGCTGGTCGCGGCCCTCCTCGCGCTGCTCCCCGGCAGCGCGGCCCACGCCGCACCCGTCCTGCTCTCGCAGGGCCGGCCCGTCACCGCCTCCAGCCAGGAGAACGGCGGCACACCCGCCTCCGCCGCCGTCGACGGCGACACCACCACCCGCTGGTCCAGCCAGTTCGCCGATCCGCAGTGGATACAGGTGGACCTCGGCGCGCCCGCCCGGCTCAGCCAGGTCGTACTGCGCTGGGAGACCGCGCACGCGAAGTCGTACCGCGTCGAGCTCTCCACCGACGGCGCCACCTGGTCCACCGCCCACGCCACGACCGCGGGCACCGGCGGCGTCCAGACCCTCGCCGTCTCCGGCACCGCCCGCCACGTCCGCGTCTTCGGCACCGAGCGTGCCACCGCCTGGGGGTACTCGCTCTACGAGTTCCAGGTCTACGGCACCACCGACACCGGCCCGACCCTCCCCGGCGGCGGCGACCTCGGCCCCAACGTGATCGTCTTCGACCCGTCCACCCCGAACATCCAGGCCCGGCTCGACGAGGTCTTCGCCCGCCAGGAGTCCGCCCAATTCGGTTCCGGCCGCTACCAGTTCCTGTTCAAGCCCGGCACGTACAACGGGCTCAACGCCCAGATCGGCTTCTACACCTCGATCTCGGGCCTCGGCCTGAGCCCCGACGACACCACCATCAACGGCGACGTGACCGTGGACGCGGGCTGGTTCGGCGGCAACGCCACCCAGAACTTCTGGCGTTCGGCCGAGAACCTCGCGCTCAACCCGGTGAACGGAACCGACCGCTGGGCCGTCTCCCAGGCCGCCCCCTTCCGCCGGATGCACGTCAAGGGCGGGCTCAACCTCTCCCCCGACGGCTACGGCTGGGCCTCCGGCGGCTACATCGCGGACTCGAGGATCGACGGCCAGGTCGGCAACTACTCCCAGCAGCAGTGGTACACCCGGGACAGCTCCGTCGGCGGCTGGTCCAACGCCGTCTGGAACCAGGTCTTCTCCGGCACCCCGGGCGCGCCGGCGCAGTCCTTCCCGAACGCGCCGTACACCACGCTCGACACCACCCCCGTGTCCCGGGAGAAGCCCTTCCTCTACCTCGACGGCGCCGAGTACAAGGTGTTCGTCCCGGCCAAACGGGTGAACGCGCGCGGCACCTCCTGGGGCAACGGCACCGCACCGCAGGGCACTTCGGTGCCGCTCAGCCGGTTCTACGTGGTCAAGCCCGGGACGAGCGCCGCCACGGTCAACCAGGCGCTGGCACAGGGCCTGCACCTGCTCTTCACCCCCGGCGTCTACCACCTCGACCGGACCATCCAGGTCAACCGCCCCGACACGGTCGTCCTCGGTCTGGGCCTGGCGACCCTCGTCCCGGACAACGGGGTGACCGCGATGAGGGTCGCCGACGTGGACGGCGTCCGGCTCGCGGGCTTCCTGATCGACGCGGGCCCGGTCAACTCGCCGAGCCTCCTGGAGGTCGGCCCGGCGGGCTCGGCGAGCGACCACGCCGCGAACCCGACCACCGTGCAGGACGTGTTCGTCCGGGTCGGCGGCGCCGGCCCCGGCAAGGCCACCGTCGGCATGGTGATCAACAGTCACGACACGATCGTCGACCACACCTGGATCTGGCGGGCCGACCACGGTGACGGGGTGGGCTGGGAGACCAACCGCTCCGACTACGGGTTCACGGTCAACGGCGACGACGTCCTGGCCACCGGTCTGTTCGTCGAGCACTTCAACAAGTACGACGTCCAGTGGAACGGCGAGCGGGGCCGCACGGTCTTCTTCCAGAACGAGAAGGCCTACGACGCCCCCAACCAGGCGGCGATCCAGAACGGTTCGACCAAGGGCTACGCGGCGTACAAGGTGGCGGACTCGGTCGCCGTCCACGAGGGCTGGGGGCTCGGCAGCTACTGCTACTACAACGTCGACCCGACGATCCGTCAGGACCACGGGTTCCAGGCGCCGGTGAAGCCGGGCGTCAGGTTCCACGACCTGCTGGTCGTCTCGCTCGGCGGCAACGGCCAGTACGAGCACGTCGTCAACGGCACGGGCGCCCCGACCTCGGGCACCTCGACGGTCCCCTCCACCGTCACTTCGTTCCCGTAGGTCGGGGGTGAGCGCGGGGCGGCCATGAGGCCGCCCCGCGCATCCGCGCGTCAGAGCTCGATGACGATCTTGCCGGCCGCGCGCCCGGTCCGGCTGAGCTCGAACGCCGCCGCCAGCTCCGCGAGCGGGAAGGTCCGCTCGACGGGAACGGTGAGCTGTCCGCTGTCGGCGAGCCGCCCCAGTTCGGCCAGGTCGGTGCCGACCGGCCGGACCCACATCCACTGGCCGCCCGCGCCGAGCACGCCGGGGTCGGCGATCGAGGCGTGCCGGCCGCCCGGGGCCAGCACCGCCCGGGTGACGTCGAGGACGCCGCCGACGAAGTCCGCGACGACGGTGACGCCGTCGGGGGCCAGCGCGCGGACCCGCTCGGTCAGGCCCTCCCCGTACTCGACCGGCTCGCAGCCGAGCCCCCGCAGCCGCTCGTGGTTGCGCTGGGAGGCCGTACCGATCACGCGCGCGCCCAGCACCCGGGCGATCTGCACGCCGAGGGAACCGACCCCGCCCGCCGCGCCGTGGATGAGGACGGTGTCGTCCTTGCCCGTGCCGAGGCGGGTGAGCAGCTGGTACGCGGTGAGCCCGGCCAGCGGCAGGCCGGCCGCCTCCTGCCAGCTGAGGCGGGCGGGCTTGGGCGCGAGCATCCGTACGGGGACGCTGACGAACTCGGCGAAGGTCCCGCCGCGCACGTAGTCCTTGCGGGCGTTCGAGATCACCTCGTCGCCGACCGCGTACTCGGGCGCGTCGATGCCGACCTTCTCCACGGTTCCGGCGACGTCCCAGCCCGGGACGACGGGGTACATGACGTCCATCAGCGGGTCGAGCCCGCCGGCCATGATCTTCCAGTCGACGGGGTTGACCGCGGCGCACTTGACCCGGACGAGGACCTCGCCGGGGCCGACCTTGGGCATCGGGAGGCGGGTCTCGGTAAGCACCTCCGTCCCGCCGTACGTCTCGTACGCCATCGCGCGCATGGTGTTCTGGGTCTCCTGGGACATGTACCCGGCCTCTCCGCGAGCTGCTGGAATCACTCGCTCCGTATCCCATCACGAAGGCCGCGCCCGCCCCTCGAAGCAGGGCGGGCACGGCCCGGATCGGGGCACGCTCTAGCGCAGGGCCCGGTGGGCGGCGATCACCTCCGCGTACCGGCGGCCGCTGGACTTCACCGTGCGGCACTGGGTGGCGTAGTCGACGTGGACCAGGCCGAAGCGCTTGTCGTACCCGTAGGCCCACTCGAAATTGTCCAGCAGGGACCAGGCGTAGTACCCGGCCAGCGGGGCGCCCCGACGGGCGGCGCGGGCGCAGGCGGCGAGGTGGGCGGTCAGGTAGTCGGCCCGCTCGGGGTCGTGGACGCGGCCGTCGGGGCCGACGGTGTCGGGGTACGAGGAGCCGTTCTCGGTGACGTGGATCCGCCGGGCCCCGTACTCCTCGGTGAGCCGCATGAGCAGGGTCTCGATGCCGCTCGCGTCGACCTCCCAGTCCATGCCGGTGCGCGGGACGCCGGGGCGGGCGATCTGGCGGGCGTGGGGCGCGGGGCCGGCCGGGTCGGCGGTGACGGTCTGCGGGAAGTAGTAGTTCAGGCCGGTCCAGTCGAGCGGGGCGGCGATGGTGGCGAGGTCGCCGGGGCGTTCGGGGAGGTCCACGCCGTAGACCTCGCGCATGTCGGCGGGGAAGCCGCGGCCGTGGACGGGGTCGAGCCACCAGCGGTTGACGTGGCCGTCCATGCGCACGGCAGCCGCCCGGTCGGCCTCGGAGGCGGTGGCGGGCTCGATGGTGGAGAGGTTGTTGACGATGCCGATCTCCGCCCCGGGCGCGGCGGCGCGGACGGCCTCGGTGGCCAGGCCGTGGCCGAGGAGCAGGTGGTACGAGGCGCGGACGGCGGCGATCAGGTCGGTCAGGCCGGGGGCCATCCTTCCCTCCAGGTGGCCGATCCAGGCCGAGCAGAGCGGCTCGTTGAGGGTGGCCCACCGGGTGACGCGGTCGCCGAGGCGTTCGGCGACGAGCTCGGCGTACGAGGCGAAGTGCCCGGCGGTCGCCCGCTCGGGCCAGCCCCCGCGGTCCTGGAGGGCCTGGGGCAGGTCCCAGTGGTAGAGGGTGGCGCAGGGGGTGATGCCGGCGGCGAGCAGGCCGTCCACCAGCCGGTCGTAGAAGTCGAGGCCCTTGGGGTTGACCGGGCCGTCCCCGCCGGGGACCACGCGGGGCCAGGCGACGGAGAACCGGTAGGCGTCGGCGCCGAGTTCACGCATGAGGGTGATGTCCTCGGGCCAGCGGTGGTAGTGGTCGCAGGCGGTGTCCCCGGTGTGGCCGCCGTCGACGGCCGAGGGCGTGTGGGAGAAGGTGTCCCAGATGGAGGGGGCCCGGCCGTCCTCGTCGACCGCGCCCTCGATCTGGTAGGCGGAGGTCGCGGTGCCCCAGGCGAAGTCGCGGGGCAGGGCGGCGAGGTCGATGGCGTGATCGGTCATTTGACGGCTCCTGCCGTGAGTCCGGCCACCAAGTACCGCTGCAACAGCAGGAATCCGGCGACGACGGGGATGCTGACGACGAGTGAGGCGGCCATGATCTGGTTCCAGTAGACGTCGTTCTGCGTGGAGTAGCCCTGCAGGCCGACGGCGAGGGTGCGGGTGGTGTCGTTGGTCATGACGGAGGCGAAGAGCACCTCGCCCCAGGCGGTCATGAACGCGTACACGGCGACGGCGACGATGCCGGGGGCGGCCGCCGGGATCACGACCCGCACGAGCGCGCCGAGGGGGCCGCAGCCGTCGACGGTGGCGGCCTCGTCGAGGTCGCGGGGCACCGAGTCGAAGTACCCGATGAGCATCCAGATGGAGAAGGGGAGGGAGAACGTCAGGTAGGTGAGGATCAGCCCGCCCCGGGAGCCGTAGAGCGCGACGCCGGTGCTGTTGCCGATGTTGACGAAGATCAGGAACAGCGGGAGCAGGAAGAGGATCCCCGGGAACATCTGGGTGGACAGCACGGTGACGGTGAACAGGCGCTTGCCGCGGAAGCGGTACCGGCTGACCGCGTAGGCCGCGAAGACGGCGATGACCACCGAGCAGACGGTGGCGGCGCCCGCCACGATCAGGGAGTTCACGAAGTACCTGGCGAGCGGGACGGTGTGCCAGATGTCGGCGTACGGACGGACGGTGAGGCCGCTGGGTATCCAGCGGAACCGGCCGGAGACGTCCCCCAGCGGCTTGAGCGAGCTGGTGACCATCACATAGACGGGCAGCAGCACGAAGCCGGTGAGGAGGGTGAGGAAGACGGCCCGCACGACGCGGAACGACGGCGGCGGGGCCAGCGGCGACCTCGTACGCGCGCGGGCGCGGCGGCGGTCAGGCATCGGCGTTCCTCCGTCCGCGCCCGGTCAGGACCAGGTACCCGGCGGTGACCAGCAGCAGGAACAGCAGCAGGAGGACGGACATGGCCGCGCCGGCGCCGAAGTTCCAGGTGACGAAGCTGGACTGGTAGATGTGCAGGGAGATCAGGTCGGCGGCCTCCGGGGCGGCCTTGCCGAACAGCACGAACGGCGTGTTGAAGTCGTTGAAGGTCCACAGGAACAGCACCAGGAGCAGCACCTGGTTGACCGCGCCGACCGAGGGCAGGGTGATCCGGCGGATCCGCTGCCAGCTGCCGGCCCCGTCCAGCGCGGCGGCCTCGTACAGCTCCTTGGGGATGTTCTGGAGCGCGGCCGTCACGATGAGGAAGGCGAACGGCCAGCCCTTCCAGACGGAGACGGTCAGCAGCGCCCAGAAGCTGTTGTCGCCGAGCAGCCAGAAGGTGTGGTCCGCGCCGCCGAGGCCGAGTTGGTCGTGCAGGACGTGGTTCACCAGCCCGTTGTCCCGCTGGAACATGAACGCCCAGGTGATGACCGCCGCGTAGACGGGCAGGGCGTACGGGACGAGGAACAGCGCGCGCAGCGCACCGCGGCCGCGGAAGGACTCCTGGGTGAAGACGGCGGCCGCGGTGCCGAGCAGCCAGCACAGGCCGACGGAGAGCAGGGTGAACAGGCAGGTGGTGAGGAACGAGCCCAACAGGGCTTCGCCGACGGGCTTGTTGACGTCGACGGCGAGTTCGTAGTTGGCCAGGCCCGTCCAGGCGGCGCCGGTCCAGTCCCGGATGAAGAACTGGGTCAGCTGCCGGAAGCTCATGACGATGCCCATGGCCATCGGGGCAAGGTGGATGAGCAGTTCGAGGAGCAGGGCGGGCAGCAGCAGGAGGTAGGGCAGGGCGGCCCTGCGCACGCGGCCGGTGCGGCGCGCGCGTGCGAGGGGGCGGGCGGCGGCGTGGGCTTTGGTGTGGGGGTCGGCGTGGGGATCCGCGTGGGGGTCGGTGCGGGTGTGGGTGTCGGTGTCGGTGTGGGCGCTCATGGGGCGGGGCTCAGCTCGCCATCTGCTGCTGGGCCTTGGTGAGCTTGGCCTTGACCGACTCGGTGGTCACGGGGCGGCCCGCCGCCGCGTCGGCGAACAGCTCCTTGACCGCGGTGCCGACGGTGGTCTCGAACTGGGATTCCTGCGGCACCTGAGGGAGCGGGGCGGCGCTGGTGGAGAGGGTCTCGCGGAGCACGGTGAGGTCCTCGGTGGCGAACGCGGCGTCGCTCTGGGCCGCCTTGACCGGCGGAATGGAGCCGTAGGCCTTGTTGAGGATCTTCTGCTCCTCGTCACCGGTCATGAACTTCACGAACGTGAGGGCGCCGTCGATGTTGTCGGTGTTCTTGAAGACGGCCATGTTGATGCCGGCGACCATGGAGTTGGTGTTCGTGCCGGTGCCGGGCGCGCCGCCGGCGGGCACCGGGACGGGGGCCACGCCCCAGTCGCCCTCCTTCATGCCGTGGCTCTTGAAGGAGGTGGCGGCGCTCTGCCAGAGCACCATGGCCGTCTTGCCGGCCGCGAAGTCCTGGAGGGACTGGTTCTGGGCGTACTCGGCGTTGCCCGGGGCGATGATCTTGTCCTTGGCCATCAGGTCGACATACTGCTTGACGGCTTCGACGGCGCCCGGGCTGTCGAAGGTGGGCTTGCCGGCCGCGTCGAAGAAGTCCGCGCCGTGCTGCCGGGCGAGGACGAAGACCTGGTGGATGTTGTTGGCGAGGTTCGACCCCTCCGCGCCGAGGGCCCAGCAGCCGTCCCTGGACAGCCTCTGCCCGGTCGTGACCATCTCGTCCCAGGTGGCCGGGGGCTTCTCGATGCCCGCCTCCCGGAACATCTTCTTGTTGTAGTAGAGCGCGTACGACATCGAGTAGAGCGGGACGGCGGCCGGGTCCTGGCCGGTGGCGCCGGCCGAGCCGATGGCGGAGGCGACGAAGCGGTCCTTGCCTCCGATGGCGCCGAACTTCTCGGCGTCCCAGGGCAGCAGTGCCCCGGTGGCCTGGAGGGAGGCGGACCAGGTGTTGCCGATGTTGAGTACGTCGGGCCCCTGGCCGGAGGCGGTGGCGGCGAGGATCCGGTTGAGGAGGTCCGCCCAGGGAACCACCTCCAGCTTGACCTTGATGCCGGTCTGCTGCTCGAACTTCTTCAGCTCGGGGCCGAGGGTCGCCTCGTCCGCCGCGATGTCGGGGCCCTGGTTGGAGGCCCAGTAGGTGAGTTCCTTCGGGGCGGTGTTGGAGCCGCCCCCGCCGTTCGTCGTGCCGCCGCCGCAGCCGGCGGCCGTGGCGGCGAGGAGGGAGACGGCGATCGCGGTGGTGGTGGCGGCTCGGGCTCTGCGCATGGCGGATCGGCCCCTTTCGGCAGGGTCGGGGAAAGCCGGCGGGCGGGTCTCGGCCGGGGCGCCTCGTCGGCGCCCACTGGTCCAGGCCTTAATTTAGGACGTGAGTTAAGCCTCGTGAAAGGGTCGCGTCAAGAGCTCGCGCAGGGGTATGTTGCGACCAACTGCAGGGCGGGAGGAGACAGATGACGACAGGGCGTAGCGGCCGTACGGTGCGGGACCTGCGGCGCGGCAACCGCAGCGCCGTGCTCCAGCGGCTGTACTTCGGCGGACCGATGAGCCGTCAGGAGCTGGGGCCGGCGACGGGGCTGAGCTCCGGATCCGTCAGCAACGTCGTCGGCGAGCTCATCGCGGACGGCTTGCTGGAGGAGGCGGGCGTCGTGGACTCGGACGGGGGCCGCCCGCGGACCCTGCTGCGGGTCTCCCCCGGCAGCGCCCACCTGATCGGGGTCGACGTCGGCGAGACCCGGGTCCGCGTCGAGCTGTTCGACCTCACCCTGACCGAACTCGCCCGTACCGAACTGCCGTTGCTGCCGCGCGGCTGCTACGACGTCGGCCCGATCGTGGACCACGTCCGGACGGGGATCGCGGCGGTGCTGGCGCAGGCCGGCGTCGGCACGGACCGGCTGCTGGGCGTGGGCGTGGGCGTCCCGGGGATAGTGGACCGCGAGGCGCCGGGCGGCGCGGTCGTCCACGGGCAGACGATCGGGTGGGACGCGGTGCCGCTGGAGGCCCTGCTGCGCGCGACGGGGGCGCTGCCGCAGGAGGTCCCGTACCTCATCGACAACGGCGCCCGGACGCTCGGCCAGGCGGAGATGTGGTTCGGGGCGGGGCGGGGCGCACGGGACGCCGTGGTGGTCCTGTTCGGGTCCGGGGTCGGCGCGAGCCTGATCACGGACGGCTCGCCGGAGGGCGGCAGTACGGAGGGCACCCCTCTGGAGTGGGGCCACTTGACGGTCTCGGTCCGCGGGCGGCGCTGCCGGTGCGGGGCGCTGGGCTGCCTGGAGGCGTACACGGGGGCGGAGTCGCTGCTGGCGCGGTGGGCGGAGCTCGGCGGGGACGTCGGGGGCCGGCGGGCCGACGCGGCGAACGAGGAGGAAGCCCTCGCGGCCCTGCTGGCGGCGGCGCTCGCGGACGACCCGGTGGCGCGGGACGTCCTCGACGAGACGGCGGAGTACCTGGGCGCGGGGCTGTCGGACGTGATCAACCTGTTCCGGCCGGAGCGGATCCTGATCGGCGGCTGGGCCGGCCTGCTGCTGGGCCCGTACATCCTCCCGGCGGTACGGGAGCACGCGACGCGCTACTCCCTGCGCCACCCGGCCGCCCGGGTCGCGATCGAGCTGGGCTCCCTCGGCCCGGACGCGGTCACGGTGGGCGCGGCCACGCTGCCCCTGTCCGCCTTCTTCACCACCGGCGGCCGCCGCCCCGCCCCGCCCGCCCTCCCCGAACAGCCGGGCTGGCGAACCGCGTTGACCCGGCGGGGCTAGGGAGTGTCGTCAAAGCGGCGCCTGGCCCGCGCCGCCCTTGCCGGGGGCCGGCGGGCGCCCCGGAGCGGAAGGAGAAGGCCGACCTCGTGGCGGACCACCGGATCCGGGAGCTGGACCTGACCGGCAAGATCCGGATGCGACTGGTACCGGCGGCCCGCGAGGTGCGCGCGCTCCACGAGCAGCGGGGCAACCCGTCGCACGAGCACTCCGGCAGCAGGCAGAACGGCCGCGGGGGCACGACCGTCGCCGCCCGGCAGTGGCGGATCCAGAAGGGCGAGGACGGCCGCCGGCACCTGGTCGAGACGCTCCGCTTCAGCAGCCGGGAGATCCAGGACCTCCTGCGCACCAACGTCACCGACGCGGGCTGGACGTGGCGCGGGGTGCTGCACAAGCCGTGACGGGCGCAGCCGCGGACCCGGCCCGGGGTCCGGGGGCCGGCGCGGCGGCGCGCCGCGCCAGGGCCCGGCTCACTCGTACTCCGTGCCGCCCTTGCGGGTCAGGTACGCCGGGCTGACGGCCTTCGCGATGGCGCGGCCGCCGACGACCGGGCTGTAGCGCTCCGCCGCCGGGCGGATGACGACGCCCTCGCGCAGGTGCAGGTTCCGCCCGGAGACGGTCTCGCGGCCGGTGGCCAGCTCCAGGACCACGTCCAGCGTGTACGGACCCTCGAACAGCCTCGGCACCTGCGGGAGTTCCCCGTCCGCCAGCACCTCGGCCGGGTCCAGCCAGCGCACCTGGCCGTCGATCTCGGCGGAGACGTCGAAGACCGCGAACCCGGGGGCCGAGCCGGCCAGCGCGGCGTGCGCCCCGTAGCCCAGGTCCTGGACGCCCGTCCCGTACACCTCGCCGAAGATCCCGACGCGGCTCGCGCCCAGCGTCCCGGCGAGCCGGGCGGCGACCTCCGCCACGCCGTGGCCGCGTACGGCCCGCCAGTACACGTTGCGCTCGTCCTCCTTGAGGGCCAGGCCCTTGGCCCCGATGCCCTTGGAGGAAACGAGCACCCGCTCCCCCTCGGCGACGTACGTCAGCAGGCAGGCGGTCCCGTGGAGCTTCTCCGTCAGGACGACCGGCTCGCCGGGCTCGAAGATGTGCGGGTAGCGCTGGAGGTTCTCGATGTCCACCCACGGCAGCAGATCGGGGGCGGACTCCACGTCGCCGTCCATGGTCGTGGGGATCGGCGGCGCCCATTTGGTGATGCCGAGCAGCCCGGCGAAGTCCGTGCCCTCCTCGGCCGCCTGCCCCAGGTCCACCTCGGCCAGCGCGCCCGGCCGGCACACCAGGCCCTGTGACAGCTCGCCCCGCAGCCGGACGGCCTTGACCCGGTCGCAGGCGCTCCCGGCGAGGCGGCCCGTCAGGCCCAGTTCCTCGATCAGGGCGGCGGGCAGTACGGCCTGCTCGGGTATGTAGAGCGCGAAGTCCCCCGTACGGTAGGCGCCCTTGGCGACGACGGCGCGGTACAGGCCGACTTGGGCCAGTTCCAGGGCGTCGGCGTTCGGGTGGTCGTGGACGGTCAGCTCTTCCACGGTGACGCGCAGGGTCGACATGGCAGGCTCCTTCGGGAATCGGTGTCGGGTGGACAAGTGGGTCTCGGGTGACGCCGGACCACTGTCCGTGGCGCCATTTGCGGTGGTCCAGCCGTTATCCGGCTGCTAGCCTGCGCCGCCCACCGCGTCACACAGGAGGCTCGCATGTCACGTCGCCCAGTCACGATCGTCACCGGAGGCAGCAGGGGCATAGGTGCGGCGGCCTGTGTGCGGCTGGCCTCGGCCGGCCATGACCTGGTCCTCGGCTACGCCACGGACGACGCGGCCGCCGAGGCCACCGCCGAGCGGTCGAGGGCGGCCGGCGCCCGGTGCGTGACGGTGCGCGGCGACACCTCCCAGGAGTGCGGCGTCGAGCGCCTCTTCGACATCGCCGGGGCCGAACTCGGCACGGTCACCGGCCTCGTCAACAACGCCGGCGTCACCGGGCCGCTCGGCCGCCTCGCCGACGCCACGACCGACGACCTGCGGCGCGTGGTGGAGGTCAACCTCCTCGGGTACCTGCTCTGCTGCCGCCGGGCCGCCCGCGACATGTCCGAGGCCGGCGGAGGCGCCGGCGGGGCCATCGTGAACGTCTCCTCGGCCGCCGCCACCCTCGGCAGCCCCGGGGACTACGTCCACTACGCGGCCACCAAGGCGGCCGTCGACACCCTCACCCTGGGCCTGGCCAAGGAACTCGGCCCGGACGGGATCCGGGTGAACGCCGTCGCGCCCGGCATCATCGAGACCGACATGCACGCGGCGATGGGCGACCCCGACCGCCCCGCGCGGGCCGCCGCCGGAATCCCCCTCGGGCGGCCCGGGCAGCCCGAGGAGATCGCCGGGGCCATCGCCTGGCTGCTGTCCCCGGACGCCTCGTACACGACCGGAGCCGTCCTGCGGGTCTCGGGCGGCCGCTGACCGGGCTTCGGGGCTCGGACTTCGCGGCTACGCGGCTTCGGGGCTTCGGGGCTTCGGGCTACGCGGTTTCAGCCGGGGTACTCAGCCGAACGCCGCCCGGGTGGCCGGGCCGTAGACGCCCTGGGGATCCCCGCTGATGCCCCGGTCGCTCTGCAACTGGGCGACGCCGCGCCGGGTGTGGCCGTCGTAGAGCCCGTTGACCTTGACGTACGTGAACCCCTGTCCGTACAGCCGCTCCTGAAGGGCGCGCACCTCGGGTCCGCGGTCCCCCGGGCCCAGCGTGCCGTCCCCGGCGGGCGTCGCCGGGGGCGCGACGGGCGCGCTCCGGCTCGCGGAGGCGCCGGGCGCGGGCCGGCCGCCGGACGCGGAGGCCGACGCGGAGGGCGAGACGGAGGCTCCCGGCGCCCGGGAGGCCGCGCCGGCACGTGGCGTGGACGCCGCGGGCGAAGGCTCTTCGGCCAGGCCGGGACTGCCCGCCGGGAGCGCCGGTACGGACAGCCCGGGCGGGGCCACCGCCCGCTCCGGGCCGGGCTCTTCGGGGCCCGTCAGCAGGAGCAGCAGAGCGCCCGCCGCTCCCAGCCCGAGCAGCGCGCACACCGCCACCGCCACCGGCCGGCGGCGGCCGCGCCCGGCCGCAGCGGGGACCGGAGCCGAGTCGGACATCGAACCGGAACCCGAACCGGAGGCAGCATCGGGCGCGCCCGCCGGTGGCGGGACGCGGGAGGAGACGGCGGGGCCGCTCTGGGGCCAGGCGGGCGCCGTCGGGGCGGACGGGCGGCTCGCGGGCGCGACGTAGGGGCGTACGAGCAGGCGGTCGTCGGGGACGGCCCCGCTCTCATCGGGATGGTGGGACACGGTTGTCTCCCGGCGGGGGTGGAGGCCGACGCGGCGGTGCGGTGCCGGCCTCCACCCGGCCGGTCAGGCCCCGCGCCGCCACGCGGCGAGGACCGTGCCTGGAGCGACGGCGGACCCGACGGCCCCGCCGGTCGCGGGAGAACCGCCGAAGCCGGCCGGGGCCGAAGCGGAACGCACTGCGGAATCCGCCGCGGAAGCCGAAGCCGGAGCGAGCGAGGAGCGAACGGATATGCGCATGCTGAGGGTCTCCGTAGTGCGGCTCAAGCGGGGTCTTTGATCGGCGCACTCTTGCCCTTCGGGACGGCCCCGGTCAAGCCGGACATCCGATCCGCCCTATCCATCCGCTTTGTTCGGGACTTCCGTCCCCGCCCGAGCCACCCCGAGCGGGTGGTCCGGGACCCCGGCGGTCGGCTCCCGGCGGCGGACCGAGGTGGCCCACACCGTGACGGCCGCCGCCAGCATCAGCGCGGCGCCGGTCAGCGGCGCGGCCGGAACGGAGATCCCGTCGACCGCGAGGCCCCCGACGAGCGCCCCGGCGGCGATCGCGAAGTTGAACATGGCCACCATCAGCGAGGAGGCCGCCTCGGCCGCGCGCGGAGCCGCCCGCGTCATCCAGCTCTGCAGGCTCACCGAGACCCCGCCGTACGCGACTCCCCACGCGAGCAGCAGGGCGGTGCCCGCGACCGCCCCCGGGAGGACGGCGATCAGTGCGAGGACCACGGTGAGGGCGGCGCTGACCACGAGCAGCGTACGGCGGGCATCGCGCGCCCCGGCCAGGAAGTTCCCGGCGACCCCGGCCACTCCGTACCCGAGGAGCAGGGTGCTGACGTACCCGGCGTCGATGCCGGAGACGTCCCGCAGGATCGGCCGTACGAAGGTGTACGCGGCGAACTGCCCGGTCACGACGAGAAAGGTGACGATCACTCCGGCCCGTACGCCCCGGTTGTCGCGCAGCAGGGCGGGGAGCTCCGCGAACCGGATGTTCCGGTCGGCGGGCAGCGCGGGCAGCAGCAGGAGCAGGGCGACCAGGGTGAGGAAGCCGAGGGCGGCCACGGCGGCGAAGGCGGTGCGCCAGCCGCCGAGTTCCCCGAGCAGCGTCCCGGCGGGGACACCGAGCACGGAGGCGGTGGGGACGCCCCCGAAGACGAGGGCGGTGGCCCGGCCGACGTGCCGCTCGGGGACCAGGCGGACGGCGAGCCCGCCGGCTATCGCCCAGAAGCCGCCGACGCTGACGCCCACGAGCAGCCGGGCCGCCAGGACCACGGCGAAGCCGGGCGCGAGGGCGGCGGCGAGGTTGGCGGCCGCCATCAGGGCGATCAGCGCGCACAGCACGAGCCGCCGGTCCAGGCGTCCGGCTCCGACGGTGACGAGCGGCGCGCAGAACCCGGCGACCAGCCCGGGCACGGTGACCATCAGCCCGGCGGTGCCGTCGGACACCCCCAGTGAGTCCCCGACGGGGGTGAGCAGCCCGACGGGCAGCAGCTCGGAGGTGATCAGGCAGAAGATCCCGAGGGAGACGGCCGCGACGGCCGCCCATCCCTTCCAGGGGCTGCCGGGCGCGGCGGCATCGGCGTCGGCGTCATTCATGGACTCGGCACTCCTACGGGTCGGGTGGCGGACGGGACACGGCGGCGCGCGGAGCACCGGAGGTCGCGCCTCCCCCGTCACCCCGCACTGCCGTTCCAATTCCCGGGCGACGCGGGGCATTCCCGCACCCCACTCCTCACGCGCCGCGCTTAGCCTGAGCCGCATGGACGACGAACTCGACGGAGTGGCGATCATCGCCTTCGCGGACGCCGCCGCGTTCGAGAACTGGCTGGCCGAGCACCACACCCGGCGCGAGGGCGTGTGGGTCAAGATGGCGAAGAAGAACTCCGGCATTGCGTCCGTCACTTCGGACGAGCTCGTCGACATCGGGCTCTGCTACGGCTGGATCTCGGGCCGGCGCCGCTCGTACGACGACGAGCGCCATTACCTCCAGAAGTACGTGCCGCGCCGGCCCAAGAGCCTGTGGTCGCAAGTGAACGTCGACAAGGTCGCGGCACTGACCGCCGCCGGCCGGATGCGCGAGCCCGGGCTGGCCGAGGTGCGCGCGGCGCGGGAGGACGGCCGCTGGGCGCGGGCGTACGCCCCGCAGAAGACGGCCCCGGTGCCACCCGACCTCGCGGCCGCGCTCGACGCGGACCCGCAGGCCAGGGAGGCCTTCGAGGCGCTCGACAAGACCGCCCGCTACCTGCTGGCCCTGCCGCTGCTGCAAGCTGGCACGCCGCAGACCCGGCGGTCCCGCCTCGACAAGGCCCTGCGTTCCCTGAAGCGGCGTCACCCGGACGCGTGAGCCGGGCACTCGGGCGGGCCGGGGGTGCGGCATGGTGGAGCGATGCAGTTGCGTCGGGCCGTGCCCCTCTCCCTCCTCGCGCTCCTCGCGAGCGCCGGATGTGTCTCCGTCGGCCCGGGCTCCCCGGCTCCCGCACGGGGTTCCGCACCACTCGTGGGCGCACCGGACGCATCGGACACCCCCGACGCCCCTGACACCGCCGAGAGCCCCGGCACGGCCGCCCTGCCCGCGCTGTCCGTCCCCCGCCCGCTCCCGCTGGGCGACCTGCCCGGGCAGGAGAGCGGCCCCGAACCGGAGCCGGACCGGAAGCGGCCCCCCGCCAAGGCGGCCCGGCCGCCCGCCAAACGGCCCGCGAAGCCCGCGCCACCGCACCGGGCGCACCCGCCCAAGCCCGCGTCGCCCCGGTTCCCGGAGCGGCTGCCCCGGGTGGACGAACTGTGCGCGGCCGCGGAGGGCACCGTACCCGCGTCGATCGTGGACCTGTGCGTTGGCCAGTACGGGCAGCCCGCCCGCTGACCTGACCCAGGGCGTAGGCTCCGCCGATGCGACGCGTACTGGTGGTCGGGATCAGCGGAGCCGGGAAGTCCACCCTGGCCCGGACACTGGGGCGGCTGCTCGGGCTGCCGTTTCACGAGATGGACGCGCTCCACTACGGCGGGCCGGGGTGGGCGGTCAGCGCCACGTTCGCCGAGGACACGGCGCGACTGGCGGGGACCGACCGGTGGATCTTCGACTCCCTGGGCCCGCCGGAGGTCCGGGATCTGCTGTGGGAGCGGGCCGACACCGTCGTGTGGCTCGACCACCCCCGGCACGTGGTGATGCGGCGCGTGCTGCTGCGCTCGCTGCGGCGGAGCCTGCTGCGCGAGCGGCTGTTCGGCGGGAACCGGGAGTCCTGGCGGGAGTGGCTGCGCCCCGACCATCCCGCGTGGTGGGCCTGGTCGCAGTACCGGTCGCGGCGCGCCGCGATCGCCCGGCTGGCGGGTGACGCCCGGTTCGCCCCGCTGCGCGTGATCCGCCTGCGCGGCCCGGGGGCAGCGGCGTCCTGGCTCCGGGCCCAGGAAGCACGGCCGGACGTGGACCAGGTGAACCAGGTGAACCAGGTGGACTAGGGGGTGTCGCCGGCCGAGCGGCGGCCGCGGACGTGGGCGCAGCGGGCGGCCGTGCCGCGGCGGGCGGCGCGCAGCCGGTGCATCGTGTTGTACCGCCGGCGCCGCCATTCGGCCCGCGGCAGCCCGGCCCGCTGACCGCCGCCGCTGATGAGGGCGTTGACCGGGGTCAACGGGTCCGCGCCAAGGCCCTTGGCGACCAGGACCCCGATGACGAGCGGGACCAGGGCCACGGCCAGCGCGGTGCCGGCGGTGGTCATGTGCTGCATGCGCGGGCGGATCGCGGGGCGCGGGGCGGCGGAAGTCATGCCCTCATTCGATCACCGGCGACGCGGCGGGGAATCGGGGCGGATACTCAGGCCGTTGGGCGTGAGGTACTCAGACGGGACCTGTGCGGCGAAGGGCGGTGGGTGATGACGGTACCCGGGCAGGGGTTCGAGCCCGCCACGGGCGACGGGCCGACGGAGCTCGGGGACGCGGCCGCGCGCTCCCGAGAGCTGCGGACGGCGTACGAGGGCCTGGTGCAGATCCGTCGTCTGGTGAACGCCGGGGCGGGCTCGGCGGTTCCCGCCCCGTGGGAGCTGAGGCAGATGCCGCGCGCGGTGGCCCTCGTACTGGAGGCGGCGGGGATCGCGCCGTCGGCGGTGGACGCGGAGGGCCGGCGTACGCGCACGGGCTACCGGGTGGCGGCCGCCGCGGAGCCCGGGCGGGTGGAGGTGACCTGGCTCGGCCCGCCGGGCGGCGGCGCGGCCGAGGAGGAGCAGGAGCGCCTGACGGCCTGCGCGGCGGCGCTGGAGCCGATGGGGTGGGAGTGCCTGCTGTACCGGGGCCCGCGCCGGCGGCGGTTCCTGGAGGTGGAACCGGCGGCCGGGCCGCCGAAATCCGCTTCCCCCCGGCCGTGACACCTGCGCACACTGCCCCGATGGGCATGCTCGACGCGATGGCGGACCGGGTCGGCCGGGGCGAGACCGTGGAGTTCCGGCCGACCGGCGGGTCCATGGTGCCGTTGGTCCACAGCCGGCAGCGGGTCCGGGTCGCGCCGGCCGATCCCGCGTTGATCGAGGTCGGGGACATCGTGCTGGCCCGGGTCTCGGGCACGGTCCACCTGCATCTGGTGTCGGCGGTGGACGCCCCGCGCCGACGCGTGCAGATCAGCAACAACCGGGGCCGTGTCAACGGCTGGACCGCCCACGACCGGGTGTTCGGGATCTGCCTGTCGGTGGACGACGTGCCCCGCCCGGGGGCGGCCGCGAAGGTGCGGCGGCCCGCACCCCGGCGCGCCCCGCCCGCCCCGCCCGCATCCACCTCACCCGCCCGGCCCGCCGGGATCGCGACCGACCGCCTTGATCTGGTGCCGCTGTCCGTCGGCCACGCCGCCGAGATGGCCCGCGTACTGGCGGATCCCGCGCTGTACGCGTTCACGGGCGGCGCGCCGCTGTCGCCCGAGGCCCTGCGGGCCCGCTACGCGCGGCTGGTGGCGGGCTCCCCCGACCCGGCGGTCGTCTGGTGCAACTGGGTGGTGCGGCTGCGCCCGGACGGCTCGCTGATCGGCACGGTCCAGGCCACGATCACCCCGGCCGAGGACCGGGCAGAGCTGGCGTGGGTGATCGGCACGGCCTGGCAGGGCCGGGGCTTCGCCGCGGAGGCCGCGCGGGCCCTGGCCGCCTGGCTGACGGCGCTCCCCGTCGGGCGGCTCGTGGCGCACGTCCACCCGGACCACCATGCGTCGGCGGCGACCGCCGCGGCCTGCGGCCTCTCCCCGACCCGGCACCGCCGGGACGGGGAGGTCCGCTGGGAGGGCGCCGGCCCCTGACGGCGGTCGTCGGGACCGGAGCCGTACGCGGCTCGGCGCCGGGTCGTGGCGCGCCTCGACCCCGTGTCCGGGTCAGGCGTAGATCGCGCCCGGGTACGCCCACGTCGTCGTGCCGAAGACGTCGTTCTCGTCGTTGATGGACACCTTCAGGTTCGTGATCTTGAGGCCGTACTGGCTCGCGGTGGTGCCGGCCGGGCAGTTGATCTGCTCCGGCGGGAAGTTCAGGTAGAGCTGCGGCCCGAGGTCCGCGGCGCCCTTGCGGAGTTCGGAGACGATCCGGTTGGCGTCCGCGTAGAAGTAGTTGTGCGCCAGCGCCGTCCGAACGGTCCGCACCACGACGTCGTCCGCGCGCTCGGAGCCGCCGTCCGGACGGACGCAGCGGAAGGTGCGCGCGGTGTCGGCGTGGGCCTGGAAGCGGTCGTCGGTGCTCCACAGGCCCGCCTTGAAGCCCGGGCTGCCCTGCACGTCGTGCAGGACGACGTCCAGGCTGAAGCCGCCGCAGCCCTCCGTCGCGTAGTAGTGGTGGTACTTCAGCACGCACGCCCGGGGCCCGTAGTAGGCGGTGGGATCGGGGTCGTACGGCTGGGGCACGACGGCCCCGTGGACCTTCACGGAGGCGGAGATCCCGCCCGGGACGGCCGCCGGGACCTCGACGGTCCGTGTGGCGTGGGCGGCGCCCGAGCCGGTGAGTACGAGGGCTCCGCCCGCGACGAGCGCGAGACCGAGCCGGGACGCTGACGCTGACGCTGACGCGGCAAAGGACATACGCAAGCGTGCCATCGTGTGGTTCCCCCCTGGACCAGTGGATGGTGGCGAACACCGGCGACCGTATCGGCGGAAGCGGCGGTTCGGCAGTACGCCCGGACGCACGGAGGGGCGCACCCCGAACGGGGCGCACCCCGAACGGGGTGCGCCCCTCCCCCTACGCCAAGGGCGTCACGGGGCGCCGAACGTCAGCGTCAGCCGCGGCGTCCCCTCGTTGGCGGCGGCCTCCGAGGACCACAGCCACAGCGCGTCGGTCCCGACGCTGGTGAGCGCCAGGCTGTAGCCGCCGCCGAGGGCCGCGGCGACGGTGCCCGTGGTCAGCCCGGTGGTGTGCACGGCCGAGCCGTCGGGGATCCCGGCGAAGCCGCCGAGCGCAGGACTTCCCAGCGCGGGGCGGTTGTTGTACGTCGTCCCGCCCTCGCTCCACGATCCGGTGACCGGGACCACGGAGACGGTGTCCGCCGTGCCGGCTCCGGCCATGGTGCTGGTCTTCACGCTGAGCGCGGCCGACTTGAGCACCGTACCCGCGGGCGCGGCCGGCAGGTTGAAGCGCAGGTAGCTCGCGTACAGGGAGGTCCCGCGCACGGCGAGCGAGCCCGAGGTGCCGTAATTGGCGGTGGGGGCGCCCGCGTTGGCGTACGTGTCCTCGTCGGCGGTGACCTCCACGACCGAGTCCGCCGGTGCGGAGGCCAGGGCGTAGTGGTTCTGGACCTGCGCCGCGCTCAGGACGCTCGGGTAGACGGCCGTCTCGTCGAGCCGGCCCGCCCAGAACTCGCTGGTGGGGCGGTCGGGCCAGCCGCCGAGGCTGTCGCCGCCGGCGTGCCAGTAGCCGGCGAAGTTCTCGTGCGTGGTGACGTTGAGGGTGCCCTTCTGGACGCCGTCCACGTACAGCGTCATCCCGCCCGGCCCCTGGGTGGCGACGACGTGGTGCCACTGGTCGTTGTTGTACCGGTCGGCGCCGCCGGTGGTGATGGTGCGGGTGGCACCGGTGTACACGCCGTAGACGAGCCGGCCGTCATTGGTCATGTAGATGTGCTTGTCGTACTGACTGCTGCCGCGGTCCTGGTTGTTCCCGAAGCCGAAGAGCTTCCCGCCCCGGGTGGTGTTCGTCTTGAACCAGGTCTCGATGCTGTAGCTGCCGCCCACGTTCTGGCGCTTGTCCGCGTAGACCCGGTTGTCCGTGCCGTTGAAGCCGATCGCCGTGCTCGCGCCGGTCACCGCGCCGGGCGTCTGGCGCAGGGCGGGGCCGTTCTGGTGCACTCCGCTCTGGTTTCCGCCGTCGGAGGAGTCCGCGACGAAGGGCAGCGCCGACTCGTCGTAGCGCCAGTACAGCTGGGCGCCGTCGCCGCGGATCGCGTTCGGGTAGCCGTCCGCCGAGGTGGGCACGGTCACGCTCGCCGTCCCGGACAGGGCGCTGGTGTTGCCCGCCGCGTCGGTCGCGGTGACCCGGTACGTGTACGACTGGCCCGGCGTGACGGTGGTGTCCGTCCAGGAGGCCTGCGGGCGCTTGAAGAACAGCGAGTCCGCCGTGACCGTGGCGATCGGCGCGGCCGCGCCGTTGCGGTAGATCCGGTAGGTCAGCGCGCTGTCGTCCAGGTCGAGGCTGGTGCGCCAGCGCACCTGGACCTCGCCGGGCTCGACGCTGACGGCGCCGGCCACGGGCACGGTGGGCGCACCCGTGTCCCCGGTGGAGGCGAAGCGGGTCAGGCTCTGCTGCGCCGCCCCGTTGACGGTGGTGAACTCCCCGCCGACCCACAGGTACTGGACGCCGCCCTTGGAACCGACCGTCATCACGCGCGGGCCGATGCCCTCGCCGATGCCGTCGTTGGTGTCGGGGGCCCAGCCGAGCTTGCCGGTGCCGCCGGTCGGCTGCGCCAGCAGGTGGTGGCGCTGGCCGTCGGGGAACTCGCCGACGCTGGAGCAGTCGTGCGCGTGGGAGGCGCTGTAGAGCACGCTCCGGTACGGGAGCACGGCCTGGGTGGCGCCGAGGCAGGTGTCGCGCCAGCGCTGGTTGAAATCGGCCAGGTTGAGGGCGATGCGGCCGTCGAAGACGCCGCCGCCGGTGCCCTCGTTGGCGGTGTAGAAGCCGCTGTCGTCGGTCGCGATGTCCTTGACCACCGAGTTGGTCTCGATGAAGCCGGCGTACGACTTGGTGAGGGCGCCGCTGGTGGCGTTGACGACGGCCAGCGCGTGCGTGTTCGTCCCGTTGACGGTGAAGAAGTCGCCGCCGAGGACGACGTTGGCGCCGTCCGGGGTGACCTCGATGGCCCGGCCGGGCTCGTCGGCGTTGGCGACGAAGGGCCTGAGCGTCCCGTCGACGGCGTCGACGGCGGCGAAGCGTTCGCGCTGCTGGCCTGCGACGGTGAGGAAGTCGCCGCCCGCGTACACGGTGTCGTCGGTGACGGCGAGGGCCCGTACGGTGGCCGCGAAGGCCGGCCGGAAGCCGGGCTTCACCGTGCAGGTCGCCACGTCGATGGCGGCGAGGCTGGAGACCGGGGTGCCGTTGACGGCGCCGAAGTAGCCGCCCGCGTACAGGGTCTTCTTGTCCGGCGAGAGGGTGAGCGCGCGGACGGTGGCGGTGCCGCCGCCGACGGTGAAGGACAGCTTGCAGGACGTCGGGGCTCCGGTCGCGGCGTCGAGTGCCACGAAGTTGACCGCCGACTGCTCGCTGCCGCCGGCGCCTTCGGGCGGGCGGACGGCGGAGAAGGTGCCGCCGGCGAAGACGGTGCCGCCCGCCTCCGCGAGGGCCCAGACCACGCCGTTGGGCTGCCAGGTCGACAGCGGGTCGGCGGTGAAGGCCACGGGCGGGGTGAGCGCCGCCGCCTGCGGGACGAGGCCGAGGCCGACGACCGCGCCGGTGCCGGCCAGGGACAGGGCGAGAGCGGCCGCCAACCCTCTGGATCTACGCATGAACCCCCCAGTTCGGTGTGCCGAGTGGTACCCGCACGGCGCGCGGGAGCGCGACGCGCCGTCGTATGACCGTTGGCCGTTGGCCCTCGGCTGTTGGCCCTTGACCCTTGGCTTGAAACCGATCGTGCGAACGGCCGAACTGTCATACGCGTGGGCGCACTCTAGGGCGATCCGGCCGCCCGGACACCCCACTTGACCCATCGGATACCGAAGGGACGCGGGACTTCACTCGGCTCAGGAGGTGGTTTCGCGGCTGCCGGGGCCCGGAGCGGCCTGCCGGGAGAGCCGGCCGGGCCCCGGCCTATCCTTCCCCCATGATCTTGTCGACTGAGCCCGCCGAGTCCGATCCGATCCAGCCAATCGAGCCGGTCGGGCTCGTGATCTTCGACTGCGACGGGGTGCTCGTCGACAGCGAGCGCATCGCCGCCCGCGTGCACGTCGCCCTCGGCGCCGAGCTCGGCTGGCCCCTCACCGAGGAGGAGACGGTCCGCCGGTTCGTCGGCCGCTCCAACGCCTCGATCCGGGAGCTGCTGGCCGCCCGGGTCGGCGCGCAGACGGCGCGCGAGTGGGACGAGCGGTTCGTGACGATGCACGCGGAGGCGGTGGACGCGGGGCTCACCCCGGTCGACGGCCTGCCCG
This sequence comes from Streptomyces sp. NBC_01551, assembly GCF_026339935.1. Classification (NCBI taxonomy): domain Bacteria; kingdom Bacillati; phylum Actinomycetota; class Actinomycetes; order Kitasatosporales; family Streptomycetaceae; genus Streptomyces; species Streptomyces sp. NBC_01551. The sequence goes on from NZ_JAPEPX010000001.1 coordinate 303,956, forward strand.
AGGCGCTCGACGCGATCACCCTGCCGACCTGCGTGGCCTCCAGCGGAAGCCACGAGAAGATGCGCCACACCCTCGGCCGCACCGGCCTCTACGAGCGGTTCGCGGGCCGGATCCACAGCGCGACCGAGGTCTCCCGGGGCAAGCCGGCCCCCGACCTGTTCCTGTACGCGGCCGGGCGGATGGGCGTCGATCCGTCGGCCTGCGTGGTGGTCGAGGACAGCCGCCCGGGCGTCGAGGCCGCCCGCGCGGCGGGCATGCGCTCCTTCGGTTACGCGGGCGGGCTGACCCCGGCGGCCGCCCTCGCGGGGCCGGGCACGGTGGTCTTCACCGACATGCGCGACCTCCCGGCACTGATCGCCGCCGCGGGGACCGGGGCCGAGGCGGTGCGGGCGTGAACCGGCGTACGCGCAAGCGGCTCTCCCGCGCCCTCGTCGCGGCGGCCGGGAACGGCCCGGCCGGCCGGGTGGCCGCCTTGCTGAGGCTCGGCGCGGAGCCCGGCGGTACGGACGCGGAGGGCACGACCGCCCTGTACGCGGCGGCCGTCTCGGGGCACCCGGAGGCCGTACGGCTGCTGCTCGCGCACGGCGCGGCCCCCGACGCCGAGAGCGGCGGGCCGACGGACGGGACACCGCTGTGCGCGGCGGCGTCCTGGGGCGACGCGGAGACGGTGCGCGCGCTCCTGGAAGGCGGGGCCGACCCGCTCCTGCGCGAGGACGGCGGGAGCGGGCTGTCGCCGCTGGAGTGGGCGGTGCGCGGCGAGCACACGGAGGTCGCGCGGCTGCTCCGCGAGGCGGCCGCCGGCGAGCACTAGCTCCTCCCCGGCCCCCGTCAGGCGGCCGGGAGGGGGCGGCAGAGCAGCGCGGCCGGGCCTTGGCGGGCGGCGGCGCGGGTGGTGAAGGCGATGCCCGCCGCGTACTCGGTCGGCAGGCACTGGCCCTTGTAGCGGCCCGACGCGAAGTCGCCGCCGGCAACGCCCTGCGGGCGGTTGTCGCCCCGGTCGAACCAGACGGTGCGGCCGCCCGCCGCCGGGAGCGCGGTGCGCGCGGGGGCGCACAGGGCCGCCGAGACGCGGGCGCCCCGCAGGCTGTAGCCCGTCAGGTACTGCCCGGCCGGGCACTGGAGCTTCGTGTAGCCGGAGGCCCAGTCCCCGCCGGGCGGGACGTGCGCCTCGTCGCGGACCACCGTGTGCCCGCCCGTCGGGGCACGCAGGTCCGAGCCCGCGCACAGGCCCCGGCCGCCGGTGTGGGCGAGGCCGGCCAGCCGGGCGCCGTCGGGGCAGACGGCCTTGCGCGCACCGTTGTCCCAGTCGCCGGCGGCCCGGGTGAGCAGCGAGGCGACGTGGTCGCGGTGGTCGATGTCGAGCTGGTACCAGGCCGGCGCGTCCGGCACCGCGCCGGTCCGGCCCGCCGTGCCCGCGAGCCCGGTCCACGGGCCGGTGCGCCAGTCCGCCGGGTCCAGTACGCCGGACCGGCGGCCGGTGTGGTCGTAGCGGAGCATCGCCCAGCTGTCGCCGCCCGGGGCGCCCTGCGCGGTCGTGCTCCAGCCGACCAGCGGCCAGTACGCGAAGTCGGCGTCGGTGGTGGTCAGGTAGGCGGTGAGGTTCTCGAACCAGGCTCGGGGCCTCGCGCCGCTCTCGTCGGCGCCGATGCCGAACTCGCTGATCCACACGGGCGCGGTGAAGTGCGTGCCGGTCTCGGCGGAGACGAAGAAGGCCTGGTCGTAAAGGGTTTGTTCGAGTTGAGCCCGGGTCATGTCCTGGTAGCGGAGGTCGCTGGTCTCGCCGATGCCGGTGGCGCCGCTGTGCCGGGGGCCGGTGTAGCCGTAGAAGTGCGCGGAGTAGACCAGCTTGTGGGAGACCACGAGGGTGTGGGAGAGGGTACGGACGGGGGTCAGGGTGGGGCGGCCGTGCGGGAAGCCGTCCACGGGGATGCCGGTCCAGTTGATGCCCTCGACCACGATGAGCAGGTTCGGGTTGGCCTCGGTGAGGATCCGGTCGGCGGCCTCCTGGACGGCCGCGTGCCAGTCGTGGCCGTCACCGAGGCCCCAGTTGGGGTCGTCGAGGACGTCGCGGCGGACCTCGTTGTAGAGGTCGGCGCCGACCACGCGCGGGTTGTCGCGGTAGCGGCGGGCGAGGAACACCCAGTCGTCGGCCCACTGGGCGGTGGAACGGCCGCTGTTCCAGCGCTCGTTGCCGTCGAGGCCGCAGCACCAGCGGGTGGTGACGGTGTGGTTGTTCAGGATGACGGCGAACCCGGCGTCGGTGAGGGCGGCGACGACCGCGTCGTAGACCTGGAGCGGGGTGCGGCCGCGCAGCGCCGGGTTGGCGGCGACGGCCGCGTCCGGGACGGGGGCGGTGGTGCGGAGCATCTCGTTGGAGAAGGGCAGCCGGATGCTGTTGAGGCCGAGCGCGCGGAAGTCGGCCAGCAGGGTGGGCAGGGGAACCCGGTCGAGTCCGAGCGGGATGCCGTGGGAGTCCTGGCCGCTGTGGTGGGTGGCCGGGTCGTTGCGGTCGCCGGAGCCGCCCCAGGAACCCTGGGCTCCGTCCCAGTTGCCCGAGCGGAGGCGGAACCGGCTGCCGTTCGCGTCGACGATGTAGCGCCCGCGGGTGGACAGCGGCGCCGTCCAGGACTCCGCGGGGGTGGCGGCCGCGGCCGCCGGGGCCGCCGCCACCGCGGGCAGCAGGCCCAGCAGGAGCAGGAGGACGCCCGGTATCGCGCGTAAGAGGTTCTTCATCTCGCTCGCTCGCTCCTGCCGGGGCTTGACGGCCTGGACTGCCGCGGTCAAGTTACCGGCCGGTCCGCAGCAGCGGAAGCCACGGGCGGGGACGCCTTTCGCGGGGCGCGAGGGGCGCCGTCAACCGGGTGGGGCCCTCGCCACCCCTTCACACAGGGTCACCCTGGCGAAACGGCCCCGCGCGGCGCGCCGCGCCTCTACCGTGCCCTCAGGGTTGGCACGGCACGGGAGGGTGGGGCGGATGGACGACGAAGAAGACATGCGGCTGGCGAGGATGACCCCGGAGATCTCGCGCCGCACGCTCGCGATGCTGCGCGGGCTGGCCGGGCTGGAGCCCCCGGAACAGGTACCCGAGGAGGCCATGCTGGTGGCGGACGCGATCCTCGCCGAGCACGGCACGGACGGGCTCCGCGTCCTCGTGATGACCCTCGCCGCCTGGGCGACGGCCCAGATCGAGAACGTCGCGGAGCTGAGCCGGCGCAGCCACGAGGCGGTGCTCGACGCGATGGAGCTGGCCTGCCTGGAGGCGGGCGCCGAGGACTAGTGCTGTGGCCGGAACCGTTCCGGCCACAGCACCAGGGAGCGCCTGGGGGTCATCGCGGGCCCCGGCCCGGTCGCCCGCACCGGCCGCCGTCGGCGGGGGCGACGCACCGATCGGTGACGGGCAGGCCCTGGATCGGCGGGCGTCGGCGACACTGGTGTGAGCAGGAGCGTCCTGGGGGGTCGTGATCGGAGGCCGTCGTGAGCACACCTTCCCCCGTCCGGATCGCCGCCGTCCTGTCCACCGAGCACCGTGGACGGCTCATGTCGCACGCCCGCGAGGTCAATTTCCCCGAGGGCGCCCGGGTCTTCGACGAAGGGGCCCGTGCGGAATCCTTCTGGATCGTACGGTCCGGCACGATGACCCTGGAGCTCCCCATGCCCAGCCGTCGCCCCACGCCCATCGAGAGCCTCGGCCCCGGTGAGCTGGTCGGCTGGTCGTGGCTGTTCCCGCCGTACGTGTGGCAGCTGAGCGCGGAGGCGATGACACCGGTCCGCGCGTACGAGTTCGACGCCACGACCGTGCGGATGCTCATGGACGCCGACCCGGCCTTCGGCTCGGCCATCGGGCACTGGGTCGGGCGGGTCCTCGCCCTCCGGCTCCAGCAGACCCGTACGCGCCTGATCGACATGTACGCCCCGCGCGCCATCGCCGGCTAGAGCCGCACTCCGGGGGGCGCGCGAGGGGCTTCTGGGGGTGTGTTCGGCCGTTTCCGCCGTGCGCTCCCCCACAGGTCAGCATCCCGGCACCGCTGCGGACTGCACTCATGCGCTCACGATCGGTGACGGAAAACAGGGGTCCGAACGGGCGTTCACCGCCCGTTTGAGCAAGACTCCCGTCCGTTATCCGAAACACGAACCCAAAGGAGTGTTCGCAATGCGGTCCATCGCAAGGGGTCTCGGACTCGGTTCCGCCGCCATGGCTCTCACCGCGCTCACCGCGCTGGCCTGGCCCGGAACGGCCGGAGCCGCGCCCTCCGGTACGGAAAGCCTGTACGCGCCGTCGGCCCTCGTGCTCGGCATCACCGCCGGGGAGGACGCGTCGAGCGGTACGGTGCTGCGCGCGGTGACCCTCGTATGCGCGCCGACGCCGCGCGGCACGCACCCGTCGCCCGCCGCCGCGTGCGCCGAATTACGCGCCAACTTCGACACGTTGGACGCGGTGACGGAGCCCGAGTGGGGCACGGCGTGTACCAGGGAGTGGAACCCCATGACAGTGACGGCCGACGGCGTGTGGCAGGGGCGCCGGATGAGCTACTCGTACACCTTCGGCAACCCCTGCGGGCTGCACAACACCAGCGGGTCCCTGTTCGGGTTCTGATGACCCGGGACATCCCGTGACACCCGTGACATCCGTGTCACCCCCGACGCCCCGTGAGGCGTGGGGCCGGGCGGCGCCGTGCGACCGCCGTCCGGCCCCGGCCCCGCGGGTGCCGTCAGCCCAGTTCGAGGCTGGTGACCCCGTACAGGCCCGCCAGGTCCAGCTCGGGCGCCGCGCCCGTGTACATGCGGGCCGCCTCGAAGGTCGGGGTCAGGCCCAGGCCGGCGACCAGCGCGGTGGCCGCCGGGTTCGCGTCGGGCACGTCCACGGCGACCTCCCCGCCGGGCGCGTGCTCCGCGAGCCGCCGCAGCAGGGCGGCCGCCACCTGCGGGGTGGCGGCGTACAGGGGGCCGATCCGGGAGGCGGAGCTGCACGGGCGGATCACACCGAGCCCCTCGACGCGGCCGTCGCGGACGGCGGCGAGGGCGGTGCGGCCGGGAAGGCCCGTCCAGGCGGAGAGGAACGCGTCGCGCCGCTCGGGGAAGAACCGGCTGTCGTAGGCGGCGAGTTGAGGGAAGGGCAGGGTGGCCGCGTCCACGATCGCCACCCCGTCGGCGGCCGCCGCACCGCCCGGCAGGTCCTGGGGCACGCCTTCGTGGCGGACGTTGTTCCAGGCCGAACGGAACCCGGATTTACGGTAGTTGTCCTGCTGCTCGACCACCCCGTCCAGCCCTACGAGCCGCCCGTCGAGCCGCTGCATCCCGGCGTTCCAGAGCCGGATCCCGTAACCCCGGCCGCGGAAGGCGGGGCGGGCGATGTAGAAGCCGATGAAGCCGAACCCGGCCCCGTAGCGCACGGCCGAGATACAGGCGACCGGTTCGCCGTCGAGCCGGCCGACGAGGAAGCCCTCGGGGTCGGCGACCGCGAAGGCGAAGCGGTCGCCGTCGCCCGGATTCCAGCCCTCCTCGTCGGCCCAGGCGCGCAGCAGTTCCATGTCAGCGGCGCTGGCGCCGACAATCTCGAATCCTGTCATGTCGGGTGTTGTACCAGATGTACGAGCGGCCCGGCAGCGGGCGCCGACCAGCCGTCGGGAGGCCGGGAAACGCGCTGTCAGCCCGCGCAGATGACGTCGTCGAGCGTGATCGGCCGGGAGTCGAGGCGGACGTACGCGGTGAAGGTGTCGGTGCGCGCCTCGGGGCCGCTGCCCCAGTGGGTGGTCACGGTGGCCCACCCGATCCCCGCCGCCGGGGCGACGGTGGCGGGGCCGATTTCGATCTTCTCCGGGGTGTTCTGGGAGCAGAGCAGCACGTCGAACTCGGAGTGCTGCTGTTTGTCCCGGAGGGCCTGGGAGATGCGGCTCTCGCGGAACGTCTCGGTCGGGCCGTGATGGCCGTAGAAGTCGGCGAGGAAGCTAGTGATCTGGGAGGCGGTGTGGGGCGGGGCCGGTGCGGTGACGGTCGTCGCCGCCGCGGAGGGGGCGGCGGCGAAGACGGTCACGAGCAGGGCGCCGAGGGTGTGGGACATGGGCTTCATGTCCGGTTTCTTAACCGCCCGGGCGGGTCCGCAGGAGGGGCGCGGGGCGGATCTCACTCCTGTGGGGGGCGGGATTCACCGCAGAAACGACCATCCGGCGGCGCGCGGGCGGGGGCCGGAGCCGGGGACCGGGCCGTAAATCCGTTCGCGGCGCGATCCGGACCGTACGTAGGGTCGTCCCATGGGAAAGCCGCTTGTCGCAGTGTTCAGTGGGGCCGGGATGTCCACCGATTCCGGGATCCCGGACTACCGGGGACCGCAGGGGTTGTGGCGGCGCGAGCCCGACGCCGAGAAGCTCGTGACGTACGAGTACTACATGGCCGATCCGGAGATCCGGCGGCGCTCCTGGCTGATGCGCGCCGAGATCGGCGCCCTCGGCGCGCAGCCGAACGCCGCGCACCGGGCCGTCGCCGAGCTGGAGCGCGGCGGCACCCCGGTCCGGGTGATCACCCAGAACGTGGACGGGCTGCACCAGCTCGCCGGGATGCCCGCGCGCAAGGTGTTCGAGCTGCACGGCAGCGCCCGGTCGGTTCTGTGCACGGCCTGCCACGCCCGGTCGGGGATGGACGAGGCGCTGGCCCGGGTCGCCGCCGGGGAGCCGGATCCCGCGTGTGCGGCCTGCGGCGGGATCCTGAAGGCGGCCACCGTGATGTTCGGCGAGCGACTCGATCCGCAGGTGCTGGGGCAGGCCGTGGCGGTGGCCAAGGGGTGCCAGGTGTTCGTCGCGGTCGGGTCGACGCTCCAGGTGCAGCCCGCCGCCTCGCTGGCCGGCATGGCGGCGGAGGCGGGGGCCCGGCTGATCATCGTGAACGCGGAGGAGACCCCGTACGACCCGCTGGCCGACGAGGTGATCCGCGAGCCGATCGGCACCGCCCTGCCCGCGCTCCTGGCCCGGATCGCGGCTCCGAGCGAGTCCGCGACGTAGCGGAGCGGGGCCCCGGCCCGCTGTGACGTCCCCCACCCTTCCTTCCCCTTGCCCGGGGAAGGAAGGGTTACCTAAGTTCGTTGTATGGCTCCCTCTCCCCCCACACCTCCCACCGGTCCGGACGAAGCCGGCCGGCCGGACGCTCCCGCACTGGTCGACTTCACCGTCGACCTCACGCGCCAGGAGGCGCTCCGGCAGGTCCACGTCCTGGACGCGATCGGCCCCGACTGGGACCCGATGGAGGTGCTCCGCGGCGAGGAGGCGGCGTACGACCTGCTGTACTCCGGTCTCGACGCCGACCAGCAGCGCCTGTACGACGACCTCGTCGCGGCCGGCGTGCTGCCGCGGCGCGGGGGCGGCCGTGCTGCCGCTTGACCCGCAGGCGGACCCCGGCCGCCGGGCCTGGGTGACCTGCCCGAAGTGCGACGACAGCCGTGGCTGCGAGCCGTGCGAGGAGCGGCGTACCTGCTCCCACCACTGGCGCTACATGCTGTCCAACACCGGAAGCCTGCTGCACCTGCAGTGCCCGTCGTGCACCCATGTCTGGGTGCACGAGAGCGGCTTCGGCGCCACCCGTTCCCTGTGGGACCGCGTCACGAGCGGCTGGTCGCGCCGCTGACGGTTCAGCCGGCGTCGGCCGCGCGGCGCAGCTCCGCCACGTCGAGCTTCTTCATCTTCATCATGGCGGCGGTGGCGCGGGCGGCGCGCCCCGGGTCCGGGTCGGCGATCAGGTCGATGGCCCCGGGCGGGATGACCTGCCAGGAGACCCCGAACTTGTCCTTGACCCAGCCGCAGGCGGACTCCTCGCCGCCGTCCTTGGTGAGCTCTTCGTAGTAGTAGTCCGCCTCGGCCTCGTCCTCCGCGTTGATCTGGAAGGAGATGGCCTCGGTGAACGGGAACTGGGGTCCGCCGTTGAGGCCGATGAACTTCTGCCCGTTGATCTCGAACTCGACGACCATCACGTCGCCGGCCCGGCCGGGGCCCGCCTCGTTGTAGTGGCCGATCCTGCCGATGCTGCCGTTCTTGAACACCGACACGTAGTAGTCGGCCGCCGCCTCCGCGTTGCCGTCGAACCACAGGCAGGTGGTGAATCCGTTGCCGCTCATGACTGCCTCCAGAGAGTGTGTGCGGGACAGCGTCCCGCACCTACAGACCGGAGCCGGGACCGAAACTCATCGGTCGGCCCGGACCGGTCCGTGATTCCTCCTGGAACGCTCCGACGGCCTACGGCCTAGACCTCCAGATCGTTTTCGATCTTCTTCAGCTGGTGCCGCGCCATCGCGAGGTTGGCCCGGCCCCGGTCGAGCGCCAGGTAGAGGAAGAACCCGTCGGATCCCCGGGCCTTCATCAGTCGGATCAGGTGGTACTGACCGCCCAGGGTGATCAGGATGTCTTCGATCTCGTCCTTGAGGCCCAGCATCTCCATCGTGCGGACCTTCGCGCGCACCACGTCGGTGTTGCCGGCCGCCGCGACCGCGAGGTCGAGGTCCTTGCCTCCGCCGATGGTGCCGAGGGCCATGCCGCTGCCGTAGTCGACGAGAGCCGCGCCGAGCGCGCCTTCGATGGTGGTGGTGGCTTCCTTGAGGGCGGTCTCCACGTTGACCATGAGGGGTTCCTCTTTCCGTTTTCCTTGGGAACTGTTGAGCTGTCCTGGATTTCTCTACTGCGAGGGGTGGTCTGGGGGGGCTCAGGCGGGCGGGGCGCCGGGGGCATGGGCGCCCGGTCCCCGTCGGCCGAGGCTGTGCTCGATGAGCTCGGCGATGCGCAGGCTGGAGCGCCGTGCCTCCAGGTGGAGGCGGCCGACGTTGACGCGCGGCTCCGCGATCAGGGTGAGAACGGCCGCTTCGCCCGCCGCGTAGGTGGCGACGTACCCGTGTTCGCCGCGTACGAGGAGTTCGCGGAAGCCGCCCTGGCCGGTGCTGTCGCTGAGCCGTTGCGCCACTCCGAGGGCGGCGGCGGTCAGGGCCGCCACGGCCTCGGCTTCGGCGGCAGCGCTGTCCTGGGCGAGCACGAGGCCGTCGACGCTCGCGGCGAGGGTGCCGGTGAGCTGGGGGACACGGGCGCGCAGCCGCCGGAGCTCGGCGAGTAGCTCTGCTTCGGCCTCGGCGGACACCATCGCCGTCATCATGTCGGCCTTACTCCTTTCGGGCTGCCTCCGCTCCGAGCGTTCGGCGCGCAGGACCGGTCGCAGCGGGAGCCTCACAGGCTTGCCTCCAGTGCGTCGCGTAACCGGCGGAGCAGCGCCACGTCCGGGGGTTGGGCTTGGGTCATCCAGTCCGGCAGCGGTGCTTCCACCGGTGGCGGAGCGGGGGCGTGGGGGGTTTCGACGAGTCCGGCCGCTGCGAGTCTTCGTACGTCGAGCAGTGTGTGGAAGGCCGGCCGGCCCAGTACCCAGGCGAGGTCGGCCGGCGTGCGTATGCCGTCCGCCCGGGCCAGCAGGAGGCGCTGGCGTGCGGTGACCGTCTGGCCGGGGGCGGCGGGGCGGGGCACGACGGGGGCGGTGTCGAGCAGGGGGTACGGCCAGACCGCGTCGAGGAGTTCGCGGCGGCGCAGGGTCTCGCGTTCGACGGCGGCGGCGGGGACGGAGCGTACGGAGCCGATCCAGTGGGTGGCCCCGCGGCGGAACCGGGAGGGGCCGCTGCCCGGGGAGAGGGCGAAGAAGGCGGCGTCGAATATCGCGGCGAGATGGCAGATTTCCAGTTCGCCTCCCGCGAGCCCGCCGCTGTCGACGAGGAAGCGGGCGACCTGGCGGCGGGCGCCGGCCCGGTCGACGGCCTCCCGCCAGCGCTCGGGGGCGAGACCGCCGCCGGTGGTGAGGAGGACGTCGAGTCCAGGGGTGGCGGGGCTTTCGGCGTGGACGATGCGGCCGTCTTCGAGGAAGAGCGTGCCGCGGTCGCGGAGGAGGGCGCCGGTGGCGCGTTCGGCTGCGAGCCGGGTGAGCAAGGGAGATACCTCAACGGGGGTGCCGGGGAGGGTGGAGGGGGTCATCTGAGTACCAGTCCCTCGGCGAGGGCGCGGAGTCGGTGGCGGGCGAGGGCGAGGTTTCCGTCGGCGCGGTCGAGCCATAGGTGGAGGAAGACGCTGCTGTCGAAGCTCGTCTCGACGAAGCGCAGGACGTGGTAGCCGGAGCGGGTGGTGACGATGAGGTCCTCCACGGGCGGACCCGCGGGGTCAGTTCCCGCGGCGTCCGGTCCGGCCGGGGCGAAGGACTCGTACTCGGCTGCCGCCCGGGCCAGTTCGGCGGTTTCGGCGGCGGTGGTCTCGTGGTCCCCCACGGGTGACTCCCCGATGGTGCCGAGGGCCAGTCCGCTGCTCCAGTCGACCAGCGAGGCCCCCCGCGCCCCGGGCAGGGTCATGGCTTCGAGCAGGCATTCGTCGATCCCGGGCACGCGGGCTCCCCTCCCGGCCAGACGTGCTGGGTGCACGGTCGTACGGCGCGACAGGAGGGAACTTACTCAAGTTCCACAGTACGAAAGGGCGTTCTGGCATTTTCCGCTGGAACATGCACGGGTGTGCTAGACAGCTTGGCCGGAACCCGTCCGCTTTTGATCACGAGGCAAGCGGAAGATCGTCCTCAAGCCTGAACGCCCCGCCCTCGCGCCGCACATAGCCCTCGTGGCTGAGCGTGCGCAGCAGGTGGTAGACGGTGGGCAGGGGGATTCCGGTGACCCGCGACAGCCTCTTGGCGGTGGCCCCGCCCTCCGCGTGCATCGCCTCGACGAGACGCAACGCACGCTGCACGGAACCGATGAGGGTGGGAGTGGTGTCCTTCTGGCTGCGATCGGCGCCCATGAGTGATCCCCCTGCTCCGGTACGAGGCCTGGCGAACCCATCAAAGTCGGTCACCGGCCGCAAAACCAGCGGACGCGCTTAAACCTGAGCATAAGATCACCGCACGCCGCCCGGGCGCCCCCCGCACCCACCCCGCCCCATATCCTGCCCGGAACGCGCCCTGGGGAGGGGCGTGACGGGAAAAGCGAGCGTGGAGATCAGGGGTGGGGTGGCGGCCCCGGCCCGCGCGGAGCCGGCCCGCCGGGTCATCCGCGACCACGCCGGCCGAACCGCTACCGCGTGCACGTCACGAATGCCGGGAGCGGCGTCTCCTCGATCAGGTGCCTCGGCAGGGCGAGCGCGAAGCGGGCTTCCAGTACGGCGAGGGTGAGCCGGTCGCGCTCCTCGCCCGGTTCGTCCTCGGGGCGCACGTAGGCCCCGTCGGGCGCGAGGATGCCGGCCGTGACCAGTTCCGGGAGGAGGAAGTCGGGCTGGTGGCCGCCGCGCCAGCACTCCTCGCCGAGGCCGAAGCAGCACACCAGCTCCCCGTCGCGGGCGTACGCGAACTGGCGGGGCGGGTGGTCCGGCTGCGGGTCGAGGTGGACGGCCTCGACGCCGCCCCGGGAGACCTCGGCGAGCCGCTCGGCGCCGGCCGGCAGGCCGTGCTCGACGGCGAAGGACCAGCCGCCCCAGCTGCCGACCCGGGCCACCCCGTCGCCGTCCACGGTCTCGCCGGCCATGCTCCAGGCGTCCATCGCGCCGAGCGGACCGGGGTGGATGTCGGGCAGCGCGCCGAGGCGGGCCGCGAGTTCCTCGGGGCCTATGCCCCGGGCGAAGGTGAGACTCACGAACCAGCTGTCCCAGTGGGCGAGCCACTGGATGCCGGCGCCGCCGGTGTCCCCGATGGCGCCCGAGATGTCGGCTATCAGCACGGTGTCCTCCCGTGTCCGGTAATCCCCCACCGGCACGATAGTCACTCCGCGGGCGAATCCGGGAGGAGGCGCTCGACCATTGCCTCAATGAGCCCCTCCACGGGATAGGGGTCCAGGACCGCCGGCACGGTCAGGTCGTCCACGATCAGGCCCAGCATGGCGAGGTAGAGCAGGACGACGCCCTGCCGGTCCCCGGGCAGGCCCGCCGCCAGGTGGAAGGCGACGTTCGCCTCCAGTTCGAGGCCCTGGAACCGGGCGGCCTCCTCCTGGAGCTCGGGGCGTCGGGTGGCCTCCAGCCGGAGCTCCAGCATCGCGATGTGCACGCTTCGCTCGCGCCGCATCCGGGCGAGGAGCTGTTCGAGCAGCACCTTGGTGTCCAGGGGCCCGGCCAGGTCCGCCGGGTCGGGGACCAGGCGTTCCCGGGTCCGGTGCAGGATCTGGACCAGCAGCTGGGCACGGTTCGCGAAGTAGTTCGAGGCGGTGCCGGTCGGTACGCCCGCCTCCTTGTCGACCGCGCGCAGGGTCAGGCCGCGCGAGCCCTCGCGGGCCAGGACTTCGATGGCGGCGTCGAGCAGCGCGGCGCGGCGCTCCGGATTCTGGCGCATGGGCGGGTCCCTGGGGGCGTGGGGGCGTCGCGGCGGCCGGTGGAGCGGGCGCGGCGGGACGGCGGGCGGACACGGGCGAAGCACTGCACGTGCAGTGCTTCGCACACGCTAGCGGACGCGGCGCGGTCGGCACCCTCCCCACCGGCCCCCCGCCCGTGTCACTCTGCCGGTCATGGATCGGATCATCGAGCAGATACGCGAGGACCTGGCCCGCCGGATCGCCGTGACGGCCGACCGGCTCGCCGACCGCACCCTGGCCGAGGATCCCGCGTACGCCGCGCTGCTGGGCCGCGCCGAGCTGCGCGAGCGGATCCACCTCACCCTGCGCCAGGCCGTCGAGGGCCTGGCTCGCAGCGCCCGCGGGCTGCCGCCGGAGCTGGCCGACGCCCGCGCCACCGGCCGGCTCCGGGCCGAGCAGGGCCTGCCGCTCGACTCGCTGCTGCGCGTCTACCGGCACAGCGGGCGGATGCTGTGGCAGACCCTCGTCGAGGCCGTCGGCGCCTACGACCGGGCGGCGCTGCCCCGGCTGCTGCCGGGCGCCGCCGCGCTGTGGGACGTACTGGACCAGATGACGGACGCCGCGTCGGAGGCGTACCGGCACACCGAGGCGGCGCGCGGGGAGCGCGACCGGGAGCACCGGGCGGCCCTGCTGGACGCGCTGCTGGACGGCACCGGGACGGCGGCGGAGGCCGCCGCGCGGCTGGGCCTCCCGGAGCGCGGCCGCTTCGCGGTGGTCGTCCTGGGGCCGGGCGGCACCGGCAGCGCGGGCCTGGAATCCGGCTCGGGCGCCCCGCGCGTGCTGCGGCGGATCCGGGCCGACGGGGAGAGCGCCCTGGTGGAGCTGGGTCACCTGCCGCTGGAGGCCGTACGGGAGCGGCTCGCGCCGCTCGGGGTGCGGGCCGGGATCAGCCCGGTCGTGGAGGACCCCGCCGACCTGGCGCGGGCCCGGCGGCTGGCCGCGCTCGCGCTGCGCACCGCGCCGGCCCCCGGCTCCGGCGGCGGCCCGCGCACGGCCGTGCTCGACGAGCGGCTCCCGGCGGCGCTCGTCGCGGCCCACGCGGAGCTGGCGGACCGGCTGCGCCAGGTGGTGCTGGGTCCGGTGCTGGCGCTGCCCCCGGAGGACGGCCGGGTGCTGCTGACCACGCTGGGGACCTGGCTGGCTTGCCAGGGCTCGACCACGTACGCCGCGCAGCGGCTGTACTGCCACCGCAACACCGTCTCGAACCGGCTGCGCCGCCTGGAGCAGCTCACGGGCCGGTCGCTGTCCGATCCGGCGCACGTGGTGGAGCTGGCGCTGGCCCACGCGGCGGTGACGCAGCGGGCGGCGGCTACCGCGCAGGCCGCGCCGGCCGCGCCGATTCCAGCAGGTACGGCACGTCGATCACCGCGACCCCAGGGGTGAACAGCAGCCGCGCCTTGAGCCGCAGCGCGTTCTGGTTGTGCAGGGGCTGTTCCCACCAGTGGCCCACCACGTACTCGGGGATGACCACGGACAGCACGTCGGTGTCCTCGGCGGCGGCCTGTTCCTGTACGTGGGCCAGCACCGGCCCGATCACCTCCCGGTACGGCGAGTGCAGCAGCGTCAGCGGGATCCCCGGGTCGTGTTCCGCCCACGCCTCCCGCAGCCGGCGGGCGTCCTCCTCGTCGGCGGCGACGGACAGCGCGGTCAGGGTGTCCGGCCGCAGCCCCGCGCGTAGCCGAGGGCCTTGAGCGTCGGCGCGTGCACGTTGGCGACCAGGACGACGACGTGGTGGCGGGCGGGCATCCGCGGCCGGATCCCGGGGGCGACGGCGACCTGCGCGGCGACGGTGTCGTAGTGGCGCCGGACGCCCTTCATGCCGATGAACAGAACCGGCATCGCGATGACGACCAGCCAGGCGCCGTGCGTGAACTTGGTGATGAGGACGATCACGAGCACCAGGGCGGTCATGCAGGCGCCGACCGCGTTGATGGCGCGGCGGCGGTGGATGTGGACCCGCTCCTGACGGGGGGTCGCGGGCGAGGCGAGTTCCCGCTTCCAGTGCCGGACCATGCCCGACTGGGACAGGGTGAAGGAGACGAAGACGCCGATGATGTAGAGCTGGATGAGACGGGTCAGCTGGGCGTCGAAGGCGACGATGAGGGCGACGGCGGCGAGCGCGAGCAGCACGATGCCGTTGGAGTAGACGAGCCGGTCGCCGCGGTTGTAGAGCTGGCGGGGCGCGTAGTGGTCCTTGGCGAGGATCGAGGCGAGCATCGGGAAGCCGTTGAAGGCGGTGTTCGCGGCGAGGACCAGCACGCCGGCGGTGACGGCCTGGAGCAGGTAGAAGAGGAAGTGCCAGTCTCCGAAGGTGGCGCGGCCGATCTGGGCGAGCGCGGTGGAGGTGGGGGTGCCGGCGGGCAGCCCGAGCTCGGTCGGGTCGGCGGCGACGTGGACGTGGTAGGCCATGGCCAGGACGGTGATCCCGGTGAACATGGTGATCGACAGGGCGCCCATCGCGGCCAGGGTGGTGGCGGCGTTGCGGCTCTTGGGCTTGCGGAAGGCGGGAACGCCGTTGCTGATCGCCTCGACACCGGTCAGCGCGGTGCAGCCAGAGGCGAAGGCGCGCATCGCGAGCAGGACCAGGCCGAGGCCGGTGAAGGTGCCCTCCGCGATGATCGGGAGGTCGGCGGATTCGGCGCGGACGGTGTCGCCGGTGGCGTACCGGACCGCCGCGACCGCGAACATGACGTAGATGACGAGGACGAACCCGTAGGTGGGCACGGCGAAGACCCGCCCCGACTCCCGTACGCCGCGCAGGTTCATCAGGGTCAGCAGCACCACGAACCCCACGGAGAGCCCGACTTGGTGGTCGCTCAGCGCGGGGACGGCCGAGGTGATCGCGGCGACGCCGGACACCACCGACACGGCGACGGTCAGGACGTAGTCGACCAGCAGCGCGCTGGCGGCGGTGAGCGCGGCGGTCTGGCCGAGGTTCTCGGCGCTGACGACGTACGCGCCACCGCCGCCGGGGTAGGCGTGGCAGGTCTGCCGGTACGAGGCGACGACCACCAGCATCAGGAAGACGATCGCGGCGGCGGCGTACCAGGTGAGGTGCAGCAGCGTGACGCCGCCGAGGGCGAGGATCAGCAGGATCTCCTCGGTGGCGTAGGCCACCGAGGAGAGCGGGTCGCTGCAGAAGATCGGGAGCGCGAGCCGTTTGGGCAGCAGGGTCTCGCCCAGGCGCGCGGTGTCGAGCGGCTCGCCGACCAGCACGCGTTTCGCATTGATACGCCTCATTCAGGCATGATCAGCCAGCTCCTGCGCGCTTCGACCGTTCTGCGGCCTGTGTCCCGCGATGTCATGCCATAGGTCCAGTCACATCCGGGCGGCGGCGCTGCGGATGGCCTCGCGGATCCGGAAGTAGGTTCCGCAGCGGCAGATGTTGGCGATGGCGTCGATGTCCTCGTCCGTGGGCGCGCTGGTGCGCCCCAGCAGGGCGACGGCGGCCATGATCTGCCCGGGCTGGCAGAAACCGCACTGGGAGACGTCCTGTTCGAGCCAGGCCTCCTGCACGGGGTGCAGTTCGTCGCCGTCGGCCAGCCCCTCGATGGTGGTCACCGTCTTCCCGGCGCACGCCGACACGGGCACCACGCACGGGCGGATGTCCGCGCCGTCGAGGTGGCTGGTGCAGGCCTTGCAGACGTCCACGCCGCAGCCGTACTTGGGGCCGTGGACGCCCAGCATGTCGCGCAGGACCCACAGCAGGGGCAGGTCGTCGGGGGCGTCAACGGTGACGCTCCGCCCGTTGACGGTGAAGGTGTGCGAGGGCACGAGGTACTCCTGGACTAGCGGGGGTAAGGGGTGAAGTCGACGTCGAAGTCGAGGGGGAAACTGCGCGGCTTCGTGCCGGTGGCCCGGGCGTAGGCGTTGGCGATGGCGCCCACGGCGGCGGGGACCCCGAGCTCGCCCGCGCCGCCCGGCTCGCCGGCGGTGGCCGGCAGCACGAAGACCCGTACGTCCTTCGGGGTGTCGCGCTGGCGCGCCCAGTGGAACTGGCTGTAACTGCCCTCCAGCGGCAGGCCCTTGTCCAGGTGCAGTCCCGCGCGCAGGGTGGTGGAGATGGCGTCGGTGAGACCGCCGATCATCTGGGCCTCCAGTCCGCGCGGGTTGACGGGCAGGCCGACGTCCACGGCGATGACCGCCTTGGTGACGCGGACGTGCTCCGGGTCCCGGGTGTCGATCTCGACGAGGCAGGCGGTACGGGACTTGTACTCCTCGTGGAAGGCGATGCCCTGCGCGCAGCCGGCCGGCATCGCCCGGCCCCAGTTCCCCTCGGTGGCGGCCTTGTCGAGCACCGCCCGCTGGGCGGCGGTCTTCAGGAAGGTACGGCGGAACTGGTACGGGTCCCGGCCGGTGCGCTCGGCGAGCTCGTCCACCACGATCTCCTCGGCGCCGCGGGTGTTGGCGGAGTAGACGGAGCGCCAGGACGCGGTGGGGATGCCGGTCGGGACCTCGGTGAGGGCCTGGGTCGTCAGCCCGAAGTGGTACGGCGACTTGACGGTGGTCAGGAACAGGGTCTGGGCGAGGGTGGCGTTGCCGATGCCCGAGGGGAGGCTGGCCGCGGTGGCGGTGATGATCTCGCCGAGGCCGTGGCGGAAGTCGGTCTCGGCGGCGGCGACCCGGTGTTCGAAGCTGAGCACCTCGCCGAGCAGGTGGGTGGCCCGGATCCGGTGGTGGGTCGCGGGGCGCATCCGGCCGTGCCGGGTGTCGTCGACGCGGGTCCACATCAGCTTCACGGGGCGGCGGCAGGCCTTGGAGACGCGGGCGGCCTCCAGGGCGGCGTCGAAGAAGAGCCGCCGGCCGAAGGAACCGCCGGCCTGGACCACGTGGACGGTGACCTTGTCGAGCGGCAGGCCGAGCTCGGCGGCGATGGTCTCCCGGGCCACGATGGGGGACTTGAGACCGGACCAGATCTCGGCGCGGTCGTCGCGTACGTCGGCGATCGCGGAGTTGGTCTCCATCGGGGCGTGGCTGACGAAGGCGAAGTCGAACTCGGCGTCCACGTACGGGGTGAGCAGCGGCGGCACCAGCAGCGGCGGGGTGGCGGCGCGCAGCTTGGCGCGGATCTGCGCGTCGGACAGCTGGTCGGCGGGGCCGGGACCCCAGCTGACCTGGAGCGCGGCCTTCGCGTCGAGGGCCTGCCCGAAGGTCTCGGCGACGACGGCCACCCCGGTCGGGACGCTCACCACGTCCAGGACGCCGGGCATGGCCCGGACGGCGGCCAGGTTGGCGACGCTCTTGACGGTGCCACCGAGGCTGGGCGGGCGGCGCAGTACGCACGGCTTGGCGCCGGGTACGTCGAGGTCGAGGGTGTAGCGCTGGGCTCCGGTGACCATGGCGCGGGCGTCGATGCGGCCGGTCGGCTTGCCGACCAGGGTGTGCCGGGCGGCCGGCTTCGGGGTGGCGCCGAGGACGATCAGGCCCGGGTCGGCGGCGGACGCGGCGAGGCTGCCGTAGCCGGCGGTGCGGCCGTCGGGGGCGCGGACGGTGCCGGCGGCGGTGGTCAGTGAGCCCGCGGAAACGTTCCAGCGGCGGGCGGCGGCCGCGACCAGGCGGGCCCGGGCGGTGGCGGCGGTCTGGCGGACGGGTCCGTAGAGCGAGCGGATGGAGTTGGAGGAGCCGGTGAGCTGGTTGAAGAGCAGCTCGGGCCGCGCGTCGTCCAGCTCCACGCGTACGTGGGCCAGGGGCGCGTCGAGTTCCTCCGCGACGAGCATCGCGACGGCGGTGGTGAGGCCCTGGCCGACCTCCTCGCGCGGGAGCCGGAAGCGGATGCTCCCGTCGGCCTCGACGGAGAGCGCGAGCAGGGCGGCGGTGGGCGAGCCGGCCAGGATGAACAGGTCCCCGAGGTCCACCAGGTCGGCGATGGCGGGCAGGGTCGGGATCACCGCGTGGGCGGTCTGCGGAGCGAGGGCGTCGGCCCCGGCGCGGGTGACGAGGGCGAGGGTGGGGGCCGCGACCAGGTAGGTGAGGAAGGAGCGGCGGCTCGGCCCGGGCGAGGCGGGCGGCTTTTCGGCCCGCCCGGCCTGGCCGGCCGGTCCAGCCTGATCGGCCTGCTCGGCCTGCTCGACCGCGTCGAGTCGTCCGGAAGCGCCGGTGTGCGCCGTCATGTCGTTGTGTCCCCACCCTGCGCGGGCCCGCTCGGCGCGGACCTCCCCGGCTCGTTACCGGCACGTAGCGTAGCGATCACGGGGTGGGGTGGGAAGCGCTGGTTCCGTAGCACTTCTCGCCGATGACGAGGGGGTCCTCCGTTCGGGGGGTACTCCGCGGGGGACCGTGAACGGCCACGTACCCCCGTCCGGGGGTACCGCCCGCTCGTACACGTCGGCCATACGATCGACCCACCCCTCCCGGAGGGCCGATTTCCGGCCGCGGGCGGACCATGGAGGGAGAACGGTTCAGCGCACCGAGCGAGCGAGGAGGTGTGCGGCGGTGACGAAGTTCATGGACGTCCACCACGGCATGCACGGGATCACGGCGGACCAGCTGCTGGCTGCCCACAACGCGGATCTGGCGATCGAAGGAGACGAGAAGGTCCACTTCGAGCGGGCCTGGGCCGACCCCGAATCCGGGATGGTCTACTGCCTGTCCGAGGCCCCCTCGGCCGAGGCCGTCCAGCGCATCCACGAGCGCACGGGGCACCCGGCCAGCGAGATCCACCCGGTCCCGCTGATGGTGTGACACACCGGGCGGACGCCGGGCTCGCGCCGGGCTGACCGGATTCGTTCGTACAGGCGCCGCAGACCCCGCAAGGCCGTAGGCATATACCAGAAGCAACACCGTTACGGATGTTGCCAAACGCCTTACGGGCCGTCTCGGGCTGTGCCACAGTCGTTACCGGTCCTTCCTTCAGACTTGGCCGCGCCGCGCCTGTATCGGAGTGCTCATGCCGTCCCACCTGTTCGCGGACCGTCCCGCGCAGCCACCCGAGCCGGGGTCGGTGGACGCGCTCATTTCGCAGACCCGGCGGCTGCGCGGAGACGTGGACGCGGTGCGCCGCGACACCGTCGTGGACGACGACGACGCCCAGGGCCGATGGCAGCGCGCGCTGTGCGACCTCGCCGTGCACCACCTCGACGACCTCGGCGAGCACCTCGGCCAGCTCAAGGAGGGCCTGCCGCCCGCGCCCGACCTGGTGGAGTTCCCGCGCCAGGCGGAGGCCGAAGCCGTGCCGGAGGACCGGCAGGCCCGGGTCGGCAGCGCCGAGTGGAACCTGCTGACCGACGAGGTCACCTGGTCCGAGGAACTCTTCCAGATCTTCGGCCGGTCCCCGGAGTCGGGTGCGCTGCCGCTGGACGAACTGGGCTCGACCCTCTTCTCCGAGGACCAGCCGCTGCTGACCGCGATGGTCACCGCCTGCCTCGTCGACGGCCGGCCCCTGGACGGCGAGTTCCGCATCGTCCGCACCGACGGCCGGGTCCGCACCCTGCACATGCGGGGCGAGCCCGTCCTCGACGACGACGGCTGCACGGCCTCCATGTGGGCCGTGCTGCGCGACGTGAGCGACCTGCGCCGCAGCGAGCGGGCGGTGCGCGAGACCCGGGACTCGCTCCAGCGGCACCGGGAGATCGCGCGGACCGAGCGCCGGCTGGCGGTCGAACTCCAGGAAGCCGTACTCCCCCCCTGGGGCGGTTCCCTGCGCTTCCCGCACCAGAGCACCGGCGCGCTGGACACGGCCGCGCACTACCTGCCCTCCGCGACCAACGCGCTGATCGGCGGCGACTGGTACGACGCGCTCGAACTCCCCGACGGCCGCTCGATGCTGACGGTCGGTGACCTGACCGGGCACGGGGTGACCGCCACCTCCGGGATGGCGATGATGCTGGGCGCCCTGCGCGGGATGGCCATGGCCGGCATCGAACCGGGCCCGCTGATGGGCTGGCTCAACCAGCTGCTGGAGAACTCCGTGCAGCCGGCCCTCGGTTCGGCCGTTTGCTGTCGCTACGATCCCGCGCGCCGGGTGCTGTCCTGGGCGCAGGCCGGACACTCCGCTCCGCTGCTGTTCCGCCGTGGCCAGGGCCGCTCGCTGCAACCGCCGGAGGGCGTGCTGCTGGGAGCGACCTCCGGCGCGACGTACGGGCAGGCGGAGGAGCGGCTCGAAGCGGGCGACGTACTCGTCCTGCACACGGACGGGCTCACGCCGCGCAGCATCGAGTTCAGCCGGACGGACGGGACCGAGCGGCTGCTGGCGCTGGCGCCGCGGTTCTCGTCGGCGCGGTCGGCGCAGGACTGCGTGCGGATGGTGATCGAGGAGTTCGGCGAGGGCGAGCGCGAGGACGACGCCTGCGTGCTGGTGGCGCGGGTCGGCGGATAGCCGTCGCCGTCAGGGGATTCGGGGCCGCGCCGGGAGGCGCGGCCTTCTTCGTGTGTCCTGTGCGGAACGGGGGTCCGGTGCTCACGCGGCGGCACCCTAGACGACGTGCTGCGGCGTCGGGCTGTTGGGCAGGGCCAGCTTGATCTCCGCGCGCAGGTCCTCGATGCGCGAGTAGCCGGCGTACTGGCCGGTGAGCCGGTACATCTCGCGCAGCCGGTCCCACGTCCGGTGCGAGGAGGTCTCGTTCATCGAGACCAGGGCCAGCCGGGCGTAGCGGTCGGCCTGTTCCGGGTCGTCCGCGATGAAGCAGGCCGAGGCCATGGAGATGTAGTCGAAGATCTGCGAGCGCTGGTGGCCGCTGGCCCGCAGCCGCAGCGCCTCCATGGCGTGCCGCTGGGCGATCGGGGCGGCCGAGGGGTCGTGGTCCGCGAGCGTGCGGAAGGCCAGCGCCTGCATGCCGTGCAGGTCCGCCTCGTCGAAGTTCTGCATCCAGCTCGGCGGCGGTACGTCGCCCTTGTCGGACACGAACAGGTCCTCGGCCTCGCCCAGGGTGCGGCGCATGGCCTGCCCCTTGCCCATGGCGGCCTGCGCCCACGCCTCGATGGTGTGCAGCATGGCGCGGGTGCGCGGCAGGGTCTCCTCGCCGGAGCCCGACTGCGCCAACTTCATGAGGTCGAGGGCCTCGTGCGGCTTGCCCAGGTGGACCATCTGGCGGGCGGCCCGGGAGAGGGCCTCGCCGGCACGCGGCCGGTCGCCGCCCTCGCGGGCCGCGTGCGCGGCGATGACGAAGTACTTCTGGGCGGTGGGTTCGAGGCCGACGTCGTGCGACATCCAGCCCGCCAGTACCGCCAGGTTGGCCGCCACCCCCCACAGGCGCCGCTGGAGGTGGTCGGGGTGGTGGTAGGCCAGCATGCCGCCCACCTCGTTGAGCTGGCCCACGACGGCCTTGCGCTGGAGCCCGCCTCCTCTGGAGGCGTCCCAGGCGCGGAAGACCTCGACCGAGCGCTCCAGGGCCTCGATCTCCTGCGAGCCGATCGGAGCCGCCTCGTAGCGGTCGTAGCCCGCCTGGTCGGCCTGGAAGGAGTCGCCGAAGGCCGGCGCGGCCTTCGCTGGGGTGGGGTCGGCACGCAGCCAGTCGTACATGGCGTTGCTGAGGGCTGAGCCGGCGGTGAGCGCGGCTCCCGCGCCCATCAGACCGCGACGGTTGAGCATGAGGTCCATTCCCGTGAATTCGGTGAGGACCGCGGCTGTGCGTTCGGGCGCCCAGGGCAGGCCGTCGGGGTTCTCCTTCGCCCCGTCCGGCTGCCGTTTGGTGGTGCGCCGCTGCCGTACGAACCCGAGGTCCTCGATGGTCACGACACGACCGAGCCGCTCGGTGAACAGTGCTGCCAGTACCGTGGGCACCGGTTCGCGCGGGGTCTCCCCCATGTCGATCCAGCGCCGTACCCGCGAGGTGTCGGTGGCCAGCTGGTGGTGGCCCATGGCCGCCGCCTGCCGGTTGACCATCCTCGCCAGTTCGCCCTTGGACCAGCCGGCCAGGCCGAACAGGTCGTTGAGACGGGTGTTTGGACCTTTGCTCACGTCAAGCCCCCAGGTTCTCGGCTGAGTTGACAGTAGCCCGCCGTCAGATGCCGAGCGACTATTCGCCAGGGTTCGCCAGGGTCCGCCAGATGGTGTGCCACCCACGGCCGGGTGTCAGGTAGGAATGCGCCTCCCCGACCCGGTTCACCGGCGGAACTCCCCAGGGTGAAGTACGGGATCCGGCGGGGCGGCGTACGCAACTCGTCGGCGCACGAAGGGAACCGTAACCGCCATGTACGCAGCAACGTCCTCCGTGTCCGCGCCGGTCCGGCCGCACCGCACCATCCCCGCGGGCGGCGGCCCCTACCTCGATCCCGGCCGTCCGACGGCCCCGGCCCAGGGCGCCGTACGGGCCCGGCGCATCCCGGGAGCCGCACCGCAGCCGCTGAGCGGAAGAATCGACCTCTCGGGGCCGCAGGGCGCGCAACTGCGCACCGCGCTCGCCTCGGTGCAGCGGATCTGCCCGGAGTTCGCGCCGGTCCAGGTGCTGCGGCGCAGCGGCCGGTCGGTCCTGCTGGTGGGGACCACGGGGCGGATGACCGCCGTCGCCAAGGTTTTACTGGATCACTCGCCGGAGTGGCGTGAGCGGTACCGGCACGAAATAGCGGCATACAGGGCGTTCGTCCGGCACCGCCCGCCGGTCCGGGTGCCGCGGCTGATCGCCGCGGACCCGGAGAACTGCACCCTGGTCGTGGAGCGGATGGCGGGCCGGGTGGCGGCCTTGCAGCGTCATCCGGTGGAGGCCCCGCCGCGGCCGGACGTACGGGCGGCCCTGGGCGCGGTGTGCCGGGTGAACCAGTGGCGGCCGCCGGCCGACCTGTTCGGACACCCGATGGACTACGCCCGGCGGATCACCCGGGATCACGAGCTGGGGCTCTTGACCGACCGGGACTTCGGCGACCTGCAGAAGCTGCTGCACGGGCTGAAGCTGGCCGGGACCCCGTGGCAGTTCAACCACGGCGACGCGCTGCTGTCGAACCTGCTGCTCTCCCCGGCGGGGCCGGTGCTGCTCGACTGGGAGCACGCGGGCTGGTACCTGCCCGGGTACGACCTGGCCACGCTGTGGACGGTGCTGGGCGATGCCCCGGCCGCCCGCAGCCAGATCAGCCGCCTCGCGCAGTCGGCCGGTCCGGCGGCCCGGGACGCGTTCCTGGTGAACCTGATGCTGGTCCTGACCCGCGAGATCCGGATGTCCGAGACGGCCGTCCAGCGCTCCATGCAGACGGCCGCCCCGGCCCAGCCGCTGCCGGCGGGTTCCCTGTCCTCGGGCGAGGAGCAGCGGCTGCTGCTGCGCCGCCTGCACGACGACTGCGGCCTGGCCCGCAGAGCGGTGCGTGCGGCGGTGGGTACGCGCTGACGGCGCAGGCGTGATCACGCAGATCCCGTGGTGGGCACATCTGGAGTGCCTGCCACGGGATTTCGCCGTTCCCGGGGCCGATGGGCGGGCATGCCCGGACAACCGGCGCGCATGCCTTGACTTCACATGATCCCCCGAACACCTTTTCTGACTCGACATCAGAACGGTCGAGCCTTCCCCGCCCTCCCCAGCCGCTGGAGCATGCCCATGTCCGCAAGCCCCGAACGCGTGAGCACAGAACACACGAGCCAGGAACGCATGAGCCCGGAACGCGTGAGTCCAGAACGCGTGCGCATCGGACAGACGCATGCCGCCCTTCCGTCCCGCCGGGCGGTCCTCGCCGGGACCGGGGCCGGGGTGCTCGCCGCCACCGTGCTTCCGGCCGCCGTCGCGCGGGCCTTCGACGGGGCCCCGCTCGGCGAGTACGACGTCGTCGTGGTCGGGTCCGGGGCGGCCGGGATGACCGCCGCGCTCACCGCCGCCAAGCGGGGGCTGAGCGTGCTCGTGGTCGAGAAGGCCCCGACCTTCGGCGGTTCGGCCGCGCGGTCCGGGGCGGGCATATGGCTGCCGAACAACTCGGTGGTCCTTGGCGCGGGCGTGCCGGACACCCCGGCGAAGGCGGCCGCGTATCTGGCGGCCGTCGTCGGGCCGGAGGTGCCGACCGACCGGCAGCAGGCGTTCCTCGCCAACGGGCCCCGGATGCTGGACTTCGTGATGGCCAACAGCCCGCTGCGGTTCCGCTTCATGGAGGGGTACAGCGACTACTACCCCAACCTGCCGGGCGGCCTGCCGAACGGTCGCTCCATCGAGCCGGTCCAGATCGACGGCCATGTCCTGGGCGCCGAACTCGCCCGCCTGAACCCGGCGTACATGCCGGTGCCGGACGGGATGGTGGTGTTCAGCCAGGATTACAAGTGGCTCAACCTCGCGGCCGTGAGCGCCAAGGGGCTGGCGGTGTCCACCGAGTGCCTGGCGCGCGGTACGAAGGCGGCGCTGCGCGGGGAGAAGCCGCTGACCATGGGCCAGGCGCTGGCCGCCGGGCTGCGGGCGGGGCTCCAGCGGGCGGGGGTGCCGGTGTGGCTGAACAGCCCGCTGGTCGATCTGGTGCAGGAGGGCGGCGCGGTCACCGGGGTGGTGGTGGAGAAGGAGGGCGTACGGGGCGTCGTGCGCGCCCGCAAGGGTGTCGTCATCGGCTCGGGCGGCTTCGAGCACAACGCGGAGATGCGGGCGCGCTACCAGCAGCAGCCGATCGGGACGCAGTGGTCGGTGGGCGCGAAGGAGAACACGGGCGACGGGATCCGGGCCGGCGAGCGCGCCGGGGCGGCGCTGGGGCTGATGGAGGACGCCTGGTGGGGGCCGTCGATCCCGCTGCCCGGCGAGCCGTACTTCTGTCTCG
The DNA here is from genome assembly GCF_026339935.1 of Streptomyces sp. NBC_01551. NCBI lineage: Bacteria > Bacillati > Actinomycetota > Actinomycetes > Kitasatosporales > Streptomycetaceae > Streptomyces > Streptomyces sp. NBC_01551. Next base: position 328,923 of record NZ_JAPEPX010000001.1, read on the forward strand.
CCGAACGGACGCTGCCGGGCGGGCTGATCGTGAACCGGAACGGGGCGCGGTTCGTCAACGAGGCGGCGCCGTACAGCGATGTGGTGCACGTGATGTACGAGAAGGACCGGGGCGCGGTCGGGTCGCACATCCCGGCGTGGCTGATCGTGGATCAGAACTACCGCAACAAGTACCTGTTCAAGGACATCCTGCCGATGCTGGCCTTCCCGGACGCGTGGTACGAGGCGGGGGCGGCGAAGAAGGCGTGGACGTGGGACGCGCTCGCCGGGCAGATCGGGGTGCCGGCGGCGGCGCTGCGGGCGACGCTGGGCCGGTTCAACGCACAGGCGTGGAGCGGGAACGACGCCGATTTCCACCGGGGCGACACGGCGTACGACCACTACTACACGGACCCGAACGTGCACCCGAACTCGTGCCTGGCGCCGGTCTGGGCGCCGCCGTTCTACGCGTTCAAGATCGTGCCGGGGGATCTCGGGACGAAGGGCGGCATCGTGACCGACGCGCGGGCGCGGGCGCTGCGGGCCGACGGATCGGTGATCCGGGGCCTGTGGGCGGCGGGCAACGCGAGCGCGGCGGTGATGGGGCACAGCTACGCGGGCGCCGGGTCGACGATCGGGCCCGCGATGACGTTCGGCTACGTGGCGGCCAACGACATCGCGGACGCGTAGCGCGCCGACCGGCTTCCGCCGGCCACGCCCCTGTTGCCTCAGCCCTGCTGGAAGAGCTCGGCGGGGAGCGGCTTCAGGAGGGCGTAGAGGTCGTCCGTGATGGGCCGGTCCCAGCTGGCGATGGTGACCAGGACGTTGTCACTGCGGTCGAACTGCACGCAGCTGATCCGGCCCTCGGAGAGCTTGATCTTCCGGACGATGAGGAGGTTGTCGCCCTGCATGACGGGGCAGTCCTCGATGCCGGTGACCTCGACGTCCTCGTCGTTCTCGAGGGCGTCGAGGAGCTGGGCCACCTCGAACGGGACCTGGCCGTCGGCGAGGTCCCGGGCGGGGGATCCCTCGGGCAGGTTTCCGATGATCATCGCGGGGCCGCGTCCGCCGAACAGGTCGTAGCGGAGGAAGACGCCCTGGCAGCTGCCGTCGGGGGCAGGGAGCAGCCCGGCCCCGAGATTGCCCGGCCAGTCCCCCGGGTCCATGGCCAGGACGTCGAAGTCCGGGCCGGCGGGTGTGGCGGCGCGGTGGCGGCGGAGGAAGGACATGCCGCCATGGTACGTGCCCGAGCCCCTTCCCCGGCCCTGCCCCCCTCATCCCACACCACACCCCGACCCGCCCCAGCCCCGCTCCCCCAGACCGCGCCCTGTCCCGAACCCAGACCGCACCTCCCACAACACGACCCCGCCCGGCCCTGCCCCGCACCTCCCCCACGCGGCACCACCCGACCCCAGCCCCCCACCCGCCACGACGCGGCGCCGCACCTCCCACACCACGACCGGCCCGGCCCTGCCCGCTCCCCCGCACCACCCGGCCCAGCGCCGCACCCCCCACACCACGGCACCACCCGAGCCCTGCCCGCACCCCCCACACCACGGCACCACCCGAGCCCTGCCCGCACCTCCCACACCGCGAGCCCGCCCGAACCTGCCCCGCGCCTCCCACAACGCAACCCCGTCCGGGCTCGGCCCTGGGGTGCCTGCCTGCGCACCCGCCCGCCGGCAGGACATGGCACCCCGGGCGCACTCGGGAGATGCATCCTGGGCTCCGTCCCCGGCCGGCCCGGCTCGCCCCGGCAAGGGCAGCGGGTACGCCCGGCGGATCACGCGCGGGCCCCGCATCCCCGGATCATGCTCCAGTGGGCGGCGTGGCCCGCAAGATCGCTCGGCCCGCCCAGACCCGGGGCGCGGCGCACGACGCCAGAGGCACGACGATGCGCGGGCGGGCCGCCGCGCGGGCCGTTTCCCCATCCCGCCCGCTCCCGAACCGGGCCCCGGAGGGGCGGCCCTGCGGGCACGGCCGCGCCTGCCGCTGCCGGTACGGCTGGCAGCCCCTCACGCATCGGCAACCCGTGAGCGCGGTTCGCGGCGTGCCGAAAACGTCGGCCCGTCCGCACCACGAGGCCCACGGCAAGGGAGCAGCCCTCGGAGCCGGTCAGCGGCGCGCCCGCCGGCGCGGTTCCCGCACCGCCGTCGGCCTAGGGCCCACCAGACCCCGGAACCGCCCAGCCCGGCTCCGTCCCGGCTCCGCGACAGCAACCCGGGACCCTGCCCGACGGCGGCAACCGCGGAACACCGCCAGCGGTGACGGTCACACGCGCCGTCGGGCCCAGAGCGCGGTCGGCAAACCGCGCCCCAGGCCGGGCCGGGTCGACACGGCCCCGGGTCGGACGGCCAGCGGCGTGGCGCGGGCGTTCTGTGCCGCCGCCCGGGCTCGGCCAGAGCCCCGGCCCCGGCCCCGGCGTCATCGGGCCCCGTAGCGGTAGCGGCACCGGCATCGCCCGGAGCGGTGCGGGGTGTTGGCCGGCAGGGGTCGCTTTCAATTCGACAACAATCGTTGGCTCAATATGGATCTTGTATTTTCAGCCGCCTACTCTGTCCCCCAGGCGTGCACGCCCGCTGATTGCCCTCGGACACAGGAAGTGCAGGCAGATGATCGAGTCTGTTCCTTCCCTCGACGTGACGCTCACTCAGATCCGGGCGCTCGCCAAGGAGAGGCAACTCAACGTGGACGAGATCCTCGACATCGAGGCTCTCGCGGCCGGTACCGGCGTCCCCGCCAAGGTGGTCGCCGGGCTGTTGCGGGGCGAGGACGACGCCGGCGAGGCCGGGCCCGCGGAGACCGCCCGGCGGCGGGCCGTGTTCCTCTGCGCGAGTTCCCGCGATGCCGGCGGGCACCCGTACCCGCCCGCCGACATCGCCGACGCGATCGGCGCCAGCCCACGGGCCGTCGCCGAGTTCGCGGCCGGTGAGGCGGGAAACCGGCCACCGGACGTGCGGCGCATCGCCCGCTTCTTCGGGCACGACGGCACTTTCCTCACCGACACCCCGCCCCAGGCGATCAGCCGCGCACTACAGCCGACACTCCGGTCGCTCCGCCACGTCTCCGGCGGCGACATGATGGCCGACCTCGTCAGCCGGTACGGGCTCGTCTCCGTCTCCACCCGCAACGCCACCCCGGGCAAGGCCCTCACCCGTACGCAGGAGACACTGCTCCTCGGCATGATCACCGGAATCCTGTCGTCAGAGCCGGAGTTCGGGCCGGATTCGGAGTTCAAGGCAGAGTCGGAGTTCGAGGCGGAGTCGGAGGGGGTCTCGTGAGTGTCGCCCGTTCCATGCGCAGGCTGTGCGCCACGCTGACCTCGTCCCTCGACGTCGGCCGCGACCTCGACGCGCCCGTCGATCCGCACACCCTCCTGCGGCGGCTGTGCGACGCGATGAGCGCCACCCGCGGCGGGCGGCCCATCGTCCTGCGCTTCGAACGCTTCCCCACCCAGCTGACCACTTCCGGCCTGTGGCTGAACATGGAGGACTACGACATCGTCGTCGTCGAGAAGTTCACTACCCCTGACCATCAACTCGTCATCCTCGGGCACGAGTTGTGGCACATGCAGGCCGGCCACACGGCCGCCCCGCACGGCCCCGGCGCAGCCGCCGCGGCCCAGTCCCTGCCCGACGGGCCGGACCTGACCTACGCCGCCGTCGCCGCGCGCTCCCACCACGAGGACGCCCACGAGATCGAGGCCGAGACCTTCGGGCTGCTCCTCGGCGACCGCTGCCGGGCCTGGCTGTCCGGCGGCGACGGCGCCCCCGGCTCGGTCCGGCGCCACGGCGTGGCCGGGCGGATCGGGAACACCCTCGGCTATCGCGGACCGAACGGCTGACCTTGACCTCGGACAAGTACTACATCCCCTATTTCATCCCGGCGGCGATCCTCACCCTGGCCTTCGTGATCCGGCTCCCGGTGATGATGAGGTTCTGGCGCAACGACCCCAACGTGCGCAACGTCGGCGGTCTGCTGCTCCTGGGTTCCGCCGTGTTCTACTTCGGCCGCCCCGCGACCATCGCCGCGCTGAACCGCGCCAGCGGGATCAGCAACTTCGCCGCGCCCGTCGTCTACACGGTGCTCACGCTGTTCTGCGCCGCCTGCCTGGTGATGATCATCCACTGGCGCGGCGGGAACCCCCGGCGCGTGCGGCGGACCACGTGGACGATCGGCGTGATCTACTCCGCGGTCGTGGCGGGCCTCTGGATCACCTTCGCCCTCGCCGACGTGCCCGTCGAACGCCTCCGTGACCTGGACACGTACTACGCTAATACGCCCTGGATGCGCGAGCACATCCTGCTCTACCTGCTGGCCCACACCACGGCGTGTGCGATCACCTCCGTGGTGACCTGGACCTGGCTGCGCCAGGTTTCGGGCTGGCTGCGCGCCGGCCTGGTGCTGCTGGTCATCGGGTTCATCCTGAACCTCGCCTACGACACCGTGAAGCTCATCGCCGTGGTGAGCCGCTGGACCGGCAACGACCTGGACTGGCTCAGCACGTTCGTCGCCCCGCCGCTCGCCGCGGTCTGCGCGCTCTTCGTCGCCGTCGGGTTCATCCTGCCGCACGCCGGTGAGGCGGTGCAGGGCTTCTTGCTGGACTACCGGCACTACCGCTCCCTCGGGCCGTTCGTGAAGGAGCTGGCCGCCCTCGACACCGGGACGATCCGGCTGCAACGCCGGGCCCCGATGAGCCGGCGCCTCGTCCACCGCCGGACGCGGATCAGCGACGGACTGCTGCGCCTCCAGCCGTACATGGACCCCGAGGTGCGCCTGCGCGCGCTCGCCGAGGCCACCGAGCGCGGCGAGAGCCCGGAGCGGGCCACCGCCACGGCCGACGCGGTCGCGGTGATCGCGGCGCTCCACCGGCTGCGCCTCGACGACGAGTTCGACCCCGAGGCGGAGGCCGGCGGGGAGACCACCCTCTCCGGCGCGCCCGGCGGGATGCCGGCCGCCCCGGATCTGGTCGCCGTCTCCAGGGCCCTGCGCCGTTCCCCCGCCGTCCATGCCCACCGTGCCCGGTACGGGCCGGCCGACCGTCCAGAGAGCGTGACTTCATGAGCGATTCGCCGTCCTCCGCGGGCCCGCGCACGGCGGTCGTCATCGGAGGCAGCCTCGCGGGCATGCTCACCGCCGCCGCGCTCGCCGAGTTCGCCGACGTCGTGGTCGTCGAGCGCGACGTACTGCCCGACGGGCCCGAGGCGCGCAAGGGGCTGCCGCAGGCCCATCACGCGCATCTGCTGTGGTCCGGCGGGGCGCGGGCCATCGACGCCCTGCTGCCCGGCACCGTGGGGCGGCTCCTGGACGACGGCGCCCACCGGATCGTGCTGCCGACCAACATGGTCGGATACTCCCCCGCCGGCTGGTTCCGCCGGTGGGCGGAGCAGTCGCACCACGTCGTGCTCGCCGGGCGGGACCTGCTCGACTGGCACGTACGCCGTTCCGTACGGGCGCTGCCACGTGTCACCATCACCGACCGCACCACGGTGCTGGGCCTGGCGGGCGACGCCCGGCGCGTGACCGGGGTCCGGGTGCGCGGCGCCGACGGGGCGGAGCGGGTCCTCGCCGCCGATCTGGTGGTCGACGCGTCCGGGCGGTCCTCCCGTACGCCCTCCTGGCTCGCGGAGTTCGGCCTTCCGGCTGCCGCGGTACGCACGGTCGACCCCGGCCTCGTCTACGCCAGCCGGATCTTCCGGGCGCCGAAGGACCTCGGGAGCACCTTCCCGGTCGTCGTGAACGTCCAGGCCGATCCGCGCGAGGCCGGCCCGGGGCAGTCCGCGACGCTGGTGCCGATCGAGGGCGACCGCTGGCTCGTCACGCTGTCCGGCACCCGGGGCGGTGAACCCACCAAGGACCCGGAACTCTTCGAGGCGTTCGCCCGGTCGGTGCGGCATCCGATCGTCGGCGAGCTGATCTCCGGGACGGAGCCGCTGACGGACGTCGTGGTCACCCGTACGACGGTCAACCGCCGGCACGCCTACGAGCGGGGCCGGCTGCCCGAGCGGTTCGTCGTCCTCGGGGACGCGGCCGCCGCCTACAACCCGGTGTACGGGCACGGCATGTCGGTGGCGGCGCAGAGCGCCCTCGCGCTGCGGGACACGGTCCGCGCGGTGGGCTGGGCCGCGCCCGGTCTCGGTGCCCGCGCCCAGAAGGCCGTCGCCGGGCCGGTCGGCGCCGCGTGGGCGCTGTCCACCGGCAACGACGTCTTCTACCCGGGCGCGACCGAGGGCGGCCCGACGCTGGCCGAGCGGATCGGCGCGGCGTACGTGCGCCGCCTGCTCCTGACGAGCACCGGCAACGGGCGGGTCGCCCGCGCCGTCACCGATGTGATGACCCTGGAGCGCCCGGCCTCCCGGCTGTTCACCCCGCCGGTGCTGCTGGCGGCGGCCCTGGGACCGCGCCGCGAGCAGCTGACGCGACCGCCGCTGCGGGAGGCCGAACGCGAGGCGATCGCCGGGATCCTCCCGTAGCGGCCGGGGCCGGGGGCTGGACGGGCGGGAGGAGTGCGAAGCCAGGACTCGGGCCCGTCCCCCGGCTGGTCGGTCTCCGACCTGGTCGGACACCTCGGCGGGGTGCACCGCTACCTGACCCGCGTGCTGCGCGGGCGGCTCGCCGAGCCCCCGGACCCGGCGGACCTCACGCTGTACGGGCTCCCCTCCGACGAGGCGGTACGGGACGCCTGGCCGAAACCGGAACGGGCACCCGTGCCCGGGGCGTTCCTCGTCTGGTTCGCGGAGGGCGCGCCCAGGACGGGACCAGCGGGATTTTCCTTCCGGGGTCGAGGGCGCGGCGGACGGCCTTCTCGAAGGCCACCGCCTCGCCGCGGAAGTGGCCGAGGCGGGTGAGGTGGTCCATGGGACCTTCCTGCCCCGTCAGGCCGGTCGGCCGCTCGCGTTCGGCTCACGGCGGACGGCCGACGCGTGCAACGCCTCCGCGAGACCGGTCAGGTCCGTGCCCAGTTTGCGGCACACCGCCGACAGCAGGGACCGCTGCGGCTCCGTCGTCACCGGGTCGCCGTCGCAGGCCCGTTCCGCCAGACGCCGCTCCTCCTCGGTCAGGGCGCCCTGCCAGTCCGAGCCGCCCGGCAGCGCGCCGCCGAGCCTGAGCAGTGCCTCGGTCGTGCGCGCCGCGAGGCCGTCGGCGCCGCACTCGCGGGCCGTGGCCACCGCCCGGGCGAGCAGGTCCGTGTCCCTGAGCTCCGCCCCCAGCGCGGCCAGCGCCCGGGCCAGCTCGTATCCCGCCGGGGAGGCCGACAGCAGTTCCACCGCCTCCGTCAGCGGCGCGGCCCGCTCGCCCGGGGACGCGACCTCGGCCGCCACCCGCAGCGCCTGGCCGATGCCGGACGGAGCGCCGAAGGCGCGGGCCCGGCGGACCGCGTCCGCCGCGAGGGCGCGGGCGCGCTCCGGGTCGTCGGCGGCGACCGCCCGGGCCAGGTGCAGCTGCCACGGGCACCAGGCCGGGTTCTGGATGCCGCGCGGGGTCAGCCTGCGGTCCACCGCCTCCAGTTCGGCGGCGGCGGCCTTCGTCTCGCCCCGGGCGAGCAGCAGTTCGGCGTAGACCGTCTGGGAGTCGGGGAAGACGACCGCCGAGGGGAAGGGTTCGCCGAACTCGTGCTCCCGCGCCAGTTCCCAGGCCTCTTCGGTCCGGCCCCGGGCGAGCAGGGTGGTGGCGAGGATCGCGATGGCGTACCAGTGGACGGGCGTACGTCGTCCCACGCGCTCGGCGAGCCGCAGCCCGGCCCGGGCCAGCTCCTCGGCCTCGGCGAGCCGTCCGCGCCGGTAGCGGACGTAGGCGCGCAGGCTGTACCCGAAGGACAGGTGCGCCCCGCGCCAGCCCTGCCGTTCGAACTCGGCGGTGCCGTGCTCGAAGAGCTCCTCGGCGCGACCGGGCCGGTCGGCGTACATGTGGACCATGGCGGCCAGGACGGGGACCTCGAAGCCCCGGTCCTCGTGGGCCCAGCTGAGGCCGCCGTCGAGGGCGCGCCGGGCGTGGTGCAGGACGGTGTCGACGGGTTCGCCGCGCAGGCAGGCGTCCCAGGCGCGCAGGCCGATCACGTACCGCTCGGTGAGGTCGCGGCCGATGAGCCGGTCGGCGAGCCGGGCCAGCCGGCGCGAGCGGGCCGGGGACTCGGTCTCGTAGGCGTTGAAGGCGTCCCACATGAACTGCTCGGACTGGAGCCGCAGCCGGGCGCGTACGTCCCGGGTGTACGGGATCTCCCGCGCGAGCGATTCGGAGGCCTCGGCGAGGCGGTCGCTGTGCGCGAGGACCTGGGCGAGCCGGATCACGATGCCCTGGCGCAGGGCGGGGTCGTCGAAGGGCTCGGCGAGGGCGGCGCGCAGGTGGTTCACGGTGTTGGCGGGCTCGGTGAGCAGGGAGGCGCAGCCGAGTTCGTAGAGCACGCCGGCGCGCTCGTCGAAGTCGGGGGGTTCGCGCAGGGCGCGGGCGAGCTGGCGGCGGGCGGCGTCGGGGGCGCCGGCCCGGAGGTTCTCGGCGGCGGCCTCGCGCAGGGTCCGTACCACCCAGGGGTCGCTCTCGGGGTGGGTCTCCAGCAGGTGGCGGGCGGCGGTGGAGGGGCCGAGTCCGGCGTCGACGACGGCCACGGCGGCCTGGCCGTGCAGGGCGACGCGCAGGGCGTCGGGGATGGACCGGTAGAGGGCGGTGGCGATGAGGGGGTGGACGAACTCCAGCGGCGCGGCGTCGGCGTCCGCCAGGATGCGGGCGTCGCGCAGCCGCGCGGTGGAGTCGGCGGCCTCCTCGGTGCCGAGGCCGGCGACGCGGGCGGCGAGGTCCTGCGGGATGGCGGTGCCGAGGACCGCGCAGGCCCAGGCGAAGCGGACGGTGGAGGGCCCGAGGCTGTGCAGCCGGGCGACGAGGCCGCTGCCGCGCTGGGCGGCGGCGAGGTCGCGCAGCAGCGGGGCGCTGGCCTCGACGGGTTCGACGCCCTTGTCCCGGACCTTGGCGGTGAGTTCGACGGCCTCGAAGGGGTTGCCGGTGGTGACGGCCCAGGCCTCCCGGCAGAAGGCGTCGTCGGCGTGCTCGCCGACGGCTTCGCGGATCAGGGTGGAGACGGCGGCGGCGGTGAGCGGGGCCAGACTGAGCGGACGCTGTCCGGCCCGGCCCGGCAGGGTGCGGAACGCCTCGGCGTGCGCGGGCAGTTCATCGGGGCGGTAGGCGACGACGAGCAGCAGCGGGAGGTGTTCGGCGCGCGGGGCGAAGGCGGCGAGCCAGCCGAGGGATTCGGGGTCGGCCCAGTGGGCGTCGTCGAGGACGAGGACGACGGGGGCGCGCTGCACGGCGAGGTGGGTGAGCACCCAGTCGAGGCCGTCGCGCAGGCCCTGGGGGTCGGGCGGGGCGCCCTGTTCGGGGGCGCACAGGCCGAGGGCGGGGCCGACGATGGCGTACCAGCTGCCGAGGGCGGAGCGCAGTTCCTCCTCGGGGCGGCCTGCCAGTTGGGGCTGGATGAGCTGGCGGGCGACGTGGAAGGGCTGGGTCTGTTCCTGTTCGCCGCCGCGGGCGGCGAGGAGGGTGCAGGAGCGGGCGTGGGCGCGGCGGTGCACCTCGGTGAGGAGCGTGGTCTTGCCGAGGCCGGCCGGGCCGGAGAAGGCGAGGAGGGCGCCGCCCCCGGGGCCGCCGCCGGGGCCCCCGCCGGGGTCGCCGTCGCCGGTTCCGGTGAGCTGGTCCAGCGCCTCGTCCACGGTGGCGAGTTCGCTCTCGCGTTCGAACATTACGCGCCGTCTGCGGGTCAGGCGTTCCGTCATGGCTGGTACCCCCCAGGCCTGTTCGGGGCATCAGCGTACGCCCGCGCACGTGCGCGGGGAGGCTCCGGCCGGGAAAGATCGGATACTTTTTCGGATTTTCCTATTCCGCCGATCGCTTGGCCAGTTCTTGTAGTACGGCGACGGCTTCGGCCGCCCGGTCGGCGGCCACGAAGAGGTGGTCGTGGTGGTATCCGGCGATGACGTTGCAGCTGAGCCCGTGGGAGGCGAGCTCGGCGGCGAAGGCCCCGGTGAGGCCGACGGCGTCGAGGGCCGAGTGGACGCGCAGGGTGATCCAGCCGGCGGTGTAGTCGTAGGCGAGGCCGGCGGCGTCGGCGTCCTCCTGGCGCAGCACCAGGGTGAGCCCCTCGGCCTCCAGCACGGTGGCGACGGGGGCGGTTCCGGCCGGGGGCGCCGTGACCCCGGGGACCGTGCAGAACACGTACCGCCCCTCGTTGAGCTCGGGGCGCATGCCGCTCAGCAGTTTCCTCAGGTCGCTCTCGCCGCTCATGCGGCCACCCTACCTATCATCCCGATATGACGGATTCCGCGCCGGCAGCGTCGGCGCCCGCGGAGGGCGAACGGCACGCCTCCTGGCTGGAGCTGTTCTTCGATCTGACGGCGGTCGCGGGGGTCGCCCAGCTGGCGCACCTGCTGCACGGCAGCCCCGGCTGGGACGACGTCGGCCTGTACATGGTGATGTTCCTGGCCTTCTGGACGGGCTGGATGCTCTTCACCGTGTACGGGAACGTCAGCGGGGACGAGGCCCGCACCTGGACCGTGCTGGCGGGGATGTTCGGGATGGCCGTGATGGCGGCCTCGGTGCACGGCGTACGGGAGGACCGGGCGGGGGCCTTCGCGCTGGCCTACATCCTGGTGCGGTCGCTGGCCGGCAAGGCGTGGGAGCGGCGCGGGGAGTACGTGCCGGACCTGCCGATCACGCAGATGGGGCTGGGTCTGACGCCGTGGGTGGTGTCGCTGTGGTTCGACGGGACGGCCCGGTACGCGTTGTGGGCGCTGGGGCTGGCCATCGACTTGGCCGCCATGTTCACGGTCTCCGGCAACAGGCTGAGCGCCCGGGTGGACGCGCGGTACGCGCGGGAGGGGCGCGGGCCGGGGCTCGTGGTGGGGCCCGCGCGGCGCGCCGCGGCCAAGCCGGAGGCCGCGCTGATGGACGCGCCGCACCTCGGGGAGCGGCTGGGCCTGTTCCAGCTGATCGTGCTGGGCGAGGCGGTCGCCCAGGTGGTGGCCGCCGCTTCGCAGGTGGAGTGGGACGCGGCGCTGTACGGGATCGGGGTCGGCGCGTTCGTGCTGCTGCTCCTGCTGTGGTCGCTGTCGCTGCGGCACGGGGCGGACGGGGTGCCGCTGCTGGCGTGGGACGTGCTTCCGGTACGGGTGATCCTGCCGCTGCACTGTTTCGTGGCGGGCTCGGTGGCGGCGCTGGCGGCCGCGCTCGGGGACTCCGTGGAGTACACGCACCACCCGGTGCCGGAGCCGGTGCGGTGGCTGATGTGCGGGAGCCTGGCGGTTTACCTGGTGATCGCGGGGGCGGCGGCGTTCGCCTCGGGCCGCGGCGCGCGCGGGGCGCTGCTGCTGGTGGGGCCGTCGCTGGCGATCGTCCTGGCGACGGGGGCGGCGGCCCGGGCGGCGGTTGCCGTGCAAGTGGTGTGGCTGCTGGTCCTGGCGGCCGCGTGGCCCCGGGCGGTGACGGGCCGTCGGCGGCGGCCCCCGGCGTAGCGCGCAAGCCGGCGGGGCGTCAGCGCGGCGGGGGCGTCAGCCCGTCAGCCCCCGCGAGGCCTCAGGGCGCTGAGGCGTCGGGGCGCCGAGGCGCCGGGTCTGACCCACGGGCCGTCAGGGCGAGCGGGACCGTGGGCGGTCGGCTGGGAGCCGGGGCCGCGCCGAGGGGGCGCCGGGGTGAGTGCGGATGCCGTTTCGGTGGCCGCACCCACCCCGCACCGGCCGGTCCCACCGGCATGGTTACGTGAGGTCGAAGGCACCGCCGCGCGCGTTCACCACGAACTTGCGCCACTCGTCCGGCGCGAAGATCAGCGAGGGGCTCTCGGGGTGCTCGCTGTTGCGCATCGCGATGAACCCCTCGACGAAGGCGATCTGGACGTCGCCCGCTCCCCGGCTGCTCGACTGCCAGTCCGCCCCGCTGAGATCGAGGTCCGGCTTGCCCCAGCCGGCCAGAGGCTGCGAAATCATGCTCTCGGCCACGTGCGTGCTCCTCCCGGTACGTCGTCCGGGGGCCAGGGTAACCATCGCGACGGGTGCCGCACAGGCCACGGTGCGTCACGCGTGACCGGTCCGGCACCGTGGATCCGGAAGAACGTTCCCGTCAGGACGCCGGTTCCTCCGCCCCCACCAGCCACATCGCGAAGAACTGCGCCCCGCCGCCGTACGCGTGCCCCAGCGCCCGGCGGGCGTCCGGAACCTGATGCTCCCCGGCCTGTCCCCGCACCTGGAGGGCCGCTTCCGCGAAGCGGATCATGCCGGAGGCGCCGATCGGATTGGTGGACAGCACCCCGCCCGACGGGTTCACGGGCAGGTCGCCGTCGAGTTCGGTGACGCCGGCCTCGGTGAGCTTCCAGCCCTCGCCCTCCTGCGCGAAGCCGAGGTTCTCCAGCCACATCGGCTCGTACCAGGAGAACGGGACGTACATCTCCACCGCGTCGATCTCGCGGCGCGGATCGGTGATCCCGGCCTGCCGGTAGACGTCGGCCGCGCAGTCCTTGCCCGCCTGCGGGGAGACGAAGTCCTTGCCCGCGAACAGCGTCGGCTCGCTGCGCATCGCCCCGCCGTGCACCCACGCCGGCCGCCTCGGTGAACGGGCCGCACCCGCCCGGCCGGTGAGGACCATCGCGCATGCCCCGTCCGAGGAGGGGCACGTCTCGGAGTACCGGATCGGGTCCCACAGCATCGGCGAGGCCTGCACCTTCTCCAGCGTGATGCCGTGCTCGTGCAGGTGCGCGTACGGGTTCTTCAGCGCGTTGCGCCGGTCCTTGTACGCGACGAGCGAGCCCACCGTGTCGGGTGCGCCGGTCCGCCGCATGTATGCCCGCACGTGCGGGGCGAAGAACCCGCCGGCGCCCGCCAGCAGCGGCTGCTGGAAGGGCACGGGCAGCGACAGCCCCCACATGGCGTTGGACTCGGACTGCTTCTCGAAGGCCAGCGTCAGGACGGTGCGATGGACGCGCGCCGCGACCAGGTTCGAGGCGACGAGCGCGGTGGATCCGCCGACCGAACCGGCGGTGTGGACGCGCAGCATGGGCTTGCCGACCGCGCCGAGGGCGTCCGCCAGGTACAACTCCGGCATCATCACGCCCTCGAAGAAGTCGGGGGCCTTGCCGATGACGACCGCGTCGATGTCCGCCCAGGTGAGCTCGGCGTCCGCGAGCGCGCGCGCCGCCGCCTCGCGTACCAGCCCGGCGATGGAGACGTCGTGCCGGGCGGCCACGTGCTTGGTCTGGCCGATGCCGACGACGGCCACGGGCTCCTTGTTCGTCGCGTTCAACGCGGGTCCCCTTCCAGGACGGCGACCAGGTTCTGCTGGAGGCAGGGGCCGGAGGTGGCGTGCGCGACGGCCCGGTCGGACTCGCCGCGGTGGATCCGGGCGGCGGCTTCGCCGATCCGGATCAGACCGGCTGCCATGACCGGGTTGGCGGCGAGCGCCCCGCCGGAGGGGTTGACGGCGACGTCCGCTCCCAGGCCGAGCGCCTTGCGCAGCACCACCTCCTGGGAGGAGAACGGCGCGTGCAGTTCCGCCGTGTCCACCGGGCGTTCGAAGACCCCGGCCCGCTCGGCGGCGATCCGGGTGGACGGGGAGTCGGTGAGGTCGCGCAGCCCGAGGCCGTGCGCCTCGATGCGGTGGTCGATGCCGGTGATCCAGGCGGGCCGCTCGCACAGCCGCCGCGCCTCGTCCCCGGCGGCGAGGATGACGGCGGCCGCGCCGTCGCCGATGGGCGGGCAGTCGCCGGTACGGAGCGGGGCGACCTGGTAGTCGCCCTGCGGGACGGCGCCGCTGAGCTGGGCGTGCGGGTTGGCCTCGGCGGCGGCCCGGCTGCGGGTGCCGATGGCGGCGAGCGCGCTCTCGTCGGTCTCGCCCGCGTCGATCAGGGCCCGTGCCTGGAGCGCGGCGAGGGCCACCGAGTCCGGCCACAGGGGCGCGAGGTAGTACGGGTCGAGCTGGCGGGTCAGGACGTCCCGTACCGACCCCGGCGAGGACTTGCCGTACCCGTAGACGAGCGCGGTGTCGGCCTCGCCGGTCTGGATCTTGACCCAGGCCTCGTAGAGGGCCCAGGCGCCGTCCATCTCGACGTGCGACTCGGAGATCGGCGGCCAGGCGCCGACGCCGTCGAGGGTCATGGTGAAGGAGAAGGCGCGGCCGGCGAGGTAGTCGCTGGAGCCGGAGCAGGTGAACCCGATCTCCTTGGCCTTCAACCCGGTCTGGGCCAGCACCTGGTGGAGCACCGGCATGACCATCTCGACTTCGCTGAGCTCGTCGGTGCGGCGCAGGTGGTCGCTCTGCGCGAAGGCGACGACGGCGACCTCGCGGGCGGGTCCGGTCCGGGGCATCAGATGAGCTCCTTGTACGCGTCGTAGTCGGCGTCCGGCTCACCGGTGGGGCGGTAGTGGTCGGGATGGCGGCCGCCTTCGGTCCAGACGGGTTCGACGCGCAGGCCCATGCGGACCTGGTCGTACGGGATGCCGCCGATCCGGCCGTGGAGGGCGAGGCCTGCGCCGTCGAGGGCGATGTGGGCGTAGACGTAGGGGACTTCGATGTCCAGGTTCTTGGCCTTGATGTTGACGATGCAGTACGTGGTGACGGTGCCGGCCGGCCCGACTTCCACGTGGTCGGTGGTGGCGACCCCGCAGGTCGGGCACGCGCCGCGGGGCGGCACGTACACCTTGTGGCAGGAGGGGCAGCGCTCGCCGACGGTCCGCCGCTCGGAGAGGGCGTTGATGAACGCGCTCTGGGCGCGGCCGGGGCTGTAGGTGTAGTCGAGGCGGGCCTCGGCGACGATCCCGGTGACGGCGTCGGCGAACCGGCCGTCATGCGGGACGGCTTGCCCCGCCCCGGCCCCCTCGTGGGGCTCGAAGCAGGCGATGTCGGTGATGGCCCCGGTGCGCTCCTCGGCCCACCGCACGCGCACCCGCATCCCGGTGTGGACGGCCTCGGGGCCGGGCGCGTCGAGGGCGTGCAGGATCGCGGTGTCGGCGCCGTCGAGCTTGACCAGTGCCCAGGCGAAGGGGGTGTCCAGGGGCTGGTGGGGGCGCGGGGTCCCGTTCCACGCCCAGGTGGTGACGGTCCCGGTGGAGGAGACCTCGACGAGGTCCCGGATCTCCTCGGCGGTACCGGGGTCGTACTCGACGGGCGGAACCATCACCCGGCCGTCGCGGGTCCGGACCCCGAGCACGACGCGCTCGCGCAGCCCGGTGAGGAAGGCGCTCTGAACGGGCCCGAGGGACCGGGTGAAGGGGAACTCGACGACGAGGGGCGCACGAAGCACCCCGGGCGGGGACGCGGCTGCTGTCATGAGCGACTCTCCGATGTTCGCAACGGTCAAAACACCTACACATCCGGCTCCGCCGGCCCTGCCGGCCCTGCCGGCCCCTCCAGCCCCGCCGGCGTTTGAGGCGCGGGGTCCGGGGCAGAGCCCCGGCAACGGCGCCGCACCGGCCCGCGACCCGCGCCAACGCCCGGCACGGCACTGGCCCCGGCCCGCAACCCCCGTCAGAGCCCGGCAGGGCACTGGCACCGGTCACTCCCGCCGGTACACCGCCGGCCTCTTCTCCGCGAAGGCCCGCGCCCCCTCCTTCGCGTCGGCCGTGTCGAACACCGGCCACCCCCGGACGAGTTCCGCCGCCAGCCCCTCCGCCTCCGTCATCTCGGCGGTCGCGTAGACCGACGCCTTGACGGCCTCGACGGCCAGCGGCCCGCACGCGTTGATCCGCTCCGCGATCTCCAGCGCCGCCGCCAGCGCCGTCCCGTCGGGCACCACCCGCCCGACCAGCCCGATCCGCTCCGCCTCCGCGGCGGAGTACGGCCGCCCGGTCAGCAGCATCTCCAGCGCGTGCGTGCGCGGGATCTGCCGGGGCAGCCGCACCGTGGAGCCGCCGATCGGGAACAGCCCCCGCTTCACCTCGAAGAGCCCGAAGGTGGCCCCTTCCCCCGCGACCCGGATGTCGGTGCCCTGGAGGATCTCCGTACCGCCCGCCACGCAGTACCCCTCCACCGCCGCGATGACCGGCTTGCGCGGCCGGTGGTGGCGCAGCATCGCCTTCCAGTGCAGGTCGGGGTCGGCCTTGAGGCGGTCCCGGTACTGGTCGCCCGCCATTCCCTTCCCGGCGAGCGCCTTCAGGTCCATGCCGGCGCAGAAGTCCCCGCCCGCTCCCGTCAGGACGACCGAGCGGATCCCGTCGTCCGCGTCCGCCTCCAGCCAGCCGTCGTAGAGCCCCACCAGCAGCGGCAGCGAGAGCGCGTTCTTCGCCTCCGGCCGGTTCATGGTGAGCACCAGCGTGGCGCCGTGGCGTTCCGCGGTCAGGTGTTCCGTCCCACCCATTGCCGTCCTCCCGTCTCAAGACCTAGAACAGGTTGCAGGAGGGGCGAGTGCAGTTCAATAGTTTTCTGACACCCAGTCAGATTTCTTGGACGGCGCCCTTCCCCCTTGGCCTGAGCGGCGCTGTAATGACCGCCGAGCAGACCACTCACGGGGTCGGCCATGGGAATTTTCGGGTCAGGAGGAACGGTGGAGTACAACCTTGCCGACCTGTTCGAGTCGGTTGTGGACGTGGTCCCGGACCGCGAGGCCCTTGTCTACGTGGACCACCCCGGGACCGGCGCCGAGCGGCGCCTGACGTACGCGGAGCTGGACGCCGCGGCCAACCGCGTCGCGCACCACCTGCTGGACAGCGGGCTGCGGCCCGGCGAGCACCTCGGCCTGCACCTCTACAACGGAATCGAGTACCTCCAGACCGTCCTGGCCTGCCTCAAGGCCCGCCTGGTGCCGGTGAACGTCAACTACCGGTACGTGGAGGAGGAGCTGGTCTACCTCTACAACGACGCCGATCTCGCCGCGCTCGTCTTCGAGGGCGAGTTCACCGAACGGGTGGCGGCCGCCCTCCCCCAGACGACGGGGCTGCGCCACCTGATCCGCGTCGGCTCCGCCCCCGAGGGCGCCCCGGAGCCCTCGATCACGCCCGTCGCGTACGCGGACGCCGAGGCGGCCGGCTCGCCCGCGCGCGGCTTCGCGCCCCGTTCCCCCGACGACCTGTTCATCATCTACACAGGCGGCACCACGGGCATGCCCAAGGGCGTGATGTGGCGCGCCGAGGACCTGTTCTTCGCGGGGCTGTTCGGCGGCGAGCCGTCGGGCGAGCCGGTCAAGCGGCCTCAGGAGCTGGCCGAACGGGTCGCGTCCAAGGGCGCCGGGCTCACCTTCTTCCCCGCTCCCCCGCTGATGCACGGCACCTCGACGCTGACCTCGTTCATCGCCTTCAACTACGGGCAGCGGGTGGTCATCCACCGCAAGTACGCGCCCGAGGAGGTGCTCCGTACGATCGAGAAGGAGAAGGTATCCAGCGTGTCGCTGGTGGGCGACGCCATGCTGCGGCCGCTCATCGACGCCCTGAACGGCCCGCTCCGGGGGACCGACCTGTCCTCGCTGTTCAGCGTCTCCTCCTCCGGGGCGATCATGTCGGAGACGGTCCGGGCCGAGTTCCAGCGGCTGGTGCCGAACGTGCTGCTGCTGAACAACTTCGGCTCCTCCGAGTCCGGTTCCAACGGCAGGGCGACCGACGACTCCGGCCCGGAGAAGGGCTTCCGGCTGGTGGTCAACGACCGTACGCAGGTGGTGGACCCGGTGACGCACGGGCCCGTGCCGGTGGGCGTGCCGGGGCGGCTCGCGCAGCGCGGCCACGTGCCCCTCGGCTACTACAACGACCCGGCGAAGACCGCGGAGACCTTCTTCCAGCGGGGCGACGAGCGGTGGGTGCTGCTCGGGGACATGGCCACGGTGGACGAGGAGGGCATCGTCACCGTCCTCGGGCGCGGCTCGCAGTGCATCAACACGGGAGGCGAGAAGGTGTACCCGGAGGAGGTCGAACAGGCGCTGAAGTCGCACCCGGACGTGTACGACGCGCTGGTCGCCGGGGTGCCGGACGCGAAGTGGGGCAACCACGTCGCGGCGGTGGTCCAGGTGCGGGCGGGGGCGGCGGAGCCGACGCTGGAGGAGATCCAGGGCCACTGCCGCACCAAGCTGGCGGGGTACAAGATCCCGCGCCAGCTGGTGATCGCCCCCGCCATCCAGCGCTCACCGAGCGGCAAGGCGGACTACCGCTGGGCCAAGTCGGTGGCGACGGAGGCGGACGCCGCCGGGTAGTCGCGCGGCTCAGGAACCCGTGGCCAGGAAGCGCTCCACGCGGGCCGCGAACCGCTCGGGGTCGTCCAGCCACGGGAAGTGGGCCGCGCCCGCCTGGACCTCGACGGCGCCGCGCGGGAGGAGTTCCGCGAGTGCGGCGGCGACGCCGGGGGTGGGGTAGCCGTCCAGCTCCCCGGCCAGGACCAGCGCCTCGCCCTCGAACCGGCGCAGCGCGGCCCGGGTGGCGGCCGGGTCGAAGGCGCCCGGGCCGGCGTAGACGGCGGCCGCCGCCGCGTTCCGCTCGCGCTCGCTCGCGTCGAGGTGGGCGCGCGCCCGCTCGTCCCAGCGCCCGTACGCGAGGACCATCGCCTGGCGCCGGTCCTGCGGGGAGGGGTCGCCGCCGGCCGCCACCATCCGCTCGTAGGCGGCGATGGCCGTGTCGTAGAGCTCCGAGCCCGCCCGCGACCGGACCACCTCCAGGCTCTGCTCCGGGGTCGCTTCGAGGCCCACGGCCCAGCAGGTCGGGGTGAGCAGGACCAGGCGGCGCACCCGCTCGGGGTGGGCGGCCGCGTACAGCAGGCCGAGGTTGCCGCTCGCCGAGTGGACCAGCAGGTCCATGCGCTCCAGACCGAGGTGGATCCGCAGCGCCTCCACGTCGGCGACCTGGCGGTCGACCCGGTAGGTGGCCTCGTCGGCCGGAACCTCCGAGTCGCCCGTGCCGCGCGCGTCGAGGAGGACCAGCTCGCGTCCGGCGGTCAGCCCGCCGAGGTCGCCCAGGTAGACCGAGGCCCGCATGGGGCCGCCCGGGAGACAGACGAGCGGTTCGCCCGCACCCCGGACGTGGTAGGCGAGTGCGGTTCCGTCATGGGTCTTGAAGATCGGCATGAGACCATCCCATCATGCGATCACTCGTTCGAGTCATTGATTTAGCCGACGCGGTCCGGCACGCTACCGAATGATCGGTCGGTTGACTCAAGGGCGAGGTGACGGCATGACGGCATACGCGGACGGCCAGGACGAAGGCGAGCGGCTGAGCGGCGACGAGCTGGCCGCCCTCCAGCTGAAGCGGCTGCGCGCCACGCTGCACCGCGCGTACGAGCGGGTGCCCTTCTACCGGCAGGCCTTCGACAAGGCCGGCGTCCACCCGGACGACTGCCGCTCCCTCGCCGATCTCTCCCTCTTCCCCCTCACCACCAAGGGCGATCTGCGCGACCAGTACCCCTTCGGCATGTTCGCCGTGCCCCGCTCCGAGGTGCGCCGCATCCACGCCTCCAGCGGTACCACGGGCCGCCCCACCGTCGTCGGCTACACCGACGGGGACCTGTCCACCTGGGCGGATGTCGTGGCCCGCTCCATCCGGGCGGCGGGCGGCAGACCCGGCCAGATCGTGCACGTCGCTTACGGGTACGGCCTGTTCACCGGCGGCCTCGGCGCGCACTACGGCGCCGAACGCCTCGGCTGTACGGTGGTGCCCGCCTCGGGCGGCATGACCGACCGCCAGGTCCGGCTGATCCAGGACTTCCGGCCCGAGGTCATCATGGTGACCCCCTCCTACATGCTCACCCTGCTGGACGAGATGGAGCGCCAGGGGATCGACCCCCGCGCCACCTCCCTGCGTACGGGGATCTTCGGCGCGGAGCCGTGGACCGAGGAGATGCGCCGGGAGATCGAGGAGCGGCTCGGCATCGACGCCGTCGACATATACGGGCTGTCGGAGGTGATGGGGCCGGGCGTCGCGCAGGAGTGCGTGGAGACCAAGGACGGCCTGCACATCTGGGAGGACCACTTCTACCCGGAGGTGGTCGACCCCTTCACCGGCGCGGTGCTGCCCGAGGGCGAACCCGGGGAGCTGGTGTTCACCTCGCTCACCAAGGAGGCCATGCCGGTCATCCGCTACCGCACCCGCGACCTGACCCGGCTGCTGCCCGGCACCGCCCGCCCGGCCTTCCGCCGGATGGAGAAGATAACGGGCCGCAGCGACGACATGATCATCCTGCGCGGGGTGAACCTGTACCCGACGCAGATCGAGGAGATCCTGCTGCGCACCGCCGGCCTGGCCCCGCACTTCCAGCTGCGGCTGACCAGGGAGGGCCGGATGGACGCCCTGACGGTACGGGTGGAGGCCCGCCGGGACACGGACGCGGACCGGCGCGAGGCCGCGGCGGCCTCGGTGGTCCGCGCCGTCAAGGAGGGCATCGGCGTCTCCGTCGCGGTCGAGGTCGTCGCTCCGGAGACCCTGGAACGCTCGGTCGGCAAGATCAAGCGGATCGTGGATCTCCGGGAGACCCCCCGGGGCGCCTGAGTTCCCCCGCGCGGGCGCGGGAAACCACCCCTTCGGGCCTGTTACCGCCGGTCCACCGGGGCGCGCCGGACGCTCCCGGGTAGGTCAGTGCGCGTGACCCCGAAGCCCCGGACGCTGTACGACCGGCTCCAGGCCTCGCCCGCCGGGCTGGCCTGGAGCCGGGGGCGTGAGATGGAGCTGATGCACCGGGCCATGGGCTTCGCCGCCCTCGGGTTCCTCACCCTCGTCCCGCTGCTGGTGGTCGTCGCGGCCGCCGCCCCCGGCAGCGGCTCCGGGTTCGGCCGCTGGCTCGGCCAGGCCCTCGGGGTCACGCAGGCCTCGCGGGCGCGCGTCGAGATGCTGTTCGGCGAGGCGGACCAGGCGCTGGAGCGCACCACCGCCTTCGGCCTCGCCGCCTTGGCCGTCTTCGGCCTGACCTTCGGCTCGGCGGTGCAGACGGGCTACGAGAAGGTCTGGGACCTGCCGACGGCCCGCTGGCACACCATGTGGCGGCACGTCGTCTGGCTCGCGCTGCTGGTCTGCTACCTGGCGGTGCTGGTGGGGATCCCGTCGCCGTCGGACAACGCGCCGGGCACCCTCCTGGGCACCACCGGCGACCTCCTGGGAACCTGCCTGTTCTTCTGGGGGTCCCAGCGGCTGCTGCTCGGCGGCCGGGTCCGCTGGCGCGCCCTGCTCCCGGGGGCGGTCGCCACCAGCCTCGGCCTGCTCGGCCTGCGGGTCTTCTCCCAGCTGGTGTTCTCCCCGCTGATCGCCTCGAACGCCGTGACGTACGGCCCGTTCGGCACGCTGCTGGTCGTCCAGTCCTGGCTGGTCGGCGTCGGGTTCGTGACGTACGGCGGCGCGCTCGTCGGCCGCCTGGTCCACGAGCACCTGACCCTGCGCCGCCTCAAACGGGACGGCCTGCTGCCGGACTAGACGTCCCCGCGGCCGGCGGCGGGCCCCGGAGCCGGGCTCAGTGGCCCGGCTGCCCGAAGCGGTCCCGCAGTTCGCGCTTGAGGATCTTGCCGCTGGCGTTGCGCGGCAGGGCGTCCACGAACAACACCCGCTTCGGGGCCTTGAAGTGCGCCAGCCTCTCCCGCGCGTACGCCAGCAGCTCAGCCTCCGTCACCTCGCCGCGCGGCACCACCACCGCCGTGACGGCCTCGATCCACCGCTCGTCGGGCAGGCCCACCACCGCCGCCTCGGCCACCCCCGGATGGGTGTACAGCGCGTCCTCGACCTGCCGGGAGGCGACCAGTACGCCGCCCGAGTTGATGACGTCCTTCACCCGGTCGACGACCGTGAAGTACCCCTGCGCGTCCCGTACCGCGAGGTCCCCGGAACGGAACCAGCCGTCCCGGAAGGCCTTCTTCGTCGCCTGGGGGTCGTTCCAGTAGCCCAGGCACAGCTGCGGCGAGCGGTAGACCACCTCTCCCGCCGTGCCGTCCGGGACGTCGGCCCCGTCCTCGTCGACGACCCTCGCCTCGACGTGGCGTACCGGCCGCCCGCAGGACTCCATCCGCCCCTCGTGCTCGTCCGGCCCCAGCACCGTCGCCAGCGGCCCGATCTCACTCTGCCCGAAGCAGTTGTAGAACCCCAGCCCGGGCAGCCGGGCCCGCAGCCGCTCCAGGACCGGCACCGGCATGATCGAGGCCCCGTAGTACGCCTTGCGCAGCGCGCCCAGCTCCCGCCGCCCGAAGTCGGGGTGGCCCGCGAGCCCGATCCACACCGTGGGCGGCGCGAACAGGCTGTCGGCCCGCCCCGCCTCCACCAGGTCGAAGATCTCCTCCGCGACCGGCGCGTCCAGGACGGTGTTCTCGGCCCCCACCGCCAGATACGGCAGCAGGAACACGTGCATCTGCGCCGAGTGGTAGAGCGGCAGCGAGTGCACCGGCCGGTCCCCCTCGGCCAGGTCCAGCGCCTCGATCGCGCTCTCGTACTCGTGCGCCAGCGCCTTGTGGGTCATCACCGCGCCCTTCGGCGCGGCCGTGGTGCCGGAGGTGTAGAGCAGCTGCGCCACCCCGTACGCGTCCCGGTCGGGCTCGAAGTCCAGCGGTTCGGCGAGCTCCGCGAGGAAGGAGCCGGGCGCGTCGCGCAGCGGCCGTACCGGGCATCCGTCGGGGATCCGCGGTGCCAGGTCCGGGTCCGCGAGGACCAGCGCGGCCGCGCAGTCGTCCAGGATGTACGCGAGGTCCTCGCCGGTGAGGTTCTGGTTGACCGGGACGTGCGTGAGCCCGGCCCGGGCGCAGGCGAGGAACGCCAACAGGTAGGCGTCGCAGTTGTGGGCGAAGGTGGCGACCCGGTCCCCCTCCGCCAGCCCGTACCGCTCGCGCAGGACGGCGGCGCCGGTGGTGATCGCCGCGTCGAGTTCCGCGTACGTCCAGGTCCGGTCGCGGTAGCGCAGGGCCGTGCGGTCGGGGACCCGCCGCGCGGTGTCCCGTACCAGTCCGTCGACCGTGTTCTGCCGCACCGCCCGAGCTGCCGTCATGGAGTGATCCTCGTCTTCTTCGGCGGCCGGGGTCAATGACCGGGGCACCCGGGATACCAAACGGGATGTTGACAGATCATCAGGTCGCCTGCATGAGTGTGGGGGCACGGAAGCACTGCCCGTTTCACGGACAACCTCGCCCAACCGCAGGCTACTTGGGAGGTACGTTGCAATTCCGCACCCGTCCGCTCCTCCGTCGTGTCGCCCTCACCGGCGCCGCACTGCTGGCCGCCGCCGCGCTGCCGCAGTCGGCAGCGGCCGCTCCGGCGCCGCACGCGACGGACCGCGGCCCCTCCGCAGGCGGGCTCTCCGCCGTCATCCGGTACACCGAGAACGGCGTTCCGCACATCCTGGCGCAGGACTACGCGCACCTCGGGTTCGGCACCGGCTGGGCCCAGGCGGCCGACCAGGTGTGCGTGCTCGCCGACGGGTTCGTGACCGTCGCCGGTGAGCGCTCGCGCTGGTTCGGCGCGGACGCGGCGCCCGACTTCTCGCTCTCCTCGGCCACGAAGAACCTCTCCAGCGACCTGTACTTCAAGGGCGTGCGGGAGTCCGGCACGGTCGAGAAACTGCTGGCCACCCCCGCCCCGGCCGGGCCCAGCAAGGACGTCAGGGAACTGATGCGCGGCTGGGCCGCCGGGTACAACGCCTGGCTGGCCCAGAACGAGATCACCGATCCGGCCTGCAAGGGCGCCGACTGGGTCCGCCCGGTCACCGCCACCGACGTGGCCGCGCGCGGCTTCGCGGTGTCCGTGCTCGGCGGCCAGGGACGCGGCGTCGACGGGATCACCGCGGCGCGGCCGCCGGCCCGGACCGGCGCCGGCGCCCGCCCGCAGGGGGCACAGCCCGCGCTCGACCCCGAAGCCGCGCTCGACCCCGAGGCCGCCGCCGAGGCCGCCCGGGCCTTCTTCGACACCACCCGCTACGACATGGGCTCGAACGCGGTCGCCTTCGCCGGCTCCACCACGGCCTCCGGCGGCGGTCTGCTCCTCGGCAACCCGCACTACCCCTGGCAGGGCGGACGCCGGTTCTGGCAGTCGCAGCAGACCATACCCGGCGAGCTGAACGTCTCGGGCGGTTCACTGCTCGGCACGGTGGCGGTGAACATCGGCTTCAACGAGAAGGCCGCCTGGAGCCACACGGTCGCCACCGGCACCCCCGTCAACCTGCACCAGCTCACCCTGGACCCGGCCGACCCGACGGCGTACCTGATCGACGGGAAGTCCGAGAAGATGACCGAGCGGAAGGTCACCGTCCAGGTGGCGGGCGCGGCTCCGGTCGCCCGCACCCAGTGGTGGACCCGCTACGGGCCCGTCATCACGAGCCTCGGCACGGGCCTGCCGCTGCCCTGGACGGCGGGCACGGCATACGCGCTGAGCGATCCGAACGCCTCGAACCTGCGCGGCTCCGACTCCGCCCTGGCGATGGGCAAGGCCCGCTCGGTCGCCGGCATCCAGGACGCCCTGCGGCGCACCCAGGGCCTGCCGTGGGTCAACACCGTCGCGGCCGACGCGGCGGGCGGCACGCTGTTCACCCAGTCCCAGGTGCTCCCCCGGATCACCGACGAGCTCGCCGCGCGCTGTTCCACCCCGCTCGGCAGGGCCACGTACCCCTCCTCGGGGCTCGCGGTGCTCGACGGGTCGCGCGGTGACTGCGCGCTCGGCTCGGACCCCGACGCGGTGCAGCCGGGCGTGTTCGGCCCCGGCAAGGCGCCGACGCTGCGCGACGCCCCGTACGCCGAGAACTCCAACGACAGCGCCTGGCTGGCCAACGCCGACCGGCCGCTGACGGGGTACGAGCGGATCTGGGGCAATGTCGACAGCCCGCGGTCGCTGCGCACCCGCGGGGCGATCGAGGACGTGGCGGCGATGGCCGCGAAGGGCCGGCTGACGGTGGCCGACTTGCAGAAGCAGCAGTACGCCAACCGGGTCCCGGCCGGTGACCTGGCGGCCGCCGACGCGGCGAAGGCCTGCGCGGCCCTGCCCGGCGGCAGGGCGACCGGGAGCGACGGAGCCGCGGTGGACGTGTCGGCGGCCTGCGGGGTGCTGGCCGCCTGGGACCGTACGGCGGACGGCTCCAGCCGGGGCGCGCTGCTCTTCGACCGGTTCTGGCGCAAGGTGACGGCGGGCACGCCGGCCAAGGACCTGTGGCTGGTGCCGTTCTCGCCGGCCGATCCGGTACGCACGCCCCGTACGCTCAACCAGGCGGCGCCCGGCGTCGGGCGGGCCCTGGCGGACACGGTCACCGAGCTGAAGGCGGCCGGGATCGCGCTGGACGCCCCGCTGGGCGAGCACCAGTTCGTGGTGCGCGGCGGCGTCAGGCTGCCGGTGGGCGGCGGCACGGAGGCGCTCGGCGTCTGGAACAAGATCGAGGCGCCGTGGGACGCGGCGGCGGGCGGCTACGCGGAGGTCGTGCACGGCTCCAGCCACATGCAGGCGGTCGGCTGGGACGGCGGGCGCTGCCCGGTGGCGCGCACGCTGCTGACCTACGGCCAGTCGGCGAATCCGAACTCGCCGTACTACGCCGACCAGACGCGGCTGTTCTCCGAGGAGCGCTGGGTGAAGGCGCGGTTTTGCGAGTGGGACATCCTCACCTCGCCGAAGCTGAGGGTTCTCTGGCCGCGCGAGCGGCGCTGACCGGGACCGGCGGGGCCGGCCGCGGCGGGGGCCTGCCGCGGCGGGCCCCCGCCGGACGCCGCCGCCCCCGCCGGGCGCTCACGGGCTGACGGCGAGGAAGAGGTACGCGGCCAGCAGGACGATGTGGACTCCGGCCTGGAGCAGGGTGGCGCGGCCCGGGACGATGGTGAGGGCGCTGACCACGACGGTGAGGGCCAGCAGCACCATGTGGATCGGGCCGAGGCCGAGCAGCAGCGGCCCGGAGAGCCAGATCGACGCCAGCGCGATCGCCGGGATGGTCAGGCCGATGCTGGCGATGGCGGATCCGTAGGCCAGGTTGAGGCTGGTCTGGACGCGGTCGCGGCGGGCGGCGCGGACGGCGGCCAGGGTCTCGGGGGCCAGCACCAGCAGGGCGATGATCACACCGACGACCGCGCCCGGCAGGCCCGCGCTGGCGACGCCCGCCTCGATGGTGGGTGAGACGGCCTTGGCGTCGCCGACGACGGCGACGAGCGCGACGAGCAGCAGCCCGAGGCTGATCAGGGCGTCCCGGGCGGAGGGCGGATCGGCGTGGCCCTCGTCCTCGGGACCGGGGGAGGCCGCGCCCGCCCCGGCCGGACGGCTCTGGGCGGCGCCGGTGTCGACGGGCAGGAAGTAGTCCCGGTGGCGGACGGTCTGCACCGCGATGAACACCCCGTACAGGCAGAGCGAGGCGACCGCGGCGAAGGCGAGCTGGGCGGTGGAGAACTCGGGTCCGGGCTTGCTGGTGGTGAAGGTGGGCAGCACGAGGCTGAGTACGGCCAGGGTGGCGACGGTGGCCAGGGCCGCGCCGGAGCCCTCGGCGTTGAAGACGGCCACCCGGTTGCGCAGGGCGCCGACGAGCAGGGACAGGCCGACGATGCCGTTGCAGGTGATCATGACGGCGGCGAAGACGGTGTCGCGGGCGAGCGAGGAGGTCTTCGGGCCGCCGTCCGCCATCAGGGTGACGATGAGCGCCACTTCGATGACAGTGACGGCGACCGCGAGGACGAGCGAGCCGAAGGGTTCGCCGACGCGGAGTGCGACGACCTCGGCGTGGTGGACGGCCGCCAGCACCGCGCCACCGAGGCAGACGGCGACCAGCGCCACCACGCCTGAGGGCAGGTCGCGTCCCCAGCTGAAGATCAGCGCCACGAGCGCCACCACGGGGACCACGAGGGTCCAGTCGGTCAGGGGGGATTTGCTCGTTGCCGTACTCATATCGCCCAAGTTGCCAGAAGTGTCCTCCAGGTGCGGCGCATCGCGCGCTCCCGGGGCGTTGACGTGGCACTTCTCACGCCGTGCCGGGCGTGGCGAGTACGGTGACGAGGGCCCGGCGGTGGCCGCCGTCAGAGCCGGCGCTGGGCCGACTCGACCATGTCGTCGAGGCCCACGTTGAAGGCGATCGCGGCGTCGGGCGCGTGGCGTCGCACCAGGTTCACGATGGACTCGAAGAGCGGGAGCAGTTCCGGCGTCTTGCGCAGACCGCCGCCGACCACGACGACGTCCCAGGGGCGCTCGGCGAGCGCGGCGACGATCACGGACTCGGCCGACCCGTCGAAGACGAGCAGCGTCATGGCCGCGTCGATGCCGTGCTCGCCGAAACGGGCGAGCTCCTTGTCGAGGGAGGCGCGGAAGGGCTCCACGTCGATGCCGGGGACCGCGACCGGGTCTATACCGAGGACGAGTGCAGTAGACATACCGTCAGATTACCCAAGCGGTACGTCACATCGCGCGCTCGCGTCCCTCCCAGTACGGGTCGCGCAGCCGCCGCTTGTACAGCTTGCCGTTCGGGTCACGCGGCATCGTCTCGATGAAGTCGACCGTCCGGGGCCGCTTGTAGCCGGCCAGCTGCCGCTCGCAGTGGTGCAGGATCTCGGCGGCCAGCGCGGCACTCGCGGCGAAGCCCTCCGCCGGCTCGATGACCGCCTTGACCTCCTCGCCCCAGTCGGCGTGCGGGATGCCGAAGGCGGCGGCGTCGGCGACCGCCGGGTGGGTGAGCAGGGCGGACTCGATCTCGGCGGGGTAGATGTTGACCCCGCCCGAGATGATCATGTCGATCTTGCGGTCCCGGAGGAAGAGGTAGCCCTCCTCGTCCATCAGGCCGAGGTCCCCGACCGTGAAGAAGTCGCCGATGCGGTTCCCCCGCGTCTTGACCTCGTCCTTGTGGTAGCTGAAGCCTCCGGTCCGCATCTTGATGTAGACGGTGCCGAGTTCGCCGGGCGGCAGCCGGTTGCCGTCGTCGTCGAAGATGGCGAGTTCGCTGATCGGCCAGGCCTTGCCGACGGTTCCCGGCTTCTTCAGCCAGTCCTCGGCGGTGGCGAAGGCGCCGCCGCCCTCGCTGGCCGCGTAGTACTCCTCCACGCAGCTGCCCCACCAGTCGATCATCGCCCGCTTGACGTGGTCGGGACAGGGCGCGGCGCCGTGGATGGCGTGCCGCATCGAGGAGACGTCGTGGGCGTCCTTCGTCTCCTGCGGGAGCGCGAGGAGGCGGTGGAACTGGGTGGGGACCATGTGGGTGTGCGTGCACGCGTGAGTGTCGATCAGGCGCAGCATCTGGGCCGGGGTCCACTTGTCCATCAGGACCAGCGGGTGCCCGATGTGCAGGGAGGCGCCCGCGAACTGGAGTACGGCGGTGTGGTAGAGCGGCGAGCAGACCAGGTGGACGTTGCCGTCGAAGGGGCGGATGCCGAAGATGCCGAGGAATCCGCCGAGGTAGGTCTCCTCCGGGAGCTTGCCGGGCAGCGGGCGGCGGATGCCGCGCGGGCGGCCGGTGGTGCCGGAGGTGTAGTTCATGACCCAGCCGAGGGTGCGGTCCTCGGGAGCCGTGGCGGGCTGTCCGTCGAGGAGTTCGCCGTACGGCCGGAAACCCGCGACCTGTCCGACGGCGTAGCGGTGGCTCGCGGGGAGCCCGGCCTCGTCGGCGGCGTCGGTGGCGGCGTCGGCGAAGCGCTCGTGGGCGATGAGGACCTTGGCGCCGGAGTCGGAGACGATCCAGGCGATCTCGGGGCCGACGAGGTGGTGGTTGACCGGCACCAGGTAGAAGCCGGCCTGGGAGGCGGCGAGGTAGGCGGTGAAGAACTCGACGCCGTTGGGCAGGACGACGGCGAAGACGTCGCCCGGCTCCATCCCGGCGGCGCGCAGGCCGTGGACGAGGCGGTTGACGTCGGCGTGCAGGCGGCCGGCGCTCCACTCCTCGCCGTCGGGGGCGATCAGTACGGTGCGGCCGGGGTCGGCGGCGGCCTGGGCCCAGAAGCCGTTGGGGGCCTGCTCTTCGGCTGACGTCACGCTCATGCGGCTCACTCCTCAGGCCCGGCCGGCGATGCGGTTGATGCGGTCGATGGCGCGTTCGAACCCGCTGGTGAGGTCGTCGAAGACGGCCTGGACGTCGCGTTCGGAGTTCATCCGGCCGACGATCTGCCCGACGGGGGTGCCGAGCAGCGGCTGGACCTCGTACTTCTGGATCCGCGAGACGGCCTCGGCGACGAGCAGCCCCTGGAGCGGCATGGGCAGCGCGCCGGGGCCGTCCGGGTCGTCCCAGGCGTCGGTCCACTCGGTGCGCAGCTGGCGGGCGGGCTTGCCGGTGAGGGCGCGGGAGCGGACGGTGTCGCCGGATCCGGCGGCGAGCAGCTTCTCGGTGAGGGCGCGGGAGTGCAGGTCGGCCTCGGTGGTGGTGAGCCAGAGGGAGCCGAGCCAGGCGCCCTGGGCGCCTAGGGCGAGTCCGGCGGCGATCTGCTCGCCGCTGCCGATGCCGCCGGCGGCGAGGACGGGGAGCGGGGCGACGGCCTCGGCGATCTCGGGGACCAGGACCATGGTGGCGATGTCACCGGTGTGGCCGCCGGCCTCGTAGCCCTGGGCGACGACGATGTCGATGCCGGCCTCGGCGTGGCGGCGGGCGTGCTTGGCGCTGCCGGCGAGGGCGGCGACGAGGACGCCGTGGTCGTGGGCGCGCGCGATGACGTCGGCGGGCGGGGAACCGAGGGCGTTCGCCAGGAGTTTGATGGGGTAGTCGAAGGCGACGTCGAGCTGGTTGCGGGCGACCTGCTCCATCCAGCCGGTGATCCGCCAGCCGGAGGCCTCGCCCTCGGCCAGTTCGGGTACGTGGTGCTTGGCGAGGATGTCGCGGACGAACTCGCGGTGCCCGGCCGGGATCATCGCCTCGATGTCGGCTTCGCTGATGCCGTCGACGGCCTTCTTGGCGGGCATCACGACGTCGAGGCCGTACGGCTTGCCGTCGGTGTGCTCCTGCATCCAGTCGAGGTCGCGCTTGAGGTCGTCGGGGGCGGTGTAGCGGACCGCGCCGAGGACGCCGAGGCCGCCGGCGCGGGTGATGGCAGCGGCGACCGCCGGGAAGGGCGTGAAGCCGAAGATGGCGTGCTCGACTCCCAGTTTCTTGCTCAGCTCCGTCTCCATGGGGCGCAGGATGCCGCAGGGCGGCGGCCGAGGGAAGAGATTTTCTGATGCTGTGTCAGATTCTTTGACGGCCGGTCGGTGCGGGGGGTGCGCGGCGGGCGGGCAGATACTTCGGGAGGGTGCGACAGCGGACAGGAGGGCCGGCATGGACGGGGTCACGGGGGCGGTCGGGAACGGCGGCGAAGGCGGCAACGGCAGCGGTCGCGGGAAAGCAGCCACACCGGCACCCGCCGACCCACCCGCCGGCACATGGACCAGCGCGGACGCCGGCAGGAGTACGAGCACGCCGACCGGTACGGGGACCAGCCTGACCGCCGGCACAGGCACCAGCACACCCGTCGGCACGGGCACGCCCGCCGGTACAGGGGCCGGTGCGGGGGCTGCCGGAGTCCGGGCGCCCGGACTGAGCCGGCGCCGACTCGGCGCGCGGTTGCTCGCGCTCGGCGGGGTGCTCGTCCTGCACGCCGCGCTGCCCGGGTCGGCCGGGGCCGCGGGAAGCCCCGCCGAGCGGCGGGCCCTTCAGGGCCTGCGGCTGCGGTACGGGTCCGCCCGCCAGGCCGGGTTGCTGGACGCCCACCTGGAAGGGGTGGCGGACGAGGCGAGGCGGTTCCTGGGTCCATCCCCCGAACACCCTTACTACGCCGGTGCGGTGGTCCTCGCCGGGCGGGGCCGCACGGTCGCGCTGCACCGGGCGATGGGCCACGCCGTCCGGTACGCGGAGTACGACGGACGGACCGACCGGGTCCGGGAGTTCCCGGAGGCCGAGCGCATCCCGATGGCCGAGGACACGGTGTTCGACCTGGCCTCGCTGACCAAGCTGTTCACCTCGATCCTGGCCGTGCAGCAGATGGAGCGGGGCCGGCTGGAGCTGGAGGCCCCGGTGGTCCGGTACCTGCCGGAGTTCACCGGGGGCGGCAAGGAAGCCGTCACGGTCCGCCAGCTGCTGACGCACACCTCGGGGCTGCGCTCGTGGGCGCCCTTCTACCAGCAGCCCACCCGGGAGGCGCAGCTGAGGCTGCTGTGGTCGGTGCGACCGCAGGACACTCCGGGGACGGTGTACAGGTACTCCGACCTCAACCTGATCTCGCTCCAGCTGCTCCTGGAACGGATCACCGGTCGCACTTTGGACGCCCTGCTCCACGACGAGATCACCGCTCCGCTCGGGATGCACCGCACTCGGTACAACCCGCCGCTCTCCTGGCGCCGGGTCACCGCCGCCACCGAGGTGCAGCGGCCGCCCTGGTCCGGCCTGGACCGCGGGCTGGTGTGGGGCGAGGTCCACGACGAGAACGCGTACGCCCTCGGCGGCGTCGCCGGCCACGCGGGCGTCTTCGGCACCGCCTGGGACCTGGCCGTCCTGGCCCGCGCCCTGCTCGACGGCGGCGTCTACGCGGGCAAGCGCATCCTGCGCCCCGCCTCCGTGGAGCTGCTCTTCACGGACTACAACACCGCGTTCCCAGGCGACGACCACGGCCTCGGCTTCGAGCTCTACCAGCACTGGTACATGGGCGCGATGGCCACCCCGCACTCCGCCGGCCACACCGGTTTCACCGGCACCTCGATCGTCCTGGACCCCTCGACCGACTCGTTCCTGGTCCTGCTCGGCAACTCCGTCCACCCCGTACGCACCTGGCGCGCCGGCAGCGCCCCCCGGGTGGCGGTCGGCAACCGGTTCGCCCGCGCCGTCCCGGTCCGTACCCGGCACGGCGGCCCGGCCTGGTTCTCCGGGATCACCCCGGGCGGCTCGGGGACCCTCACCCTGCCGCCGGTCGCCCCGGCCACGGGCGCGGCCCGGCTGCGCTGCGCCGTGTGGTGGGACACCGTCCCCGGCGAGGGCTCCTTCCACCTGGAGGCCTCGGCCGACGGCGCGACCTGGGAGCCGCTGCCCTTCAGCACGGTGCGGACCACCGGCGGAACCCCGGAGCAGTGGCCGTCCGGCTCCGCGGGCGGCTGGTCGGGCCGCATGTGGCACCGCCTCGAAGCCCCGCTCCCGTCCTGGGCGGGCCGCGAGGTGCGACTGCGCTTCCGGCACACCGCGACCGGCCGCTACGTCGGTCGGGGGATCTACGTGGACGTCGTACGGGTGGCGGAACCGGCACGGCTCCTCTTCGCCGAGGACCGCCCCCGCGACGCGGCCCGCGTCGAGGCCACCGGCTGGACCAAGTCGGCCGACTAGCCGGGGATGACGCGGTACGGCGCGTGAGGACGCTAGCCGCGTCCGCGCGGCTTGCCGCGGCGGGCGCCGCCGCCCTTGACGCCCTTGGCACCCTTGGCGCCACCGGAACCACCGGAACCGCCGGAACCGCCCCGGGGGTTCTTGCCGGTGGACTTGCCCGTCGCCTTGCCGCCCGCGGGCTTGCGCCGCGCCCCGGCGCCCTGGTCGGGCCGCTTGGCCTTCGACTCCGTGGCCGGGGCCGGCGGCTTGCCGCGCCCCCGCGAGCTGTTGACGGTCCGCCCCCGGACGATCCCGATGAACTCCTCCACCAGGTCGGTGGTCTCGTCCTCCAGCCACGACAGCGCGACGCGCGACTCGGGCGCGTCCGAGACGGGCCGGTAGGTGAGGTCCTTGCGGTGGTGCAGGCGCGCCAGCGACTGCGGGACGACGAGCACGCCGATCCCCGCCGCCACCAGCTCGATGGCGTCCGCCGTCGTGGCGGGGCGCTCGATCGCGGGCTTCCCGGGCAGCCGCTCCCAGTCCAGGGTGTCGTCCATCGGGTGCAGCACGATCTCGTCGGCCAGGTCCTCGGTGGAGATCTCCTCGACCGCCGCCACGACGTGGTCCTTCGGGACCACGACGACCGTCACCTCGGTGTAGAGCGGGATCGCGCTGAGGGCCGTCCGGTCGATCGGAAGCCGCACGAACCCGGCGTCGGCGCCGCGCGCCCGCAGGACGTCGGGGGCCTCGACGGGGTCCACCGTGATGAGGGTCAGCGGGACGTCGGGCAGCCGCTCGTTCCAGATCCGCACCCACTTGCTGGGCGTCACCCCCGGAACATAGGCGAGCCGGAACGAAGGAGGTACTTCCGAGCCTGTCACCCGCCCAGATTACCGGTCGTGGTCGGAGGTATCGCACACGCTCGCTACTCTTGACACCATGACGTCGCACCAGACCACCCAGACGATGAAGCCCGCGACCGCGGCGAAGAAGCTGGGTGTGTACCTCGAAGCCACACCCGCAGAGTTCCAGGAGGGTGTCGTTTCGCGCACCGAGTTGAGTGCGCTGCAGGCCGATCCGCCCCAGTGGCTGCAGGAGCTGCGACGCAACGGCCCGCACCCCCGGCCGGTGGTCGCGGCGAAGCTGGGCGTCTCCATCGCCGGCCTCGCGCGCGGCGGGATCACCGACGCGCTGACCACGGCCGAGATCGACGCCCTGAAGACCGAGAACCCCGAGTGGCTGCAGAAGGAGCGCACCACGCAGGCGGAGGTCCGCAAGGAGGCCGTCCGCATCAAGGAGAAGCAGGCGGAGAAGGCCGAGCGCGCGCAGAAGCAGCAGCCGAACGCCTGATCCCCAGAGGCACACGCGTCACACCACGTGACACCGCGGGTCCCCGGCGACGTGATCGCCGGGGACCTCTGCGTTCTCCCCGCGCCGTGGCGGCATAGAACCGTGCCCGTCCGTGTTGCGATTCGTTGGTGGGTTGGTTGACCTTTCAACGCCGAAGGCAGGTGCGTGACGCCATGACCGACATCGACTGGGATCACCCGAAGGACCCTAAGACGGGCTGGGCGCTGGACCACGTCAAGCAGTACGTCAGCTCGGACGGAGCCGAGGGGCACCACTGGAACGGCACCCAGACACTGCTGCTCACCACCGTGGGCCGGGTCTCGGGCAACCCCGTGCGGACCCCGCTCATCTACGGTGAGGACGACGGGCGCTACTTCATCGTCGCCTCGTACGGCGGGGCGCCCGATCACCCGCTCTGGTACAAGAACCTCACCTCGCACCCGGAGGTCCGCATCCAGGTCGGCCCGAAGGTCATGCAGGGCACTGCCCGTACGGCCACGCCCGAGGAGCGCACCGCGTACTGGCCGCTGATGGTGAAGCACTGGCCGTCGTACGACGAGTACCAGGCCAAGACCGACCGGGAGATCCCGATCGTGGTGATCGAGCCGGCGGGGGCGCGGGCCTGAGGCCTGCGTCCGCCCTGAGGCCTACGTCTGCGGCAGGCGCTCCAGGACCGCCATCGCCGCGTTGTGGCCGGGCACTCCGCTGACCCCGCCGCCGCGGACCGCGCCCGCCCCGCACAGCAGCACGTTGGGGTACGGCGTCTCCACTCCCCACCGGGATCCGTCCGTCCCGTCCCCGTACGGCCAGGACAGGTCCCGGTGGAAGATGTGGCCGCCGGGCAGCCGCAGTTCGCGCTCCAGGTCCAGCGGGGTCTTGGCCTCGATGCAGGGCCGCCCGTCGGCGTCGAGGGCGAGGCATTCGGTGATCGGCTCGGCCAGGTGCGCGTCGAGCTGCGCGAGGGTGGCCGTCAGGAGCACCTCGCGGACCCCGTGGTCGTCCTTCTCGAACAGCCGGGCCGGGGTGTGCAGGCCGAACAGCGTGAGCGTCTGGTAGCCCTGCTCCACCAGCTCCGGCCCCAGGATCGACGGGTCGGTCAGCGAATGGCAGTAGATCTCCGAGGGCGGTACGGAGGGCAGTTCGCCGGAGGCCGCCTCGGCGTGGGCGCGGCGGAGCTCCTCGTACCCCTCGGCGATGTGGAAGGTGCCGCCGAACGCCTCGCGGGGATCGACGGAGGTGTCCCGCAGCCGGGGCAGCCGCCGCAGCAGCATGTTGACCTTGAGCTGCGCGCCCTCGGCGGGGGCCGGCGCGCTCTCCCCGAGGAACCCGGCCAGTGCCTGGGGCGAGGCGTTGACCAGCACGTTCCGGGCGACGACCCGCCCCTCCCCGGTCGCGGTCCGGAAGGTCACCTCCGCCGGAGCCGCCGCGTCCGTGTCGATCCGCAGCACCTCGTGTCCGGTGGCGATCTCGGCCCCGGCGTCCCGCGCGGCCGTGGCCAGGGCGTCGGTGAGCGCGCCCATCCCGCCGACCGGGACGTCCCAGTCACCGGTGCCGCCGCCGATCACGTGGTAGAGGAAGCAGCGGTTCTGCGCCAGCGAGGGGTCGTGGGCGTCCGCGAAGGTGCCGATCAGGCCGTCCGTGAGGACCACGCCCCGTACCAGGTCGTCGGTGAAGTTCCGCTCCACGGCCTGCCCGAGCGGCTCCTCGAACAGCATCCGCCAGGCCGCCTCGTCGTCGATCCGGGCCCGAAGTTGCGCCCGCGTGGGGAGCGGCTCGGTCAGCGTCGGGAACACCTTGCGGGCGACCCGGCCGGTGGTCCCGTAGAAGGCCCGCCAGCTCTCGTACTCCCGCTCCGAGCCGGTCAGCCGCGCGAAGGACTCCCTGGTCCGCGTCTCGTCGGCGCCGACGAGCAGCCCGCCGGGCCGGCCGTCGCGCTCGGTGGGCGTGTACGAGGAGACCGTGCGCCTGCGTACCTCGAAGCGGAGTCCGAGCTCGCGGACGATCTTCGACGGGAGCAGCGAGACCAGGTAGGAGTAGCGCGAGAGCCGGGCGTCCACGCCCGCGAAGGGGCGGGTGGAGATGGCGGCCCCGCCCGTGTGACCGAGGCGCTCCAGGACCAGGACGGACTTGCCCGCCCGGGCCAGGTACGCGGCGGCGACCAGGCCGTTGTGCCCGCCCCCCACGATCACCGCGTCGTACACGTCGGAGCCGAACGTGTCGGAGCCGAATGCGCCAGAACCGGAGCCGTGCGAGGCCGATGCCGAGGTCGTCATGGCTCTTGGTAACACACCTGGCCCAGCCGCTCCAGACAGTGTGCCTCGTCGGCGTGGGCCGCGACCGTCTCGGGATGCTCGTCGCCGAGGGACCGTTCGCGAATGCCGGAGAGTTCCCGGTACACGGGCAGCGCCTCGTGCCAGCGCCCGAGCCGGCCGAGCCCCACGGCGAGTTCGCGGCGGCTGACGAGGGTGTCGGGGTGCTCGGCGCCGAGCGCCTTCGCCCGCGCCTCGGCCACCTCGCGGGCCTCGGTCACGGCCTCCTCCCAGCGCTCCAGCCGGCCCAGGTTGACGCCGAGGACGTGCCGGGCGCGCAGCGTCTCCGGGTCGCCGGCCCCGTAGGCCCGGGTGCGGTCGCGGACCAGGACCCGGAACAGGTCGAGGGCCTCGGCGGCGCGGCCGGTGCGGCCGAGCGCGATGCCGATCTCGTAGCGGGCGGCGAGGGCGTCGGGGTGGTCCCGGCCCAGGACGCGTTCCCGTACGTCGGCCACCTCGCGGAACGCGCCCAGCGCCTCGTCCCAGCGGCCGAGCCGGCCCAGGGCGTAGGCGACCTCGTACCGGGTGAGCAGTGTGTCCGCGTGCTCGGGGCCGAGGACGGCCGCCCGGTCGGCGGCCACGTCGGCGGCGGTGCGCAGGGCGTGCTCGTACCGGCCGAGGGCGCCCATGGCGCAGGCCAGGTTGTGGCGGCAGCGCAGGGTGTCGGGGTGGCGCGGGCCCATGGTCCGGACACGGGCGGCGAGTACCGCGCCGTAGATCTCGTACGCCTCGTGGTGGCGGCCGAGCCGGCCCTGTTCGTACGCCTCCTCTTGGCGCGCGGCGAGGGTGTCGGGGTGGTCCGGGCCGAGCACGCGGGCCCGCCCGGCGGCCACGGTCGCGTACAGGGCGAGGGCCTCCTCGGGGCGGCCGGCGCGGCTGAGGGTGAACGCGCGGGTGTGCCCGGCGGCGAGGGCGTCGGGGTGGTCGGGGTGGGCCGGGTCGGGGCCCGGGGCGCGCGGCAGCCCGTAGGCGGCGGTCAGGCGCGGGTCCTCGGCGGCGGCGGGCCGCAGGATCCGGTGCGGCCCGCCAGCGCGCGGGGCGCCGCTGACGCGGGGCGCGCCGACGGCCCGGGCGGCGGTCCAGGAGCCGGTGAGGACGGCCCATTCGCCGCTGGCGGGACGGGCGTCGATGCCCGCCTTGCGGCCGGCGGTCATGCCCTGGGCCCAGTCGGGCAGCGGGGCCTGGGCGCCGGGCAGGCCGCCGGGGCCGAGGCGGGCCTCGACGAGCCTGCGGTGCAGGTCGCGGGCGTCGCCGGGGCGGTCCTCTGGGTGCTTGGCCAGCAGGTCCAGGACGGCCTGCTCGACGTACTCCGGCAGCTCGGGGCGGTGTTCGCGCAGCGGTACGGGGGTGTTGTCGCGGTGGCCGACCAGGACGGACCAGGAGTCGCCGAGGTCGAAGGGCGGGGCGCCGGTGGCGATCTCGTACAGCACGCAGCCGAGGGAGTAGAGGTCGCTGCGGTGGTCGACCTCGCCGCCCGCGATCTGCTCGGGCGACATGTAGTGCGGGGTGCCCATGGCCATGGACCCGCCGGTGAGCTTGGCGGTGAAGCCGATGTCGTGGGCGAGGCGGGCGATGCCGAAGTCGCAGATCTTCACCGTGCCGTCGGTGAGCCGCATGATGTTGGCGGGCTTCAGGTCGCGGTGGACGACGCCCTGGTCGTGGGTGTAGCCGAGGGCGGCCGCCAGCTGCTCGGCGATGTCGACGACGACGTCCACGGGCAGTGGGCGTGCCTCGTTGTCCTCCATGAGCTGGCTGAGGTTGCGGCCTTCGAGGAGTTCCATGACGAGGTAGAGGGGGCCGCCGGCGGCGCTGTCGTCGCCGAAGTCGTGGACGACGGTGACGCCCCGGTGCTGGAGCGAGGCGGCGACCCGCGCCTCGCGGCGGAACCGCTCGCGCAGCACCTGGGTGAAGTGGGCGTCCTGCTCGGCCCCGACCGGCTTGAGGCATTTGACGGCGACCTGCCGGCCCAGCGACTCGTCCCGGGCCCGCCACACCTCGCCCATGCCGCCGCGCCCGATCAGATCGAGCGACCGGTATCGGCCCTGGATCAGTCTGGACTCCGCCATGTCTTGAAGCCGCCCCCGTTGTCTGCTGCGTCCTTGTGCGTCCTATGCCCTCCCCGGCCGGTCCAGTATGGACGCTGATGAACGCAGTGTGTACGGGGAGGGGCGGCTCCCGGGGCCCATGCGACGCATCGCTTTCAAGATGTGACCTGGGGGCAGCTTCCAGCGCAGACCTGCGGGAATGGCGCGCAGCAAGTGGCCGGTGAGGCGCAGGCGCCGGGTGACGGCGCGCGGGGCCGGTGCGGGCGTCCCGTACAGCTGGTGCGCCCACTCGGGGAGGGTCGCGTACGCGAGTCCGGTGAACGGCCGCCACAGCAGGTTTCGGCCAGGGACCAGGAGCGGGTGGATGGGCGGGCTGCGCAGGAAGGCGGCCACGTCGAGGGCGTCGGGGCCAGCCGCGAGCTCGGGGCGGACCTTCTCGAAGTAGGCGGCCAGCTGGGCGGTGTCGGCGGGAACCCCGGCCGGGTCGAGACCGACGAGACGGGCGCCCACCCGGTTCTCGTCCACGTAGCGGTCGGCCTGGGCAGGGGTGAGGGGGACGCCGGAGCGGCGCAGGACGTGGAGGAAGCTGTCGATCTGCGCGCAGTGCACCCACAGGAGCAGGGCGGGGTCGTCGACGGGAAAGCGCTCCCCGGTGTCGGGGTCGGTGGCGGACAGTGACCGGTGGATCCGCCGGACCCGGGCACCGGCGCGTTCGGCGGCCTCGGTGGTGCCGTACGTGAGCGTGCCGACGAAGTCGGCGGTCCGCAGGAGCCGGCCCCACGCGTCGCGCCGGAAGTCACTGTTCTGGGTCACCCCCCGCACGGCGCGCGGATGCAGGGCCTGCAGGTACAGCGCCCGCACGCCGGCGATCCACATCACCGGGTCCCCGTGGCACTGCCAGGTCACGGACCCGGGCCCGTACACCCCGGGATCGGCTTCCCTCGTCCCTTCACCGGTCATGCGAAAACCATGCCCCGGTTTCGGCCCCGGGAAAAGCGCGGCCTTCAGCCCTTGCCGCTGTCGCGCTGTTCCTCGTCCGTGTCGCGGGCGACGGCATAGGTGGGGCGGGCCTGGACGGCTGTGTAGACGCGGGCCATGTACTCGCCGAGCATGCCCAGGCAGAAGAGCTGGACGGCGCCGAAGAACAGGACCGTGATGATCAAGGACGTCCAGCCGGGCAGGGTGTTGCCCGTGACGTGGACGATGACGGTCCAGACGAAGAAGACGAGACAGACGACGAGACTGAACGCGCCGATCGCCGTGGCCAGGCGCAGCGGGACCGCCGAGAAGCTGGTGATGCTGTCCAGGGCCAGCAAAACCATCTTGCGTACGGGGTACTTGGTGGTGCCGGCCACCCGTTCCGCGCGCCGGTAGGTGATCTGGCCGCTCGGGAAGCCGAGCCAGGGGATGAGCAGGCGGTAGACCTGCTGTTGGTCGGGGAGGGTTTTGAGGGTCTCCACGACGGGGCGGGACAACAGCCGGAAGTCCCCGACGTGAGCGGGGACGAAGGTGCCGACCAGGCGGCGCATGAGCCAGTAGTAGACGGCCGCCGTCCGGCGTTTGAGGAAGCTGTCGGTGGAGCGGTCGGTGCGGACGCCGTAGACGATGTCCAGTCCGTCCGCCCGGGCGGTGGCGACCATGTCGGGGATGGCTTCCGGCGGGTCCTGGAGGTCGGCGTCGAGGCTGACGACGTAGAAGCCGCAGGCCCGGTGCAGTCCGGCGGTGAGGGCGGCCTGGTGGCCGCTGTTGCGCCGCAGGGTCACGACGCGCAGCTGGGGCCAGACGGAACGCAGCTCGTCCAGCAGCCGGGGGGTCCGGTCGGTCGAGCCGTCGTCCACGGCCAGGACCTCGTACGGTTCGCCGAACCCGTCCAGGGTCGGCCGGAGCCGCGCCGTCAGGGCGGGCAGGGCCTCCTCCTCGTTGAACATGGGGACGACGATCGACAGCGCGATCGATCCCCGGTCTGTGTCGTGCACAGCAGTCATGATGCGGGAGGCTCCGGGAGGCGGCATCTCGGCGTTCGCCCCGTCCCCGGGTCGCTCACACCAGCACTCCGGC